>DASSZO010000092.1:0-77377 GCA_035702815.1 Candidatus Aquilonibacter sp. | reverse complement strand
AGGTCGATGATCGCCGGGTTTGGAAGGCCTTGCGGCAGCGCGATCGTCGGGTCGGTGATCGGGACGCTGCGCCGTTGAAACGGAATTGCGGTTCCGCCGTCGACGGTGACGATCGTTCCGTTCGCAAGGCGAATGCGCGCCATGGCGCGGTCGACGTAGGGGGCAAAGTGGAGGCGTAGCGGAATCGACACGTCGCCGCGCAGCTCGATTCGCATATGCACGTTACCGCTGCTGGGCTTCGTGAGCGGCGGCGCTTGGATCGTCATCTGCGGCAACGCCGGTGACGCCAATGCAAGAATCACCGCGCACAGAATGCTCAGCATAATGAGGCGAGCATTCGCGGTCTGCCAGGGGGCGCCTGGCTACTTTTCGTTACCGTTACGTTGAGCGCGTTTTCGCCATACAATTCGCGATCTGCGACATGACGACGACGCCGTGTTGATTGACGGTATGCAAACGCACGCGCATCGTGCCTCGACCCGGTTTTCCCGGCCACGGGAGTTTGTCCACGATCTCGCCGCGCACGCGCAGCGTATCGCCGGGATGCACCGGTGCAAGCCAGCGAAGGTCGTCGATGCCGGTTCCAATGACGCCGGTCGCGCGCAAGACGCCGCATTCGACGACTAAGCGCATCGTGATCGCAGCTGTTTGCCAGCCGCTCGCAACCAGTTCGTGGAACGGACTCTCCGCGGCCGCTTG
This sequence comes from Candidatus Aquilonibacter sp., assembly GCA_035702815.1. Lineage (GTDB taxonomy): Bacteria > Vulcanimicrobiota > Vulcanimicrobiia > Vulcanimicrobiales > Vulcanimicrobiaceae > JAMXLG01. The sequence continues at coordinate 76,678 of DASSZO010000092.1, read as the reverse complement.
CGCGTCGAGATGAAACGGCTGCGGGTCGTAGAGATGCGCGAATGCCGTCGATTCTTTTTCGGAAAGCGTGAACGCCTGCGTTTCGAAGGTGTCGCCGACGACGAATTCGTCGAAGAATCGTTCGGGGTAGGTCATGCGCGCAGGTCGATCTCGTCGAACGATTCGACCGACGTATGGGTGGTGGCGGGAATCGTCCCGTCCTCGGGACGCGCCAACTGCACGGTCTGCACGCCGGCTTCGCGCGCGGCATCCAATTCCGCAATGCTATCAGAAAAGAAGATCGCGTCGTTGGGAGCGATGCCGATCTGCCCGACGATGCGTTCGTACGAGGCCGCATCGCGTTTGCCGCCGATCGTCGTGTCGTAAAACCCGGAAAAGAGCGGTAGGAGATCGCCCGCGACGCTGTGTCCGAAGAGCAGTTTCTGCGCGGCGACCGACCCGGATGAGTACACGAACAAACGAACGCCCGCGTCATGAAACCGGCGCAGGGCGTCGATGGCATCGTCGAACAGGTGGCCGCGGATTCCGCTCGACTCGAATCCCTCGACCCAGATGCGTCCCTGCAATTCTTTGAGCGGCGTGACCTTGACGTCCGCATCGGCCCAGGTATGCAGCGCGTGAAGGATCGCCGGAAGGTCGTGCACGTCGACGCCCGCTTCGCGCGCAGCCTCGTCGAGGATCGCACGCATCCACGGTTCTTCCGCATGCGTGTGAACGTACGCGTCCATGCGTTCCTTTGCATACGGAAAGAGAACGTCGCGTACGAATGCGATCGACCCGACCGTTCCTTCGATGTCGATAAGCGCCGCGAGCGCGCGAAACGTCATCGTTTAATCCAGCTTCGGAAAGCTCGATGCGATCGCATCACCGGTGAAGTTCGCAACCCAGCCTTCTTGGTTGTTGAACAGGCGGATCGCGGTAAATTCCGGATCCGGGCCCATGTCGAACCAGTGCGGCGTTCCAGCCGGTACGCTGATCAGGTCGCCCTTCACGCAAATCGTTTGGTACACGCGCCCGGCGGCGTGGAGGTAGAACGCGCCGCGCCCTTCCACGAAGAAGCGAACCTCGTCTTCGGAATGGCGGTGTTCGTCGAGGAACTTCGCGCGAATCGGTTCGGTGTTTGGAGTGCCGCGCTCCAAGCGGATGACGTCGACCGTTTGGTAGCCGCACTCGTCGATGAGCGCGTCGATCGACGAGCGATAGGCTGCGATCACCGTTTCTTGATCGGCGCCCGCAGGCAGATCCGCATCGGCCGCCCAGCGTTCGAAACGGACGCCGATGCGCGATAGTTCGGCAGCGATCGCGTTGCCGTCGCTGGTCTCCAGCACCGGCGCGCTCGGATTCGAGTCGTCGAATACCCGCAAGATCGTCGTGGCAATTGCCGTCATCGTAGTCTCCGTTCTTCGAGCGCGCACTGGAGCAGAAACTCTAGACCCTCGAGATGACGCCGTGCGTCGTCCATTGTCGCACCCCACGCATATAACCCGTGTCCCGCCAGAAGATATCCCGGCACGGGCGGATCCGTTCCGAGCTCGCGCTCGATGCGCTCGGCGAGCGCTGCCGTGTCTTGATCGTTGGCGAAGATCGGCAGCCGGATGGACGATTCGTGGGTGGTAATTCCGCGCAGCGACTTGTGCATTTCGAAGCCGTGCAGTTCGACGGCGCCGCGCGCGGCATCCGCGCGCGAGAGCACGGTTGCGGCAACGGAGTGCACGTGGACGATCGCTCCCGTCGTCGGGTCGGAACGGTACCGCGCGGCGTGCAGCGGGGTCTCGGCCGAGACACCGGGCGGTAGCGGCGCGTTGATGTCGATGACGATGAGATCTTCGGCCCGGATGTTTCCCTTGTCGATACCCGATCGCGTGATCGCCGCGTGCGCGGCGTCGAGACGGCGCGAGAAATTACCGCTGGTCGCCGGCACCCAACCGCGCGAGGCGGCGAAGCGGCCAATCGCCGCGATGTCGCCGGCAACGTCGTGCGGCACCGTCGGAAGGTGGAGCGTCATGCGGACCACCATACCATACGCGCATGCTTAACGTCCTTTTCGCGTTGCTGCTCGCGCAGATCGTACCGCCGTCACCGCCGCCGCTCACGACGCCGTCACCGTCGCCCGCGCCGAGCGCGTCACCCGTGCCATCGCCGCCGGCATTGACCGCGTCACCCGCGACGCTCGGGTTACGTCCCGGCACGAGCGCGACGGTCGCAATTTCGGGCGCGACGGGTACGTTGAGCGTGACATCGGGACCGCTCGTCACCACGGCCGTCGATCCCGCGACCGGCGCGATCACGGTTACCGCCGTGGGACAGCTCGGGCGCGACGTCGTCCACGTCGTCGATCAGACCGGTGCCACCGTTGACGTGCCGGTGCTCGTCGCGCACGATGCGGGCAGCATTCCGCCGTCGATCCTGTTGCGGGTTACCGGTTCGCCGCTCGACCCGCAGTGGCTCGCGTCACAACTCGCATCCGCGGTCACGCGCACCGTGACGGTGCAGCCCGGCGCAACCTTGGCGGTCTCTCCGCCGCCGGACGTTCCGGTACCGCAACCGGGTGCGAGCGCAAGCGTTGCGGTCCCCCTCACCATTGCGGGCAATGGAAACTACCTCGACGTGAGCGGTACGGCCGACGTCGCGATCGAGAACGTTGCCGTCGAACCGTTCGTGCCGCCGACGCTGATGTACGACGACGATCCGGAACACATTGACGGCGACGGGGTGGTCGATCGCGCAGCGGTCACCGCGGGAGCGCCGTCGCGCCTCTACTACTATCACGATAACGCCGCGGATCCCCGACGCCTCGCCGTCGTGCTGTCGTCGGCGAGTGCATCGACCGTTCAAGTGATCGACGCGTCGGCGGGGCCGAATATCGACGTGATGAGCGTCGGTCATGCGGTAAGCCGCGATTTTCTGCTCGCCAAGCCGCGCAACGAGGGCGTGATCTACGACGTCGCCCCCGGGGCGCCGTTGCTGCTCCATGACGCGTTGATGGCCAAGCGACAAGGCGTCGCGGGCAGCGTCGACTTCAACGTGCTTAGCGGTGGTCCGGTCACCGTGACGATCCTCGCCTTTACGCCGGGTAGCGATCCGCTCGCCCTGCTCGACGGACCTCTGCTTCCAAAAGACGGTCATCATCGCAACGGCGTCTTCGATATCACGAACTTCGGAAATTCGGCGCTGGCGTACGCGGTTGGCGGACCGGACGCATCCATCGTGTACGGTGACCGCGATCCGACGCCCCCGAATGTCGACCCGTCTAGCTCCGGGCGCGATTACGGCGACTACGGCGTGATCCACACGTTCCTGTTTTCGCTTGCAAACCCGACGCAAGATCCGGCGACGGTCTACCTGTTCGAACGCCCGATCGGCGGCATCGTCCGCTCCAGTTTTATCGTCGACGGAACGTTGGTCGACATGGGCTGCGTGCGCGAGAACACCACCCGGTATCAAGTCTCCGCGTTCAGCCTCGCGCCCAATGCCCGCTATCAGCTCAACGTCATGACGATGACCGACGGCGGCTCGAACTACCCGCTCGAGGTGGGGCTGTCGACCACCCCGCCGTCCCCGACGACCCCGCCGATTTCGGGGCCGGACGGATGCTTTCCGAAGCGGTAGCCGGTAATTTAGAAAAATTTGAGGGGTGTGGCGCAATCGTGGCATAGCGGCCCCGAACCGGATGCGGTAGGCTACAGCTACAACCGTGGAACGAACGACTGAACCGAAGATCGTCCTGTTGGTCCGCCTCCTCAACGCAATCGACGAGGGGCGTCACTCGTTTGAGAGCCTTAAAGACCGGATCGCGGAAGGGACCAAGCGCCCGAGCACTCGCAGCCTTCGCCGGTACCTGGCGGTACTTTCGGAAGCCGGCTTTCCGTGGTACTTCGATCGCACGACGAACACGTACCGGTTCGCCGGCGGCTACAGTCTCAAGCGCCTCGACCTGTCGGGCGGCGAGCTATTCGGCCTGGTCGCCCTGCGCTCGTTCGGCGCTTCGATCGGTGGAGCGATCGGCGGCTCGATCAACGAGATTACCGACAAGTTGCTCGGTTCATCCAGCAACGGCGTGCGTGCCCGGGTCGACTCACCGACGCCGCTCGCGTTTCGGCTCTCGGAGATTCGCATGGACGAAGCCGGCGAAGCGGCGCTGCGGGTGTTCTCCGCGGCCGAACGCGCGTCGCGCAGCGTCGAGTTCGTCTACCAGGACAAAGAGGGCAAGCGCAGCACGCGGACGGCCGATCCGTATGGATTCATCGTCAGCTCCGGGCGCATCTACTGCGTGGCGTACGACCACGCGCGGCGCGACAAGCGCGTCTTCGCCGTCGACAACGTGAGCGAACCGCGAATGCTGACCAGCACGTTCGTCAAGCCGGCCGACTTCGATGTCGAAGCGTATGCCGCGGCCTCGATCTCGGGCGTCATGCACGGTCACGATACGACGGCCGTCCGCGTGTATTTCGCGCCGCGTGTCGCCAAAGCGGCGGTTGCCGCGCGCGTCGTTGCCGAGCGGCAGATCGTTCGTAACGACGACGGCTCGGTTCATATCGAGTATCGCGTCGCCGACGTCGACGAACTCGTGCGTTGGGTTCTCGGGTGGGGCGCGCAAGCGGAGATCGTCGGACCCGCCGACGTGCGCGAGCGCATGGCGTCGCTCGTCAACGAAATCACGACGAAATATACGGCGCTGGCAAGCGTCTAGCAAAAGCAGAACGGGACCGGATTTCGCCGGTCCCGTTCGTGACGTATTCGCTCACCGATGATCTCGTTGCGCCTATATGGCTCCCGGGTGGGAGAGCCGTACTGACGTCGAGCGGCGGCTTGACCGGAGACCGGCCGCGACCGATACGCGCGTCGCACTTACAGCCGAAGCTGAAGTGATCGCATCGTAGCATCGCCGCAATCGGCGGTTCAAGAGCGATCGGCCGTGGCCCACATCGAATCCACAAGAAAATGAAGTTATTCGCTTGGCGGCCACGCGTTATGCACAAGCGCGCGCGATGCGCTTCCGGGATAAAGCAAATGCCGCGATGGTGCTAGGCTCAAGGCATGAAACGTCTTGCAATTACTCTCGTGAGCGGCTTCGCCTTGGCCGCGATGACGGTTGCCGCCGCGCAGGCCGCGCCGCCGAATGTATCGGGAAACTGGAAGGTCGAGCAGAGCGGCTATAACGGCACGACGACATCGACGATCAAACTCACGCAGTCGGGCGAAAATGTCGTCGGCAGCAGCTCCGGCGGAAACAACTTCCAAGGCAAATTCGTCACCGACTCGCAGATCAACGCGACGTGGCACGGCCCGGGCGGCGCCGGATGGCTGACGGTGTACGTCACGCCGAACGGCCACAGCTTCAACGGCGAATGGGGCTACAACGGCCGTAAGCCGAATGGAACCTTCGTCGGCAACAAGTTCTTGCCGCCGTCGGCAATCAATGCGCACGGTCTGTGGAATGTTTCGCTCGCCGGCGGCCCCGGCTGGTTCGATGGACCGATGAACTGCACGCAATCGGGCAAAGCCGTCGTCTGCAACGTGAACAAGATCGCGATCAACGGATCGTTCAAGACGACCGATAAGGTGCGCGCGCGTTGGACGGGCAATGGCCGCTCGGGCTGGTTCTCGTTCTGGTTCAACGGCGATAACAACAGCTTCAACGGCGTCTGGGGGCAAGGGGAAGATACGTCACCGCCGATGGGCCGCGTCGTCGGCCAACGGTCGCTCAGCAACCCATAGGCGTTAGCCGCCGCTGAGATCGACGATCATCTCGGTCACGAGCGCGATGACGAAACCGCAGGTGAGCGCGGTCGTCACCGCGCTCGTGACGCCCGTGCGTTTGAGTACGCTCCACAGTTCGCCGATGACGAAGACGAGCGCGCCGGCTGCGATCGTTAAAAAGAACACCGAGAGCAGCGGCGACGAAAAATAGTATCCGACGACCGTACCGACGAACGTCGGTCCGCCGGCGACGAGCCCGGCCAGCGCGATCTGCCCCCACGACGGCACCATGCGTCCCGTCATCGGCGCGGCGATCCCGAACCCTTCGGTTGCATTGTGCAACGCAAAGCCGACGATCAGTCCGATCGCAAGCGCGGTCGCGCCGCTTGCCGCCGATGCGCCGATTGCAAGACCTTCACCGAAATTATGCGCGCCGATGCCGAACGCGATGACCGCCGAAAGCGCCCACGGATTGTCGGCAACGTCGCCCTGATGGCGTTTGAGAAATTGGTGCGACGCGCTGCCGAGACCGATGAGCCCGATCGCGAGGCCGGCGACGTACACGATGCTCAGCCAGAGTGGAAACGGGGCTTGGCCGGCGTGCCAGACCGTGAACGCGTTGGTCAACGGCTGCGTTGCGTTATGCGCGATCTCGACGACGAGAAAGACGAGGATCCCGACGGCGATCGCATTGAGAATCGCGACGGCTTTGGGCGATAAACGCTTGGCACGCGCGATCGGCAGACCGAGAAAGATCGTCATTCCGGCGATCGCGCCGAGCAACACGGTGTCGCGCATCGAGAGCGGGGTCGGGCCGCCGTGCGACATCATCGGCATCATCGCGTCGTACATCGATGCAAAGGTGTCCGGCGTTCCCTCGTAATGGATCGCGGTGATCAAACCCGCGGGCATCGAGTGCGAGTCCTGCACGTGGTCGCCGACGTGGCAGTGCACGAGCCACGTTCCGGGCTTTGCGTTTGCGGTAACGACGACGTCGGCGCGCTGTCCCGGTCCGAGCGCGACGGTGTCTTGCAGGTCGGGCTGGCTGCGCGGTTGCGCATCCCGCGCGATGATGAGTTGATCGTGGCCGTGCGTGTGCATCGTGTGCCACTCTTCGCCGGAAATGTTGATCCAGCGAATGCGCATGCGTTCACCCTTGCGAACCTGCAGTTGCGTCGTCGCGGGATATTCTTTTCCGTTGAGGGTGAAGTGGTTTTCCGCGCCGCTCTGGATCGACCACGACGAAATGACCTCGACGTAGTCGCGCGCGATGTTGCGCTCTTCCGGACGCGGATGCAACGGCCGAACGATAATCGCGCCATAGAGTCCGGAATCGAGCATCGCCTCGGTGCCGTGCGTGTGGTAGATGAACGTTCCGGGTTGATCGGCGACGAAACGGTAGGTGTAATGGCCGCCCGGCGGCACCAGCGGCTGCGAAATTCCCGCGACGCCGTCCATGTCGACGGCGGTGCTATGGATGCCGTGGAGATGAATGGTGTCCGGCATGTCCGAGTCGTTCGCGTACTCGATGACGACGGTGTCGCCTTGATTGACTTCCAGGACCGGACCTGGCACGACACCGTTGTACGTTCGCGCCATCACGGTAAGCCCTGGACGCAGAGTCCACGGCGCGAGACGCTCGACGAGATGAAACGTCTTGATACGACCGCTTGTCTGCGGCACCGCAGCAACGGTTCCGTCGGGACGCGGAACGCTTCTCGATTCTCCCGGCGCCGCGGTCGCGGCCGGGACGGCGCCCTTGAGCGGTTGGAGGCCGAGGGTTACCGGGTTGACCCCGGCGGGCTCGTCAGCGTCGGCCCGCACGCAGACCGGCAGGAGGGCAAGCGCGCAGACCAGGGCGCAGGCAAGGACCGCGAAGAGGCGTCGCATCGTGAAGTTAGTTTAACCTAATTGCGGTTGTAGTCCCGCCAACTAGGTCGCAGCCCGGGAGGCGCGGGGGCACGGCCGGAAGTCTAGCGCCATGACCACGACCGAGAAGCCCTCGTCCACCGTCGAGTTGGACGGCCGTCACCTGACCCTGGAAGCCGTCGAAGCGATCGCGGACGGCGCTTTGCTTGCGATCTCGGAAGCGGCGCGCGAACGCGTCGTGCGGGCGCGCGCGTTCGTCGACGAGCGGTTCGCCGACGGCCAGGCGATCTACGGCGTCACGACCGGGTTCGGCCGGCTGGCCAACGTGCCGGTGGACCCCAAAGACGCCGCGCAACTCCAGCTCAACCTCGTGCGAAGCCATGCCTCGGGCACCGGTCCGGCGCTCGACATTCGGTTGGTTCGCGCCGCCTGCGCGTTACGCGTCAATTCGCTGGCCGCCGGTCATTCCGGGGTCAAACTCGAGACGCTGGAACTGATCGCGGCGTGTTTGAATCGCGGCGTCGTTCCCGTCGTTCCATGTCAGGGATCGGTCGGCGCAAGCGGTGACTTGGCGCCGCTCGCGCACATGTCGCTGACGCTCATCGGCGAAGGCGAGGCGTTTTATCGCGGCGAGCGGATGACGAGCGCTGCTGCGCTCGCGCAGGCCGGGTTGCAACCGGTGACGCTCGGGCCGAAAGAGGGCCTCGCGCTCATCAACGGCACGCAGATGATGACCGGCGTTGCATCGCTCGGCGTGCTGCGCGCGCAGCGCCTCGCGGCTGCCGCCGACGTGATCGCCGCAATGTCGCTCGAAGCGTTTCTCGGTACGGATCGCGTCTTCGATCATCGCATCAACGATCTTCGGCCGCATCCCGGCCAGTCACGCGTCGCCGCCAATTTGCGCGCGATTCTCGCCGGTTCGGAGATCATGCTGTCGCACCGCGAGTGCGGACGCGTGCAAGACCCGTATTCGTTCCGCTGCATTCCGGTCGTTCACGGCGCGGTTCGCGATTCGATCGCGCACGTGCGGCGGGTCGCGGAAGTCGAGGCGAATTCGGTCACCGATAATCCGCTCGTCTTTCCCGAAGACGGCGAGTTTCTCTCGGGTGGAAATTTCCACGGCGAACCGATCGCGCTCGCAATCGACTTTCTCAAGCTTGCGATCAGCGAGTTGGCGTCGATCGCCGAACGGCGCCTCTATCTGTTGCTCAACGCCGAAGATCGCGGTCTGCCGCTCTTCCTCACCGGCCGTTCCGGATTGCAGTCCGGATTGATGATCGTGCAATACGCGGCGGCAGCCGTCGTGAACGACAATAAGGGGCTCGCGTGGCCGTCGAGCGTCGACTCGATCCCGACGTCGGCCGGACAAGAGGATCACGTCAGCATGGGCATGACGTCGGCGAATAACCTTGTTCGCGTTCTCGATAACGTTGAGGGCGCACTCGCGTGCGAACTGCTCGGCGCATTGGCCGCAACGGATTTTCGCCGTCCGCTCAAATCTGGAACGGGCACGCAAGCCGCGTACGATCTCGCGCGGATCTCGATCGCACCGTGGACCGAGGACCGCATCCCCGCACCGGATATTGAAGCCGCGCGCGAACTCATCGGCAGCGGTGCCTTGGTCGCCGCCGCGGAGCGCGCGACGGGCGAATCGTTGTAGCAAACGTCCCCTTCTGTCATCCTGAGCTGTCTCTGTCATCCCGAGCTTGTCTCTGTCATCCCGAGCTTGTCGAGGGACGTCCTTCGACAAGCTCAGGATGACAGAGGCGAGCTCAGGATGACAACGATAAGCTCGGATTGACGGGGAATGGCGTGATGCCGATCTCGAAGGGCATCGGATGACTCGATCGATGCGGCGATCCTGGTTTCTCGGCGGTTTGGCAGCGTGTGCGACGGGGCCGTTCCTGCTCGGTGCGACGCCTACGCCAAAGAGCGTTGCCGACGCGGTGCGCGCGGAGTTTCTGCACGCGTGGACGGGATATAAGCGCTTCGCGTGGGGCGCCGATGAAGTCAAACCCGTGAGTGGAACGCCTTCGAATTTTTTCGTTCCGTCGCATTCCTTCGGGCTGTCGATCATCGAAGCGCTCGACACGCTCTACGTGATGGAACTCGACGACGAACTCGACGCTTGCGTGGCATGGCTGCGCGCGCATCTCGACTTCGACGTCGACGCGAACGTCCAAATGTTCGAGGCGGTGATCCGGATGGTCGCCGGGCTTTTGGCCGGATACTACGCGACGGGCGAGCGATTCATGCTCGACGGCGCGCGCGATTTGGCGGACCGCCTCTTGCCGTGTTTTACCAAATCGCCAAGCAGCGCGCCGTACCGTTTCGCAAATCTCAAAACCGGCGCCGTCTCGGATCCGAAATCGAATCTTGCGGAGATCGGCAGCAATATTCTGGAGTTCGGCGATCTGTCGCGGTTGACGGGCGATCCAAAGTACCTCGATGCTTCCATGCGCGCGCTGCGGACCGTGATCGCGAAGCGATCGCCGCTCGATCTCCTTGGCACGAATTTCGACGTCGAATCGGGGGAGTTCATCGATCACGACGACGTTGCGCCCGACGAACCCGTCGATTCGTTTTACGAATACTTGTGGGGCGGTTGGCAGATGCTGCACGTCGGGCAGTGCCGTGCCTGGTACGATCTGGTCACCGAACCGCTCTTGCGCTATAACAGCGTGCACTACGGCGGACATCTGTGGTTTGCGACGACGGATTACACCACGGGCAAGCCGACGGGGAATACGCGCCTTACCGAGCTTTCGGCGTTCTACGCCGAACTGGTCGCCAAAGGAGGGCGGCGCGACGTCGGCGCCGCGTTCTACGATTCGTGGACGGCCGTACTGCAGAAGTACGGGATCTTTCCGGAAGAGATCGACGTTGCAACGATGGCGATTACCGATCCGCGCTACGGATTGCGCCCCGAGTACGCGAACTCCGCGTTCGATCTGTGGTTTCTCACCGGCGATGAAAAATACCGGCGCACCGCGTACGACTACTTCCTCGCCGTACGCGACCACTGCCGGGTTGAGAACGGATACACCGTCTTGACGGACATTCGCACGACGCCGATGACAGTCGGCGACCACTTCCCGGCCTACAGTTTCAGCGAGAACTTCAAGTATCTCTATCTGATGTTCGCCGGCTCGTCTCGTTTCGATCCTGCGACCTATTACCTGAACACGGAGGGCAAGATTCTGCGCGGCTTGCGCCGCTAGACATGATCGGCGAGAATTGCGAAGAGCTCGCGCCGCGCCTTGTCGAGCACGGCTACGGCTTTTTTGTACATGTCGAGATTCCCGCTGCGCGCGATTTGTTTGACTGCATCTTTGATGCCGTGAACCTGGCGCATCGCTTCGGCGATCACGCCGTAAAACGATTCATCTTCGGCGCCTTCGTCCTGGGGGCGCTCGCGCTGCGCGAGGAGTTCGCGTCCCTTGTCCGTGATCTCGTACGTGCGCTTTCCATCGCGCTCCTGACCGCGAATGAAATCGCCGTCTTCGAGCATCTGTAGCGCGGGATAGATCGAACCGGGACTGGGCCGCATCCCCGTCTTCGATTCGATTTCGAGCATGATGTCGTAGCCGTGGCGCGGTCCATGTGCGAGACATTGGAGAATCTCGTACTTCATCTCGCCGCGTGCGCGTCCACCGCGCATTCCGAGTCCGTGATGGCGCCCGTGCTTAAAGGCAAACATGTAATTCGTTCTCCGCGAGGGTCGAGAGAAGCTCCGAACCGCTCTCCGTTAACGCGTAGGCGGTGGTGCCGGCGAGGTTGAGCGTGCGCACGTGTCCGGTCGTCCGAAGCAGGCGCAGGTGCGCGTCGACGGCGTTGCGGCTTATCGGCGTACCGAGACGCTCGCCCACGGCACGTACCACCTCGATCTCCGTCCCGGGTCCCGCCCAGAGGACAGCGAGTACGTCATACGTCATGGCTCGACACTATTCGATATATCGAAACATGTCAAGACCGTTCGAGAGGCGCCCGTTAGCGTTGGCCGTAAGTGTCCGAGCACTATGACGAGCACAGTTTCAGGCGCGCGCACGGTTCGCGCCGCCCGCGGTACCGAGCTATCGTGTCAAGGGTGGGCGCAAGAAGCCGCCCTTCGCATGTTGATGAACAATCTCGATCCCGAGGTTGCCGAACGGCCGGACGATTTGGTCGTGTACGGCGGAAACGGGCGTGCCGCGCGTTCATGGGAGGCGTTCGATGCGCTCGTGCGCACCCTGCGGCGGCTCAAGAACGACGAGACGATGATCGTGCAGAGCGGCAAGCCGGTGGCGGTCTGGAAGACGCACGAACGTGCGCCGCGCGTGCTCATTGCCAACTCGAATCTCGTGCCGAAGTGGGCGGATTGGAAAGTCTTCCGCGAGCTCGAGGCGCAAGGCTTGACGATGTACGGCCAGATGACGGCGGGGTCGTGGATCTACATCGGCACGCAAGGCATCGTTCAAGGAACGTACGAGACGTTTGCGGAGCTTGCGCGCCAACATTTCGGCGGCTCGCTCAAGGGCCGCGTCTGTTTGACGGCGGGTATCGGCGGCATGGGTGGCGCCCAGCCGCTTGCGATCACGATGAACGAAGGCATCGCGCTCGTCGTCGACGTCGACCGCTCGCGCTTGGATCGCCGTCGCGACCTGCGCTATCTGGACGTGGTCGTCGATTCGCGCGACGAGGCGCTGCGTGAAGTCGAGCGCGCGCGCAAGGCCGGCACCGCGATCTCGATCGGATACGAAGGCAATGCGGCAACCGAGTTCTGGGAGCTGTACGATCTGGGATTTCGTCCCGACGCCGTCACCGATCAAACGTCCGCGCACGATCTGATCAACGGCTACGTTCCCGAAGGCGTTACGCTCGACGAAGCGGCGGCGTTACGTGCGCGTTCTCCCGAAGAGTACGAACGGCGCGCGCTCGAAAGCTGCGGCAAGCACGTCGAAGCGATGGTCAAATTCTTGGACGCCGGAGCGATCGTGTTCGACTACGGCAATAATATTCGCGCGCAAGCGCAGCGTGCGGGATTCGGTCGCGCATTTGCGTTCCCGGGCTTTGTGCCGGCGTTCGTGCGCCCGCTGTTCTGCAAGGGTTCGGGGCCATTCCGCTTCGCCGCACTCTCGGGCGATCCCAAAGACATCCATCGGCTCGATCAAGAATTGCTCGCCCTGTTCCCCGACGATGCGGGGCTGCAGCGATGGATCAAACTCGCGCAAGAGCGCGTCTCGTTCCAGGGACTTCCGGCGCGCATCTGTTGGCTTGGCTACGGCGATCGCGCGAAGGCGGGATTGCGCTTCAACGAACTGGTCAAGAGCGGCGAAGTGTCGGCGCCGATCGTCATCGGGCGCGATCACTTGGATACGGGAAGCGTCGCGTCGCCGTACCGCGAGACGGAATCGATGAAGGACGGATCCGACGCGATCGCCGATTGGCCGATCCTCAACGCGCTGCTCAATACGGCGGCGGGCGCGCACTGGGTGAGTTTTCACCATGGCGGCGGCGTCGGCATCGGATACAGTCTGCACGCCGGTATGGTGGTCGTCGCCGATGGTTCGCAGGATGCCCACGAGCGTCTTGCCGCGGTGCTTGCAACGGACTGCGGCATGGGCGTCGTTCGCCACGCGGATGCCGGATACGAGATCGCCGTTGAAACCGCCGATGCAAAGGGCATCGATTGGCGCCTGTAGTTCCGATCCTCGTCCGCGCCAAAACCATCATCCCGTGCGCTCGTGACGCCGCTCAACACGGCGTCACGTTCGACGATCTCGGGCGGATCGACGACGCGGCGATGATCGTCGAAGGCGGTCGCATCGCCGCGCTCGGCCGATGGGCGGAGATCGAGCCTTCGCTTACGGGCCGCACCCTGCGCGAGCTCGATCTGCGCGACGCCGTCGTCGTTCCCGGCTTTGTCGACGCGCACGCGCATCCGCTCTTCGCCGGCGATCGCGAACCGGATTTTGCGTCGCGGCAGCGCGGCGAAAAACCGGCGCTCGGCATGCTCTATACGGTGGAGCAGACGCGCACCGCGTTGCTCGAGCCCGAGCACTTCTACGCTCATACGATCCATCGCCGCCTCCGCACGCTCCTCGAGCACGGAACCACGACGCTCGAGACCAAGACCGGATACGCGCTGCACAAACCGGGTGAAACCGAACTGCTCGACCTCATCGCGGCACATCGAGAAGACGAAGACGTTCCGACGATGATCGCAACGTTTCTTGGCGCGCACGCGCTTCCGCCGGAATTCTCACGCGAAGATGCTTACGTCGACTATTTGATCGATCAGGTCGTCCCGTTCGCGCACGCGCACGGGGCGGTGTACGCCGACGCATTCTGCGAACCGGGTTTTTTCACGCCTGAACAAACACGCCGCTACCTGCAGGCGTGCCGCGACGCGGGCATGCGTCTGCGCGTGCATTGCGACGAGATGCAGTTTGGGCACGCGGCCGAGATGGCCGTCGACCTGGGCGTCGATGCCGTCGATCACTGCAATTGCATTCGGGATGACGATGTTCGCGCGATCGCGCAGAGCGGCACCGTTACCGTCGCCTGTCCCGCAACGATCGCATATCTGGATCTGCCGCAAAAGGCGCCCGTACGCCAATTGCTCGAACGCGGCGGCGCCGTTGCGCTCGCGAGCGACTACAACCCCGGAACGTCGCCGTGTTTCAACCTGCAGACGGTTGCGTACTTCGGGCGCAAACTCTTCGGTATGACCGCCGCGGAGGCGCTCTTCGGCGTTACCGTCGCGGCAGCGAAATCGTTGCGCAGCGATGCGGGCGTTTTGGAGCCCGGCGGCGTTGCGGATTTCGTTGCACTCGACATCAGCTCGCCCGACGAGTTCGGTTGGCAGCATGGCGGCAATCTTGCATCGGCCGTCGTTCATCGCGGGGTGCTCATATGACGTCGTCGCATGAGCTCGTTCGCTGCGCGCGCGCAATCGCGGGCGGCCGGACGCGGCGGGATTATGCGTTCGTCGTGCGCGATGGACGGATCGAAGACGCCGGCGATTTCGCCGTGGTCGCCGCGCGCAGTTCCGCGCCGTCGAGCCGCTCCTTTCCCGAAGACCGGCTCATCGTCCCCGGCTTTATCAACGGGCACAGTCACGCGTACCAGATTCTGCTTCGCGGATGGGCCGACGATTGGACGTTTGCAAAATGGAGGAGCGACGCACTCTATAAAGTCGTTCCGGAGCTGACACCGGATGACGTGTACTGGACCTTCGTTGCCGCGTTCAGCGAGATGCTCGCCGCGGGCATTACGACGGTCGCCGAATTCTTCTATCTCAATGGTCGCGGGAACGCGCACGCCGAGGCCGCGATTCGAGCCGCGCGCGAGACGGGAATTCGGCTCGTGTTCGCGCGGACGTGGATGGATGCCGAGTACGCGCCGCCCGCGTTTCGTGAATCGATCGACGAAGCGCAAAGCCGAACGCTCGAATTGATGAACGCCTATCCGTGGGCAAATGTCTGCGTCGCGCCGCACTCGTTACACGCGGCTTCGCACGCGATGATTCGCGCGGCCTCGGATTTTGCGCGCACCTACGATTGCATGATGCACGTCCATGCCGCGGAAGCGTCGTACGAAGGTGAAGCGACGCTCCAAGCTCACGGCGCGACTCCGATCGTGCTGTTGGAACGGCTCGATGCGCTCAACGAGCGGACGGTGGCGATCCACGCGATCTACATTACCGAAGAAGAGAAACGATTGCTCGCCGAACGCGGCGCGCGCGTGATCCACAATCCGATGACCAATCAGTACCTCGGCGACGGCATTTGCGACGTGACGCAGTTGCAGGCCCTGGGGGTGATCATGGGCCTGGGAACCGATGCCGACGTCAAGCCGTCTTTGATCGACGAGATGCGCGCAGCGACGTTGCTACAGAAAATCGCGCGCACGGACGGCAGCGCATTGGGCGCGTCCGTCGCGTTCGATCTTGGCACCGCACAAGGCGCGCGCGCGCTTGCTATCGATGCGGGCGACCTGACTGCGGGCAATGCGGCCGACTTCCTCGTGCTCGATGCGTCGGCGATCGACGCCTGGACGCCCGAAGTCAACGGTGTGGTCTATCGTGGGCAAGATAGCTGGGTACAGGCAGCATTCGTCGGCGGCAGCCGCGTGTATATGGGAGAACGCTCACCACTCGCCCGCTTAGCACAGCAGAAGGTAAAGGAGATAACCGAACGTGTCATTCCGTAACCTGTTTGCCCTCGCCGTCATGAGCGCGCTTTGCGCGTGTGGCGGTCATCATTCGAGTTCGACGACGAAAACGCAGACGCAAGCCGCGCAAAGCGCCGGCGTCATGACGGACCAGAGCGCCAATCCGTCGCCGAGTACCGCGGCCAACGCTCCCATGGGGGGAATCGACGCGTCGGGAGAACCGATGGCGCCGGGAACGCTTGCGACGCAGCCGCCGAACATGCAGTGCGGTGCCGTGCAAGCGGTGTGGGTCAACACCAAGACGCACGTCTACCACGAGCCGAACGATCCCTATTACGGTCGCACGAAGCACGGCAAATACATGTGCCCGAGCCAGGCCGTCAAGGAAGGCTATCACAAGGCCGGCACGCACGCATCCCGTCATTGATCTGAGGAACCGCTAACGAGCCTGCTCCCAGCGGGTGGGCTCGTTACAAAAAAACGCGCAGATCGCGCATGAAAGGGCCGAAGCGCGCGTTGTTCGCTTCCGTCGCGCCGAGGCCGGTGTACACGACGATGACGTACGTGCGGCCCTCGTTGGTCGTGAGAATTCCGCCGTCGTGCGTCACATCGCTCGTGTCGCCCGTCTTGTGCGCGAATGTATCGCCTTCGCGCAATCCCTTCGAGAGCTTGTCGTTCCAGTATTGATGCGCGAGCGCGCCGCGCAGCAGGTCGCTGTGCGCGACGCGATCGAGCGCGATGAGCTCGAACATGCGCGCCGCATCACCGGCGGGATGGCTGTTGTGATGAACGCCGTCCCAGCCCGGATCGTTTATGAGCGGATCGCTCCCCGAGAGTTTGCGGTAGAAGGCGGTGTTGCGCAGTCCCAGCCGCTCCTGCGCGTAGCGCGTCGCGCGGTCGCGGTCGGCAGCGTCGAAGAGCATGTTGGTCGCGACGTTGTCGGACCGGGAAATCGCAAGCTCGCAGACTTCCGTGACGGTCGCGCTATACCCGGGGACGAGCGGCGACGGCGCATCGTTGTACGTCATGTTCGCCTGCGTCACCGCCAGGCGTTCCGGGCGGCCGGCGCCGCGCTCGTCCGCAATGCCCAGTGCGGCCGCCGCCAGCGGCGTCTTGATCATGCTCGCCGGGTAGAGGGGGCGTTGCGGGTCCAGGGCGACCTGCCAGCCCGGCTCGAGCGCGTGGAGCACGGCACTTGCCGGCTCGAGGCCATGATAGTGAAGCAGCTCGCCTAGCCGCCGCTCGTCCAGGGGTGCATCCAAGGCCCAACTCCTCGCGTTATGGTCGATGCGCGCGCTGCAAGTGGGTACTTGCACGCGCGAAATGGGTGTGCTATTCTGTGCGTGCAAGTACCCACTTGCGCACTGAAATGATGAACTGGATGACGCAATCGATCGTTTTTGAGTACCGCCCGGCGGCTTTTGAGGCCTTGCAGGCAGCCATGCTGACCGCGTTCGAGACCGGGGCCGAACGAGTGGTCCTCGACCTGGACGAGCTTCCGCGCTTGGACACCGACGGTGTCCGAGGCTTGATCACCTTGCTTCGCCGGTCGCGTGAAGTGGGCGGCGAGGTGGCGCTGCGTGCTACTCGGCCCGAGGTCCTGCGCACGCTCAACACCCTCGCGCTCGATCGCCTCTTTCCGATGGTGAGCGCGGCATGATCAAACGTCTGCTCGCCTCCGCCTTGCTCGCGCTTTTCACCTATGGCGGGGCGCCCGCCGCGGCGCAAGCTCCGGCTCACCCTGTCAATCCCGCGTCGTTGAATGCCCGCGCGATCATGCAGAAGATGGTCGAACGCAATCCCGCGCTCGCGTCATATCAGGCACGCGTGCACGTCGATCTGCGCATGCTCAACTTCCCGTTTCTCGCGCCCAAACTCGACGGCACGTCGTACTACAAGCGTCCCGATCATAACGAGGTCGTGTTCGACCGCGTGCCCGCGTACGCCAAGGGTTTCGAGAAGCTCTTCAACGACATCGCCGACCCGCTCGCGTGGCAGTCCGACTCGAACGTGACCTACAAAGGGCTGACGAAACTCGACGGATACCCGGTGCCGCTGCTCACGTTGGTGATGACCAAGAAGATTTACAGCGATCAAATTGCCGACACCGTCGCTTACGTCGACCCGAACAACTACGAATTGCTCGAGATGGCCTGGAATTATCGCAACGGCGGCAAGATCGTCATGCGTCAGTGGTATCGCGACCAAGGCGGCTATAGTTTGGTTTCGCAGCAGCACGTCGACATCTCGATTCCGCACGTTCATGCCGTCGGCGATGCGGTGTACGCGACCTATCAGACGAACGTTGCCGTCGACGACTCGGTGTTCAAGAAATGATCGAACAACACGCGTCCGAGAACGCCGTAAAGTCGCAGGCCGATCAAACGCGCGACCGCATCATCGCCGCGGCGCGCGAGGTGATCGGACGTAAAGGCAAGCGCGGTTCGACCACGCGCGAGATCGCCGACGTCGCGGGCGTCAACGAAGCGACGCTCTTCCGGCATTTTGGAAACAAGGAATCGCTCATCGTCGCGGTCGCCAAGGCGTCATGTCCGGACGCGCGGTTGCGCGAGGTCATGGTCGATCTCCGCGGGCCGATCGAAGAAGATCTACTCCAAATCGGTCTGTTCCTGAACAAGCAGCTCGAGTCGATGATCGACATGATTAAATGGTCGCTGGTCGAGAGCGACTACGAGGAAGCGATCTTTTCCAAAGAGGCGTGGCGTCCGCAAACGGCCGTGCGGCAGATCGTCATCGAGTATCTTCAGTCGTGCGTCGACGCCGGTACGATCTCGGGCGATCCGAGCGAGCTTGCGACGATCTTCATGGGCACGATCTTTGCACGGATCATCGCCCGCGATAAGTTTCCCGGAACCACCCTCTCGGTCGATCCGGAATATGCAACCCGTCTTTTCGTCAACGTCTTTCTGAACGGTGTAAGGAGCAAATAATGGATACCCGCGAGGCAGAGAAGCCGGCGACGGCAACCGCGCAGCCCAACGGCCGCGCCAACGAACCGGCCGCCGATGAGGTGGAAGAACGTAACGGTCCGCGCAAGCGCGTGATCTTCGGCATCATCGGCGCGATCGTCGCTATCTTTCTGATCATCTGGGGCGTCAAGTGGTATGCGTATGCGCGCGTGCATGAAGGCACCGACGACGCGCGGGTCGATGCCGACGTCGTTGCCGTGACGAGTAAGATCAACGAGCGTATCGATCAGATCCTCGTCGATACGAATCAACGCGTCACCAAAGGTCAGCTCCTCGTCGTGCTCGACAATGCCGTTGAGCGCGATCAGGTACGTACCGCGCAGGCGCAGTACGACCTCGCGCTTGCCAACCAACGCACGCAGTCCGTTCAAGGTCAGGGCGGCGTCACGCAAGCGCAGTCCGATGTCACCAACGCCGCGGCTCAAGTTCCCGTGGCGCAGGCCGGCGTCGCGCAGGCGGAGTCGTCGCTTCGGGTCGCGCAAGCGCAAGTTCCCTCCGCGCAAGCGGCGTACGATCGCGCCCTCGCCGATTACAACCGCACGGCCTCGCTCGTTTCCAGCGGCGACGTCGCGCGCTCTCAACTCGACGCCGCTCGCGCAAATCTCGCAAACGCGGCCGCGCAACTCAAGTCCGCTCAAGATCAAGTCAACAGCGCGCAGTCGACCGTCGCCGCGGCACAAAGTAAGGTCGGGGCTGCCCAGGCGGCCGTCGGCGCAGCGCAAGGCGGCGTGACGACGGCTCAAGGCAAACTCGCGCAAGCCTCCGACCCGAGCCAAGTCGAAGCGGCCAAAGCGCAACTGGCGATCGCCAAGCAAAATCTCGGCTACACACGGATCACGTCGCCGATCAACGGATCGGTGGGACAGAAGAGCGCGGAAGTCGGTCAAACCGTGCAGGCCGGCATGACGCTGCTGACGCTGGTTCCGGAAGGCCCGGGCCAGATTTTCATCACCGCGAACTATAAAGAGACGCAGTTGCGCGACATGCGAATCGGTCAGCCGGTCGACATCCACGTCGATGCGTACAATCAGACGCTGCACGGCAAGGTCGTTTCGATCAACCCGGCGTCGCAAAACACCTACGCGCTCGTCCCGGCGCAGAACGCGACCGGAAACTTCGTGAAGGTGACGCAGCGTATTCCGGTTCGCATCTCCGTCGACGACATGAGCCCCACTATGCCCTTACGTCCCGGCATGAGCGTCGAGACGTACGTCAAGGTGCGCTAAGGCGTAAGGCCGTCGAGCGATGGAACAAGGCAATAGCGTGGTCGAATTCGGCCTGCGCAGGATGATCGTGAGCGTCGGCGTGATCGCGGCGACGCTCCTGGAGATCATCGATACCACGATCGTGAACGTCGCATTGCCGAATATTCAGGGAAATTTCGGCGTGCCCGTCGATCAAGGCGCGTGGATCGTTACCGGCTACATCATCGCAAACGTCGTCGTGATTCCCATCACGCCGTGGCTCGCCGCGCGGTTCGGCCGGCGCCAGTATTTCTTTGCGTCGATCGTGATCTTTACGATTGCCTCGTTGATGTGCGGCCTCTCCGGAAGCTTCGGCGATCTCGTCTTTTGGCGTATCGTCCAGGGCCTCGGCGGCGGCGGTCTCATCTCCACGTCGCAGGCGATTTTGCGCGACACGTACCCCCTCAACGAACAAGGAAAGGCGCAAGGGATCTTCGCGATGGGCGTCATCGTCGGTCCCGCGCTTGGCCCCGTTCTCGGCGGATGGATCACCGACAATTTAACGTGGCGTTGGGCGTTCTTCATCAATCTGCCCGTCGGCATCATCGCCGCGGCGTTGATCTGGAACTATCTGCGCAATCCCTCGGAGCCGCAGAAGAAGCAGCTCGATTGGGCCGGCCTCGGCTTGCTCGCGATCGGGTTGGGTTCGATGCAGTACGTGCTCGATCAAGGGCAGCAATACGACTGGTTCGACGATGGCAACATTCGTCTGTTCTCGATGGTCGCGCTTTTGGGACTCGGCGGCTTCATCTGGTGGACGTTACGCTCGACGATTCCCGTCGTCGATCTTCACGTGCTTCGATTGCGTCAGGTTGCCGCGGGAAGCGTGCTGGGTGCGGTCTTGGGCGTCAGCCTCTACGGCTCGATTCTCGTGCTTCCACAGTATCTGCAGAACTCGCTGGGCTTCACCGCCACGCTCTCGGGACTGACGATTCTCGTTCGGGCCGTGGCGGTCATGATCTTCACCCCGATCACGGCGGCCCTCGCGAGCCGCGGCGTTATCGACGTGCGCATCAACGTCGCGCTCGGCTTCGTGTTGCTCGGCGTGTCGAACTGGATTCTCGCCGACGTAACGACCCCGAATTCCGCGTTTGGAACGTTCATCATCTCGCTGATCATCAGCGGTATCGGCCTCTCGCAAATCTTCGTCCCGCTGTCGCTTGCGGTGCTCGGCGGCGTCCCCGATAAGGACGTCCCCGCAACGTCGGCGTTCTTCAATCTCTCGCGTCAGGTCGGCGGCAGCATTGCAACCGCCGTGCTCGTGACGATTCTCGTGCGCGGCGTCACGATCCATCAAACCGCCGTCGCCGCCACCCAAACCCTTGCCAGCGCTCCGGTCGCCGCGTATCTGCATGCCAACGGCGGCGAACACTCGATTCCCGCGCTTGCGAACCTGCAAGCCATTGTCGCGGGGCAAGCGGCCGTGCTGTCATATGCGGACACCTCGCGTTGGACCGCCATTATCACCTTTGCTTTAGCTCCCTTAGTGCTACTGTTGAATAAGCCGCGTGTGGGTGCACACGTCGCAATCGAATAGGAGTCGTCGTGAATACTCGTCACTTTTCCGCCTTTGCTCTTGGCCTGATGCTCGTGGCCGTTCCGCTGGCATCGCCGGCGCAGCCGCATTCACCGCCGACGCAGGCGACGATTCCGACGCCCGAGCCGTCGCCGATTCTTCCGGTCACGCCGACGGTCGCGCCGGGCTTCAAAGCGCCCGACGTGCGGCCCACCAGCGCCGCGATCGTCGGCATCACGCAGCAACCGTTCGTCGGGATCAAATTAATGGACGCCGTCACGATGGCGCTTGCGAAGAATCCCAATCTCGCGATCTCCGCGGCGAACACGCGTATTGCCGGCTACCAGATTGCGGCCGCCAAGGGCGCGTACGACGTTCGCTTCAATGTCGTCCCGTCCGTCACGCATTCCGTGACCGCGCCGGAGAACGCGTTCTTTGCGGGGCCGAACTTCGGGCCGATTACGGCAAATACCCAATCGCTCAACGTCGGCGTCTCCGGGCAGCTTCCGACCGGCACGCAGTATCAAGTGGGCATCACCCAACAGAAGTTCGACAACAACACGATCATCAATGCGTTCGACCCGTGGTACACCTCGACGTTGAACGCGTCGATTACGCAGCCGTTGCTCAAAAACGCCGGTCCCGGAAACGAGACGCAGCGCCAAATTCAATTGGCCGTGATCAACCAAGACGCGACCACCGCTGCGACGCTGACCTCGGTTTCGAATACGATCGGACAGGTCTCCGACGCCTATTGGGATCTCGTCGCCGCGTGGCGCAGCGTTGCAATTCAGGAAGATGCACTCAAACAGGCCGTCGCCCAACAGAACAGCAACGTTCGTCTCGCTAAACACGGGGCCGCGGCGCCCATCGACGCCGTCGAATCCTCAACGCAGGTCGCCGTCTATCAAGACAACGTCTTTTCGGCGCTCCAGCGCGTCGCGCAGTTGCAGAATCAACTCAAATCGCTCATCGCGGACAATCCCGGCGATCCGATTTGGATGGCGAATCTGATGCCCACGACGTCGATCGAATCGACGCCGCCGGCGCTCTCGCTCAACCAACTCATGAGCAATGCGATGAAGTATCGGCCGGAGCTCGCCCAGGCGGCCGCGCAGCGGCGCCAGGCCGGCGTGAACCTCGCCTATGCCAAGAACCAACTGCTTCCGCAAGTCGATTTGCAGGCGCAGTATCAGGGCAACGGCTTTGCCGGAAACGCGCTGCCGCCGGTCGGCGGCGCGTTCGGAAGCGCGACGCCGCCTCCGTATCTGGGCGGAACCTACTCGCAAGCATACGGTAATATCGGCCGCTTCCCGTCCTACACCGTCGGCGTCAATATTTCCGCGCCGCTGGGGAACCACACCGCTAAAGCGCAGTACGCGGCGGCCCAAGAGCAGGAGCGCATCGCGACGATTACGTCATCGAACGTCGACGAACGCATCCTGTTCGACGTTCGCAACGCGCTGCAGAATTTCCAGACGGCCGAGTCTCGCCTGTACGCCGCGCGGCGCGCGCGGGAAGCTTCGCAGGCCGTGTACGAGAGCGAACTCCGCCGCTTCCGTGCCGGTGAGTCGACCACGTTCCTCGTCACGCAACGGCAGATCGAACTCGTCCAGAATCAGGGCCGGGAACTTCAAGCTCAGACGGATTTCGACAAAGCTGTGGTCGCGCTGAGAGAAGCCGACGGAACGATCTTTGCTGCGAGTAACGTTAATCTATCGACGTTAGGTGAAGGAGCACTCAAACCATGACCATCGTGCGAATGCGCCGCCCGCGCTTGAGCCCGCTGACGCATCGGAAACTTCAAGAGCGCAGTGCCGTCCTCTACGCGCGCGAGCTCGAGCGCTGGAACAGCCGTTATCACTAAGATTCGTTTGTAACCGCCGCCGAATCGACGAGCCAAATCAATGCGCCGTCGTGCGGCGCGACGATCTGTGCCGGTGTTTGCACCGGATCGTACGTTCCTTCGCGTACGCGCTTTAGCATCGCGCGTTTTGCGGCACCTTCGGTGGCAAAAACGACGCATCGCGCGTTGTTGATCACTTTGGGCGTTAAGGTGATGCGCCACTGCTGTTGCGATGAGGAATAGACGGCGCGCACCAGTGCGTCGTCGTCGGTCGTGGGATCGGTTCCCGGGAAGAGCGAGGCTGTGTGTCCGTCGGGCCCCATGCCGAGCATGATCAGATCGAAGCGCGGATCGGGCCCAAGCACCTCGATCACATCGCGCCGATACTCGGCCGCGGCGTCGGCGGGATCCATCTCGCCATGCATCCGATGCACGTTTTCCGACGGGATGTCGATATGCGAGAGAAACGCATCGTCGGCCGTCTTGTAGTTCGAGAGATCGTCGTCGGGCGGCACGCAGCGCTCGTCGCCGAAGAAGATGTCTACGTTCCCCCAGTCGAGCGCATCGGCGTACTCGGCGCCGAGCAGCGCGTACGCTGCCTTTGGCGTGCTTCCGCCGGCGAGCGCGACGGTGAAAGTGCCGCGCGCGACGATCGACTCGGTTCCCGTCCGTACGAAGAGTTCGGCCAACGCGCGCGCGACGTCCGCCGGCGAATCGTAGACCCGCAGTTCACCGGGGCGTTCGCTCACGACACCTTCCGTTCGATGATGAGTTTTGCAAGGGCAAGCGATTGCTCGAAGATGTCGTCGACGCTGCTGCGCAGGATGGCGCGCTCGATCAGCGACGCGATGTCCATGGTGTGAAGCGGCGCGCAACGCTCTTTACGGGACTTCGCGCCGGTCACTTCCAAGCAGACGGCGTCGGGATCATCCGGATGAACGCACGCACTGAAGACGACGTCCTTCGACCGAAGCTCGACCTTGGACAGACGGCGCGCCGAGCCGTCGCGCTGCTCGGTGATGTGAATGATGTCGCCCGAGCTATTGCACATCGCATCGGGCGCGCACGGAATCCAGTCCAAACGGCTGGCGAGCCACCCGAGCAGATAGTACATCTCCGCGTCGGAGCCCGCGTGGACTTCCACCTCGCGCAGTGCCGTCAACTCTTCGAGGAACTCCGGTTCGTCGAAAAATTCGGCAATGAGTTCTTGCCAAGCGGCGAGCCGCAGATACGCAATGTCTTGGACGACGATCTCCGGGTGCGCTTCGACGAAGGCGATCAGGTCGCGCAAGGGACGCTCGTCGCTGCGAATCACCGAACTGCTCACGACGATCGTATGTGCCTGTTTGGCAAGCGTCACGAACCGCTCGTCGGCGGCGAGATCGGTTGCGATCCAGCACAGGACGACGGGGGCTTCCGCCAGCGCGAGCATCGAAAGCGCCGCGCCGATTTCACTCGCGTGGCTGCCTTTTACCCCGATCTCGACCCATTCGCCGCGCGTCGCGGAGGGCTCGGCATGCTGATCGCCTTCGTTCTTGGTGCCGTCGAAAAGCAGCACGCGCGACGGATGCTTGTCCGCGATCGCGCGCGTGCGTGAACGAACCCACGAACCGACTTGCGCGTCTTCGTAGAAGACCACGAGCGTCATCGTTGCCGCGTTCATCGAACCGGCGCTATGCCGCGCGTGCGTCAGCTCCGCGACGAGCGGGTGCACGTCGAGGTTCACAACGATCGCCAACCCGGGAACAGATCGAATGAAGACTGCGGCCCCTGCGATCCCGACGCGTAGTTCGGAAACGTGAAGTCCTTCGTGTTCTGCCAGACCTCAAGGACCGGCATCACGACCTCCCACGCGCGCTCGACGGCATCCCACCGCGTGAAGAGCGTTTGATCGCCGCGCAGCGCATCGCCGATGAGACGCTCGTATGCGGGCGGTGACTGCACGCCGAAACCGGTGCCGTAGTTGAAGTCCATGAAGACGCTGCGGATGTGGCTCTTGGGACCGGGGACCTTTGCCGAGAAGCGCATCGCGACGCCTTCTTCGGGTTGGATCTTCATCACCAGTACGTTCGGCTCGATCGTGTCCGTTTCGTCGCCGTAGATGCGATGCGGAATCGGCTTGAACGTTACGGCGATCTCCGACGTCTTTTTCGCCAAGCGCTTCCCGCTTCGAAGATAGAACGGGACGCCGGCCCAGCGCCAACTCTCCACGTTGAGCTTGACCGCCGCAAACGTCTCGGTATTCGATTGCGGATTGACGTCGGGCTCTTGGCGGTAAGCGGGAACCGGTTTGCCGTTGATCGTTCCCGCGCCGTATTGGCCACGCGCCGACATGCTGGGAACGTCCATGATCGTCGGGATTTGGATGGCTGAAAGCACCTTTGCTTTCTCAGCGCGGATCGCGTCGGCGTCGCGCGTCGCCGGCGGTTCCATCGCAACGAGCGCGAGCAGATTCATCACGTGATTTTGAATCATGTCGCGCAGCGCGCCGGCATTGTCGTAGTACCCGCCGCGCAGTTCGACGCCGAGCTGTTCGGCGGCGGTGATTTGGACCGAATCGATGTAGTTGCGATTCCAGACCGGTTCGAAGATGGTGTTGGCAAAGCGCAGCGCCATGATGTCTTGCACCGGCTCTTTACCGAGATAGTGGTCGATGCGGTAAACCGCGCTTTCGGGAAAAACGCGGTCCACCGTCGTCTGCAGCGCGCGCGCGGAGTCGAGATCGATGCCGAACGGCTTCTCGATGATGATGCGCGACCAGCCCTCTTTGCCTTCATGCGGATTGAGATCCGCCTCTTTGAGGCAGTCGATGATCGTCGGGAAGAGCGACGGCGGCGTCGAGAGGTAGAAGAGCACGTTGCCCTTGGTTCCGAATTGCTCGTCGTTTTGGCCGATGATCTTCGCGAGATTGCCGTAGCACTTGTGATCGTCGAAGTCGGCGCTTACGTAGCGAAGCCGTTTGGAAAAGTCGTCCCAGATCGCGCCCTGCGGTTTTTGTTCGTCCGGCGCGAACGCATCGAGCTGCTCTTTGCAGTAGGCGCGGAACTCGTCATCGGAATACTCGGTTCGCGAGAAGCCGACGATGGCAAAATCGTTGGGCAAAATCCCGCGTGCGCGCATCGCCCACATAGCGGGCAGGAGCATGCGTTTAAATAAGTCGCCGCTCGCCCCGAAGAAGACCACCGTCGCCGGATCGCTGATGCGATCCGTTTGCAGTCCCGCGCGAAGCGGGTTGATCTGCTGCTTTCCGTCAGAGGATACCGTCGCTACCGCATCGGCCATAGACGTCCCTTCGCTACGCTCGCGCCGCGAGCGCGTCGTCGACGGCACCGATGAGCGCGCGCAGCGCCGTTTGGGTGTCGCCCTTGAGGTGAATGCGCGCGCCGCGCCGGTCGCGCTTATCGAGCGATTGGAGATCGCCGAGCGCTTGTGCCGCGAGCAGCGTGCGGAAGCCGACGTTCATCCCGGGAATCGCCGGATCGCTCGTCTCGTCACCGGTGATCTGCAGCATCACCGCGGAGTTGGGACCGCCCTTGTGCAGTTGTCCGGTCGAGTGCAAGAAGCGCGGCCCGAAGCCGACGGTCACCGCAACGTCTTCGGCGTCGCGAATCTTCAAGCGCAACTCGTCGAGCAGATGGACGTGCTCGTGATCGCGGCTGATGTATGCGCAGATCGCGACGTAATCACCGGGGACGATCTGCCCGAAGATGGCCGAGAGCGCGGCCGAGACCGTGCGGGCGTTGTCCGCGTGTTTGCTGCCCGAAAGGTAGGTCAGGTCGAAGCGATCTTCCGAAACGTTAGCGGCCGGTTCCGGAATCGCCCCGTTTTTCTGGTAGACCTCGAGCAGCGCTTTGGTGTTGTCTTTGGACTCTTGCACGTTGGGCTGATCGAACGCATTGATGCCGAGCACGCTGCCGGCGGCAGCCGTTGCGATCTCCCAGGTATAGAATTGCTCGCCTAAATCGTATTCGTCGTTCATCGCAAGACGAATGACGGGATGACCCGCGGCTTGCAGATCCGCGAGCGCCTCGTCCGTGCCGGGATGCGGGTCGGGCAGATTCGATCCGACGTAGACGAAGACGCGATCCCGGCCGTAATCGTCCGGATGGCCGAGTTCCTCGCCCTCGATGGGAACGATGCCCTTGCCCAGTTTGCCCGTCGATTCCGCGATGAGTTGCTCCGCCCACGCACCGAACGCGGCAACGTCGGGATGCGTCACGATCGTCAGCTTATCCCGGCCGTTGACCGCGAGTCCGCCGATGGCGGCGCCGAAACGAACGCCGGGCGCGCTTTTGGGGTCGACCATCTTGTCGTTTGCATGCATCGCACCAAGGCCGCGGTCGAGCAGCAGGTTGATATCGTATCCGGCTAGCGCCGCCGGCACCATGCCGAAGAAGGAGAGCGCCGAGTAGCGACCGCCGATGTTCGGGTCGTTCTCGAAGATGCGCCGGAACTTGTGCCCCTTGGCAACCTCGACCATCTTCGTCCCGGGATCGGTCACCGCGATAAAACGGTCGCCCGCTTTCTCCGCGCCGATGCGCTTGGCAACCTTGTCGTAATAGTAGGCAAAGAACGCGTTGGGTTCGGTCGTCGTGCCGCTCTTGCTGGCGACGATGAAGAGCGTGCTGTCGAGATCGATCGCCTCATCGAGTTCTTCGAGCTGCGAGGGCGCGGTGGAGTCGAGCACGTGCAGCTGCGGCCACCCGTCGAACTGACCGAACGTGTCGGCCATGACGTCGGGCGCGAGCGAACTCCCTCCCATTCCGAGGACGACGACGTGATCGAACTCGCGTTTGACCTCTTGTGCGAACGCAAGCAGGTTGGGGACGTGCTCCATCAGATGCTGCGGAATATCGAGCCACCCGAGCGCGTGCTTGATGATGTCGGCCGCTTGCGGATCGCTCGTCCACGGCGACGGATCCTTCGCCCAAAGCTTTTTGAGAAAATCGGCCTGAGCAAGCCGGTCGAGCGCCGCGGTGAAGTCCTGCTGATGGCTCCCGAGCGCGAGCTCGATACGCTCGCTGCCGTCAGCGAGTTGCTTTTGCTTGTAGACTATTGCGCCCATGAGCGCCGCGAACGAATCGGAGAATGACGATACGCCTTCGATCTGGAGCTGATGCGTCACGTCGAAGAGTGAGATGTTTGCCTCTTGCAGCCGCTTCATCACGTCGCGTGCCTCGTCCAAGCCCTGCTCGACGGTGTCCGGGCGCACGTTGCCGTGATCGATCAGTGCGTCGAGCGTGTTCGGCGGCATCGTATTGACGGTGTCTTTCCCGACGACGGTCTCGACGTACATCAAGTCCGGGTACGACGGGTTCTTCGTCGACGTGCTTGCCCAAAGCGGGCGTTGAACGGCGGCGCCGGCTTTTCTGCATGCCGCAAACGCATCGCCTTCGAACAGCTCTTTGAAGCGCTGGTACGTCAATTTGAGATTGGCGATGCCGGCTTTGCCGAGCAGGCCTTGCAGTTTGGTCTCGCCCTTGTCGATCTTTCCTTGGATCAATTTGTCGACTGCCGTATCGATGCGGCTGACAAACACCGAATTCACCGAGCGAATCCGCTCGACCGGCTTGCCCTCCGCTATGCGCCGTTCGAGCCCCTTGATATACGCGCGTGCCGTCTTTTCGTACATCTCGATTGCGAAGATCAAGGTGACGTTGATGTTGAGACCGGCATAGATGCACTCTTCGATGGCCGCAACGCCGGCGTTCGTGCCGGGGATCTTCACCATCAAGTTCGGACGGCCGACCCGTTCCCACAACTGTTTGGCGTTTGCGATCGTGCCTTGCGTGTCGTGCGCGAGAAGCGGCGAGACTTCCAGGCTAACGAATCCGTCGTTGCCGCCGGACGATTCATAGACGCCTTTGAACGCATCGCATGCATTCTGAATGTCCGCAACCGCAAGGTCCCAGAAGAGCGCGTCGGGATTCGTCTCTTGTTGGATGAGCGTTCGCAGCTGTTCGTCGTAGTCGTTCCCGGTGCCGATCGCCTTTTCGAAGATCGTCGGATTACTCGTCATGCCGCGCAGGCCTTGATCGATCAGGCGCTTGAGTTCGCCCGACGCGAACATGCCGCGCCGTAGGTTGTCGAGCCATACGCTCTGTCCGGCGGCCAGTAATTGTTCCAATTGATTGCTCACGATGCTCTCCTAGTCGTCGGATTGTTAACGAGTTGCCAGCGCGAAGTGATCGAGCGCGACCTTCGCGATGTTGTCGGCCGTGAATCCAAATGCGTTCGCGATCTCGCCGGCCGGCGCCGAACGGCCGAAATGATCGATACCAAATGCGATGCCCTTATCGCCGACCCATTGCTTCCAGCCGAAGGTTGCGCCCGCTTCGATCGACATGCGCGCCGTGATCGAAGGCGGCAGGACGTCGTCCTTGTACGAATCGGATTGCTCTTCGAAGAGTTCCCAGCACGGCATCGACACGACGCGCGTTCCGACGCCCTTGCCGTCGAGCAGTTTTTTGGCATCGAGCGCAAGCGAAACCTCGGAGCCCGTCGCGATCAAGATGAGATCGGGTGCCGACGGCGCGTCGGCCAAAACGTACGCACCGCGTGCGACGTCCGCGTTTCGCGCGCCCAGGAACGGAACTTTCTGCCGGGTCAGGATCAGCGCCCACGGGGAGCCGCTCTTCGGATCGATGGCGAGTTTCCACGCGGCTTCGGTTTCGAGCGAATCGGCGGGACGTACGACGCGCACGTTGGGCATCGCACGCAACATCGCAAGCTGCTCGACGGGCTGATGCGTCGGCCCGTCTTCGCCGAGAAAGACCGAGTCGTGCGTGAAGACGTAGATCGAGTGCAACTCGGTCAGGGCACCCAGGCGAAGCGCCGGTTTAAGGTAGTCGACGAAGTTGAAGAAGGTCGCGCAGAACGGCATCAATCCGCCGTGCAGCGCGATGCCGTTGGTGGCGGCCGCCATGCCGTGCTCGCGGACGCCGAAGTGGATGTTGCGCCCGGCGTAGTTGCCCGGCTCGAAGTCGCCCTGCCCTTTAAGGTACGTCTTCGTCGACGGATCGAGATCGGCCGAGCCGCCGACGAGTTCGGGAAGCGAGGCCGCGATGGCGTTCATCACCGTGCCGCCCGCATCGCGCGTCGCAACGGTTCCGTTCTCGGCTGTAAACGACGGCCACGACAGCGCGGAGGGGAGGTCGCCTTTGAGGATGCGTTCGAGCTGGGCTGCCAACTCGCCGTTGCTTGCTTTCCAACGTGCGTACGTCTCTTGCCACGCGGCTTGCTTTTGCGCGCCTTGCGTTGCGAGCGAACGGTAGAACGCGAGCACGTCGTCGGGTACGTAAAAGGCGGGCTCGAGCGGCCACCCGAGCGCTTCCTTCGTCTTCTTGACGTTCTCGGGGCCGAGCGGTTCGCCATGGGCCTTGAAGCTGTCTTGCAGCGGCGATCCGTATCCGATATGACTGCGCACCGCGATCATCGACGGACGGTCGGTGACGTTCTTGGCGATGCGAATCGCTTCGTCCAGTGCATCGACGTCGTTGGAGTGATCGGTGTTGACCGTGAGCGTGTGCCATCCGCTGGCGTCAAAGCGCGCGCAGGCATCGTCGGTCAACGTCACGTCGGTCGGACCGGCGAGCGAGACCTGATTGTCGTCGTAGAGCACGATCAGTTTGCCGAGCTTGAGGTGACCGGCGAGCGAAACCGCCTCTTGGCTAATGCCTTCCATCAAGTCGCCGTCACCGGCGATCACATAGGTGTAGTGGTCCACGATCGTGGCGTCGCCGCGGTTGTAGACCGCACCGAGATGGGCTTCGGCAATCGCCATGCCGACCGCGGTCGCGATGCCCTGTCCGAGCGGACCGGTCGTCGCTTCCACTCCGGCCGTGTGGCCGGCCTCCGGGTGGCCCGGAGTCTTACTGCCGAATTGACGGAACGATTTGAGGTCGTCGAGTGAGACGTCGTACCCGGTCAGATAGAGCAGCGCGTAGAGCAGCATCGAGCCGTGGCCGGCCGAGAGCACGAAGCGGTCGCGATCGAACCAGTGCGGGTCGCTCGGATTGAATTTGAGATGTCGCGACCACAACGCGTACGCCATTGCCGCGGCGCCGAGCGGCAACCCGGGGTGCCCCGAATTCGCCTTCTGCACCGCATCGACCGCGAGAAAGCGGATTGCGTTGATGCGTTGTTCATCGACGGGTGAGTTGGGCACGGTGTCTCCTCCGCAAAGCGATAAACGGGACCGGATAGTTTCGCTCCCCGAGTTGGGTCTTACCCCCACGTGCGCGAGGTAGAACCGTACAGGCAGCCGTATCGGTAGGCCCGATGGATATCAATCACGCCCGCGAGCGCGTCGAACGCTTGAGCGCCGGGCACGGAGACGTTCGCGGCGCGGACGGTAGCATCGTCGACGAGATCATCGATGCGCTCGATCGCGGCGAGCTCCGGGTTGCCGAGCCCGACGGTGACCACTGGCGTGTCAACGCATGGGTCAAACAGGCGATCCTGCTCTACTTTGCGCGACGCGAGGTCGAAGCGATGGGCGATCCCGACCGCGATCCCCTTGCCTTTTACGACAAGCTTCCCGTCAAGCGCAACTATAAGAAGCTCGGCGTTCGCTGCGTGCCGCCGGGCGTCGCCCGCTTCGGCAGCTTCTTGGCGCGCGGCGTGATCCTCATGCCCGGCTACGTCAACATCGGCGCATACGTCGACGAAGGTTCGATGATCGACACCTGGGCGACGGTCGGCTCGTGCGCGCAGATCGGAAAGGGCGTGCACCTCTCGGGCGGCGTCGGTATCGGCGGCGTCCTCGAACCGCCGCAAGCGGCGCCGGTAATCGTGGAAGACGGTGCCTTCATCGGCTCGCGATGCATCGTCGTCGAAGGCGTGCGGGTGGGCCGTGAAGCGGTGCTGGGCGCGGGCGTCGTCCTCACGGCAAGCACTCCGATCGTCGACGTCCGCGACGCGCAAGCGCGCACGAGCAAGGGCGCAGTCCCCCCGCGCGCGGTCGTCATTCCGGGAACGATTCCCAAACGCTTTGCCGCCGGCGAGTACGGCGTGCCGTGCGCGTTGATCATCGGATCGCGCTCCGAATCGACCGATCGCAAGACGTCGCTCAACGCGGTCTTGCGCGACTACGAGGTTGCCGTCTAACTCGATGAATCCCAAAGTACTGGCCATTCCCGGTTCGCTCATCCGCGAGGTTGCGGCGAAGAAGAAGCCCACCTCGATCGACCTCGGCCTGGGCGAGCCGTCGCTCATGCCGAATCCCGAGCACTTCACCGCCGCGATGGAGTACGTTCGCCGGCACGGCGTGCGCTATACCCACAACGCGGGCGATCCGGCGTTGCGCGAAGCGATCGCGCGGCATTACAACTACCCCGACATGCATCGCAGCGAGAACGTGTGCGTCACGACCGGATCGCAAGAGGCGATGTACGTTGCGCTCAAGACGCTGCTCGACCCGGCAAAGGACGAACTGCTCGTCGTCGATCCGGCGTTCCCGTCGTACGTGAAGATGGCCAAGCTCGAGGGCGTCACGGTGTCGACGGTCGCGATGCGCGAAGAGGACGATTTTGCCTTCGACGCCGAGCGGATTCTCTCGGCCGTCAACGATCGTACGCGCGCGATCGTGATCTGTTCGCCGAACAATCCGACCGGGCGCGTCATGAGCCGTCAAGAAGCGCAAACGTTGGTGAACGGGCTCGAAGCGCGCGGCGGTGAACCGGTCTGGATCGTGCACGACGAGATCTATCGCGAGCAAACCTTCGTCGAAGACGAAGCGTACTTCGCCGAGATCTATCCGCGCACGATCGTCACCAACTCCGTCAGCAAGAGCAATGCGCTGACCGGGCTGCGTTTGGGATGGATCCTCGCGCCGCACGAGTTCATCACCGAGGCGATCAAAGCGCATGCGTGGGTGACGTCGTGCGCCGACACGTTCGCCCAGCAGGTCGCGCTCTCGGTCTTTACGACGCTCGGCGGCGTGGGCGAACAGGTTTCGTGGTATCGCGGACAGTGGGCCGGGGTCGTCGAGGCGCTCGAGGCCAGCGGGATGCGCTTCATCAAACCCGAGGGCAGTTTTTATGCGTGCGTGCGTCTTCCCGACGGCATCTCTTCACTCGAGGGCGCGCTCGGGTTACTCGAAGAGTACGACGTGCTCGCGATTCCCGGCTCGGCGTTCGGCGCCTCGTTTGAAGGCTGGCTACGCTTGAGCTGGGTTGCGCCGCTCGATCGCGTTCGCGAAGGCGTGCGCCGGATGGCGAAATTTACCAGCGATTTGGCGCACGTGTAAGGCGGTCAGATCCGGGTGGGGGAAGCGCGGCAAAACTGGATCTTCTCGTACGCGTCCGGCATTGCAACCAAGCGATGCAGTTTGCGTTCGGAGTCCGATCCCGGTTCCACCGAGTACGCGATCACGCGAACGTCCGCAAAGTCGGGAACCGCGAGCACCACGTGATCGAGCGTAAGTTCGCCGACGGACGGATGGTAGAAGCGCTTGAATCCTTGCGTCACGTCGACGACGTCGTGCTGCGCCCACCAGCGGCGAAAATGTTCGCTGCGTTCCGCGAGCGTTGAGATCAGCGAGCGAAACCCCTCGTCATCGGGATAGCGTGCCGCGATTGCCCGAAATTGGGCGACGAGCTTCGGCCCGATTTCATCCCAGCTCGGATAGATCGAGCGGCACGAATAGTTGGTGAAGAAGCGGTAGAGCATGTTGATCTTCGGGCCGTGTTCGACATCGGGAATACCGAGCACGACTTCGGCCGCCTTATTCGCCGCCAAAATATCCCAGCGCCGCCCGCGTACGTACGCGGGATGCGGATACATCGCGTCGATCACCCGGCGCAGTTGCGGCGTGATCGCTTCGAGTTGCGTGTCGTTGCGCTCGGGAAAGGCGACGCCCGCCAGGGTAAAGAGATGATGGCGCTCGACGTCGGTGAGATGAAGCGCTTTGCCGATGCTTTCGAGGACGTCCGGCGAAACGTTGATCGGTAACCCCTGCTCGAGCCGGGTATACCAGGTCGCCCCGATGTTCGCGAGCAACGCCACCTCTTCGCGGCGCAGCCCGGGGGTTCGGCGACGGGATCCGCTCACGAGGCCGACGTCCTCGGGAGTCAAGCGCGCGCGGCGGGTGCGCAAGAAATCGCTCAGTTCGGCGCGGCGTTCCGCGTCGCGGTCCGGATTCAGTAGGGCCATGCTGTCACTCTCAGTGCTAGGATAACGCGGGGCTGGTGCTAGGATAACCTCCCCCGTATTCTAGCATCAGCGCATGACAACGACAACCATCAGCACCGTCCCGCCGCTTCGCCCGCCGGCGCCCCGTCCGCTCCCGTCCCCGGCCCCGGTTCCGACGCTGGTCGAACACGGAACGCGCCGGGTCTTGATCGTGACCGGCGTCATGCTGGCAGCGTTGCTCCAGATGATCGATACGACGATCGTCAACGTCTCGCTGCCCACCATTCAGGGAAATCTGGGCGCGACGGTCGACGAGTCGATCTGGATCGTCACCGCCTTCGTCGTCGCCAACGTCGTCGTCATTCCGATCACGCCATGGCTTCAGCGGCGGCTCGGGCGCAAACGTTACTTTCTGATCTCGATCGCCGGCTTTACGCTCACCTCGCTGCTCTGCGGCATGGCGACGTCCCTCGACGCGCTGATCGTCTTTCGTATCGCGCAAGGCGCGTTCGGCGGCGGCCTGCTTTCGACCGCGCAGATCGTGATGCGCGACACGTTCGGTCCCAAGCAACTGGGCTTGAGTCAGTCGATCTTCGCGTTCGCGACGGTCCTCGGTCCGTCCGTCGGCCCGACGCTCGGCGGCTTGATCACGGATAACGCATCCTGGCCCTGGATCTTCGACGTCAATATCGTCCCGGGCGCCATCGCGTTCGTGCTGATCTGGCGTTTGCTGCGCGACGACTCCGTGCCGTCGCGCGAGCCGCTCGACGGCATCGGGCTCGGCTTGCTCATCGTCGCGCTCTCCACGCTGCAGTACGTGCTCGATCAAGGCCAGCAATATGACTGGTTCTCCGATCCGCGCATCGCGGGCGCGGCGGTCGCCTCCGTTGCGTCGCTCGCGGCGTTCGTCGTGTGGGAGTTGCGTCAGAAGGCGCCGATCGTCGACTTGCGCGTGCTGCGCCACCGCGCGGTCCTCATCGCGGTCCTGTGCATCATGGCCAACGCGATCGGCGTCTTCGGCGGCGCGCTGCTGCTGCCGCAATTCACGGTCGACGGTTTGGGATTTACATCGACGCAGACCGGCATTCTCGTCGGGCTGCGAGCGTTGCCCGTCGTCTTGCTCACGCTGTGGATCGGACGATTGACGAACAATCAACGCATCGATCTGCGCGTCATGATCGGACTGGGACTCTTTACCAACGGTTTGGGCGCGATTTGGCTGGGACGAACGATCACAACGGATTCCACGTTCATGACCTTCGTCGGCCCGCAATTACTGGCCGGACTCGGCATCGCGTTCGTCTACTCGCCGCTGCTCGTCGCCGTGCTGCGCGCGGTTCCGCAAGAGGCGGCCAAGGCGTCATCGTTTGTCATCCTCGCATTCCAAATGAGCGGTTCGATCACCGCCGCATTGCTCGTCACGCTGCTGGACCGCCGCGAAGTCTTTCATCAAGCGGTCCTTGCCGCGGGCGCGACGCTCGATCGCTCCGCCGTCGCTCAATTCTTACACGGCCATTCGCTCGCGCAGCTTGCATCGATCGTCGATGCGCAAGCGACGACGCTCGCGTATGACGACGTCTTGCTCGTCGCAGGAACCGTCGTGTGCGCGCTCGCGCCGCTGGTCCTTTTGCTTCCGAGGAAAAAATCGTGAGACTCTTTTTTGACCCCGACCTTGCAACGTCGTATCGCGAGGTATCGGCCCACTTACGGTGCGCTGCCGGCACCGAACGCGCGCTCGAGCACTTCGCGCTCTCGGTGAGCGATCGGTACGCCGCCGCGCTCATGGCACCGGACGCGCAGCGCGAGCCGGCGTGGAAGGCGTTCGTCGCCTCGCTGCACGCATTCCTGACGCTCGCCCGCGCACGCGGCCGCCACGGCGCGGCGCTGCAGTCGATCGTCGACGAAAACGCCGATCTGCTCGAACTACTGCCCGAGGCCGACCCACACCGTTTGAATATTCGTGAATTCGTGGATGCCGAAGTGGGAGAGTTCGCGGCCGTGCCCGCTGCGCTTGCGGCCGCCGAACGGTAGGCGAGGATCGCTTGCGACGATGCC
The DNA here is from genome assembly GCA_035702815.1 of Candidatus Aquilonibacter sp. Classification (GTDB taxonomy): domain Bacteria; phylum Vulcanimicrobiota; class Vulcanimicrobiia; order Vulcanimicrobiales; family Vulcanimicrobiaceae; genus JAMXLG01. The sequence goes on along the minus strand of DASSZO010000092.1, from coordinate 40,171 downwards.
GTTGACGAAAACCATTCCGGCTTCGATGTGCGATGCGAGCCGCTCCGCGCGCTGCGTATCGCGGCTGTGAATCGACGCGCCGAGTCCGTACGAAGAACGGTTGGCGAGTGCGATCGCTTCGCGTTCGTTGCGCGCGCGCACGAGCGCGGCAGCCGGCCCGAACGTCTCCTCATCGAACATGCGCATGCCGGGAACGACGTCTCCGACCACCGTCGCTTCGTAAAAGTTGCCCGCGCGATCGATCGGTCGTCCACCGCTCAGGAGCGTCGCGCCCGCTTCGAGCGTTTCCCTCACCTGTTCGTGAAGCGTCTTCATTAAGTCGGCGCGCGCAAGCGGACCGAGTTCGGTCGCCTCGTCCATCGGATCGCCGACGCGTTGGGCTCGCGCGGCCTCGGCGAATCGCGCGGCGAATTCGTCGTACGCGCTGCTCTCGATGATGAAACGCTTTGCGGCGATGCAGCTCTGTCCATTGTTTTGAAACCGTCCCGCCACGGCGAGGCGTACCGCGGCGTCGAGGTCGGCGTCGCCGAGAACGATGAACGGATCGCTCCCGCCCAGTTCGAGCACCGTTTTTTTCAACTTCGTTCCGGCAGCGCGCGCGATGGCTACACCCGCCCGTTCGCTGCCCGTCAGCGTCGCGGCAACGATGCGTTCGTCGGCGAGCAGACGTTCGGCCGCGTCGTGCTCGACCACGATCGTCGCGAAGAGTCCGCGAGGCGCGCCCGCTTCTTGGAAAATCCGTTCGATTTCGAGGCCGCAGCGCGTCGTGTTTTCCGCATGTTTGAGGAGCATCGTATTGCCGGCCATCAGCGCGGGGACCGCGGCGCGGAACACCTGCCAGTACGGAAAGTTCCACGGCATGACCGCGAGGATCACCCCAAGGGGTCGAAACGCGGCATAACTGCGCGACGCGTTGCTCGGCATCGCAAGGTCGGCAAGCATCGCCGGACCCTGTTGGGCAAAGTACTCACAACATGTCGCGCACTTTTCGATTTCGGCATTGGCCTGATCGATCGGCTTACCCATTTCGCGTACGGCGGTTTGCGCGAGCGACGCCCGCTCCGATCGGAGTGCGCGCGCAATACCGAAGAAGAGCTGCGCGCGATCCTCGACCGGCGCTTCACGCCACGCGCGATAGCGCGCGTCGGCCTGCGCGAGCGTCTCGTCGAGATCGGCCCCGCTCGTTCGCGCAATGCGCTCGATCGCTTCGCCGGTGGCCGGGTTGATGGTGGTTATCGCATCGCGCGTTTGAACGTTCATAACCTCCCTTGTGCCCACGGTCCGGCGGGACCCGCAAAGATCTCGACGAGACGATCGGGCACGAGGTAGGTCTTGGCAACGCGCTGCACGTCCGCGGCGGTCACTCCCGCAAAGCGGTCGTTGAGCGTTTGAAAGTAATCGAGCGGCAGTCCGTACCCGCCGATCTCCGCAAGTTGCGCGACCTGCCCGTCGGAGCTCGCTTCTTGGAGCAGCGCATCGCTGACCAACCGAAGCTTGGCTTCCTGCAACTCGGTCGGCGAGACCGGATGCGTCTGCAGTTCGCGAAGCTCCTGACGAACGAAACGAACGGCTTCACCCACGCGCGACGGCGACGCGTTGAGTTCGATGCGGAAATCACCGCGATCGCGCCCTGCGTTGACCGAACTCGTCACGCCGTAGACGAGTCCGCGCTTCTGACGGAGCTCTTGCCACAAGCGCGACTCGAAGTTGCCGCCGGCGCCGAGGATTTGGTTGAGGACCATAAGCGCGGGATAGTCGGGACTGTTGCGCGCGACCGCAGGCTGGCCCAGCCGCACGAAGACCTGTTGCGCTTGCGTCTCGATGAAGTCGGTCCCGCGATGCGCGGCGGTGTACGCAAGCTGATGCGCATCGGGCGTCGCGCCCGCGGCCTTCCAACCGCCGAATGCGCGTTCGAGCGCGGTGCGCACTTCGTCAGGCGTCACGTCGCCCACGACGGAAATCGTCGTGAGATCCGGACGCCAATACGTCGACACGTAAGCGAGCAGATCGTCGCGGCTGATCGTGTCGACGGTGCCCGCCGTCGGAATGCGCAACGACGGATCGCTCGGAGACGCCAGCAGACGCGCGTAGGCGCGGTCGATCATGACGCCCGAGATCGATGCTTCGGATTGGAGGCTGTTGGACAGCTGTCCCTTTTCGATGCCGAACCACGGATCGGCGAAGGTCGGATGTTCTTCGCCGTCGGCCACGATATCGACGATTTTCGAGAAGTCGCGAACCAGGCCGCGTGCGCCGAACTCCGCGCCGTTGTGGACGTTCGCGCCCATCATATCGATCGCGCGCCGCCGCTGCGCGAAGGGATAGTGCTCGCTGCCGTAGTCCGCGGCGTCGGAAGCCAGGCGCGCGATGCCCTCTTTGCCCGGCGGCGTGAACGCGCTGGATGATTCGATCTGACCGCGCAGGATGAACGTCGGGCGATCGTGTTTCTCTTGCACGAGCACTTTGAGTCCGTTACTCAACGTGAATGCAACCGGATGCAGCGGGCTGCGCGCCGTCGTCGGTGCTTCCGCAAGCGAGCGGATCGGTGCCGGAATGACGATCGGACCGTTGGGAACGCGCTTTGAGAAGTCGTCGCTGATCGACGCGTCGCTCTTTTGGGAGCTTCCTTTTGCCGGCTGCGTGCGCGTGCGCAGGATGCCGACCACGGTCGGATGCGCAAGATACCGCGCCAGCACGCCCTGCAATGACGTCGACGTAATCCCCGCAAGCCGGTTGTCTTCGTCGGCGATTCGTTCGCCGACGATGCCGTACGTGTATCCGGCGAGATCGCCCATCCCGGTGATTGAGTCGCCCGAGTACATGCGGTCGGCGATCGTCAGACGCTTGGCGGCTTGGAGAAGATCGGGGGTCACGCCGTTTTTGAGCACGTTATCCATCGTCGCTTGAAAGATCGCTTGCGCCTCGGCGCTCGTGTGCCCGGGATTGAGCACGATGAAGACGTTGAACAGTCCGCCGTGCAACTGCGTGTCCTGTTCGCCGTCAACGGCGAGCGCGACGTTCGATTCGACGAGTGCCTGATAGAACGGGGAGAGCTGGTTGCCGATCAACTGGACGAGCGTGCTGATCTCCGGCTCGCCGGGTTCCGTGTCGCCGGGAACGGCGTAGGCAAGGTCGAGAATTTCGAATGGAAACGGCAGATCCGAGTCGACGGTGACGGTATGCGCGACCGGAACGGGATGCAGCGACTGGTGCGCCGGTAGCTTCTTGCTGGGAATCGATCCGAAGTAGCGCGCCGCGTCGTCGAAAACGGTTTGATGTGCGACGTTGCCGGCAACGACGAGCGTGGCGTTGTTGGGCGCATACCATTCGTGATAGTAGCGCGCGATGTCGGCAACGCTTGCGCGTTCGATGTCGGCCTTCTTCCCGATCGGGGTGCGCCCTTCGGGCTGATTGGGAAAGGCTGCGGCGCGCACGCGAGAGAGCAATGAGAAAAACGGGGAGCTCTCGTCGCCTTCGAGTTCGTTGATGACCGCCCCGCGTTCGATGTTCCAGTCCGCTTGGCGCAGCGCGAGATGCCGCATCCGGTCCGCCTCGATCATGAGTCCGACGTCGAGTTTGTCCGACGGCATGAGAAAGTAGAAGTGCGTTTGATCGTAGGACGTCTCGGCGTTCATCTGCGCGCCTAAGCGCGCCACGACGTCGTCGAGGCCGCCGGCGCTCATGTCGGTCGTTCCACGAAACATCATGTGTTCGAGGGCATGCGCGAGGCCGGTCTTGCCGGGCGTTTCGTCGAGCGATCCGAAGTGATACCACACGGCCGTCTGCACGACCGGTGCGCTGCGATCCTCGACGACGACCACGCGCAGCCCGTTGTGAAGCGTCGCCGTGTAGATGCCGCCGTCGCCGGGGCCGCCGGCGTCACCGCTTGCCGCAAAGACCGGTGCACCGATCGCCATGACGAAGAAGAGGACGTACGCGAGGATTTTCACTGATGCTCCTTGGGTCGTTAGCGGATGCCGAGGTAATACGTTGCGGCGGACTCGACGGCCGCTCGAGGCAGGCAGCCGATCAACTCGCTCGTTGCGATCGCAACGCCCCGCGCCGCGGCAAGGTGACGCACGAGCTCGACGATTCGATAGAGCGGGGTCGATTCATACTGCGTGACGTTGAACGAGACCTGAACGGCGTTCTCGTCGAGGCGCAAGCCAAGCGCGCGAAGCGTCAGCAAGCCGCCCGTGCGTTCGCGTAGGGTCCGCGCGATCGAACGTGCCAGCGCAAGGTCACCCGTTGCGAGGTTGACGTTGAACGCAACGAGCAGATCGCGCGCTCCGATCGCGATTGCGCCCGCGCGTTCGTGGCGCGGTACGTCGCCGGTGTCGGGTTTCCAAGCCGGATCCGCAAAGCGTGCCTCCAACCCTTCGAACTGCCCCTCGCGAACGGATGCAAGCAGAACGCGCTGCGGAGATCGCGCCGCGGCGCCATAAAAAAATGAAGGAATGCGGTAGCGATCCCAGATGAGCGTTCCCGCGCGGTGGGCGAGATCGGCCGCTTGCGTCAACGTCGCGTCGCGTAAGGGGACGAAAGGGAGTACGTCCAGTGCGCCGATGCGGGGATGGACGCCGCGATGCGTGCGAAGATCGATCGTTTCGACCGCGACGCCGGCGAGCGCGACGGCTGCGTCGAGCACTTGCGGCGCGCTGCCGACGATCGTGAGCACGCTGCGGTGATGCACGGCATCGCTCGTCCGGTGCAAGACGCGTGCGCCGGTCTGGTGTACCGCGCGCACGGCGGCATCGATCGTCGCGCTGCGTCGGCCTTCCGACATGTTCGGTACGATTTCGAAGAGCGCCACGCGGTCAGCTCAGCACTGCCGAGATCGCGCTTGCGATGTCGCGGTGCGTCGACGGCGTCACGAGCGTCCGATACCCGAGCTTTCGTGCCTCGGCTTCGCGGCGGGGCGATGCGCCGACCGCGCGCAGCTCGCCGGAAAGGCCGAGTTCGCCGAATGCCGCGACGTCGTCGGCGAGCGCCACATTGCGGAACGAGGAAGCGATGGCGAGCGCGATCCCGAGATCCGCCGCCGGTTCGTTGACCCGCAGCCCGCCGGCGACCGACGCATACACGTCGTGCGTCCCCAGGTGCAGGCCGACGCGGCGTTCGAGTACCGCGAGGATCATCGCCAAGCGCGCTTGATCGAGGTTGTTCGCCAGCCGCCGCGGCGTTCCGTAGCTCGTCTCGCCGACGAGCGCCTGCACTTCGATGAGCACCGGGCGCGAACCGACGATCGAGGCGACCACGCACGAGCCGCTCGGACGCGTATCGCGACCGGCGAGAAAGAGTTCCGAGGGATTGACGACCTCTTCCAGGCCCGCTTCGTGCATCGAGAAGACGCAGATCTCGTCGATCGAGCCGAAGCGATTCTTGTACGCGCGCAAGATGCGGTACTCGCCGCTGGTTTCGCCCTCAAAATACAGCACGGTGTCGACGAGGTGTTCGAGCAGCCGCGGTCCGGCGATCGCGCCGTCTTTGGTGACGTGTCCGACGATGAACGTCGCGCAGCCGCTGCGCTTGGCATACTCCATGAGCGCCTGCGTGCAGTCGCGCACCTGCGTTACCGAACCGGCGTAGGCTTCGGCTTCGGGAAGCCACACCGTCTGAATCGAATCGACGATCAATGCGATCGGCGCGATGCGTTCGAGCGCGTCGAGCACCGCGCGCAGATTCGTCTCGGCATGCACGAGTACCGGCGCAGTAAGGCCCAGACGCGCCGCGCGCAACTTCACTTGCGCGGCCGACTCTTCACCGCACACGTATACCGTGGGGCCCAGATCGGCGAGCCGCGCCGCAATCTGCAGTAAGAGCGTCGATTTCCCCGCTCCGGGCGGACCGCCGATGAGCGTCAGGCTGCCCGGCACGATGCCGCCGCCGAGCACGCCGTCAAACTCAGGGAGTCCGGTGCGAACGCGCGCGATCTTCGCGCTATCGATCTCGTCGAGCGTCACCGGGCCGAGCGCCGGATTTCGCGCCGGCGCCGCTTTGGCCGAACGCGCCGGCACGCTAAACGGACGCTCGTCGAACGAGTTCCACGCTTCGCATTGCGGGCATCGGCCCAGCCAGCGCGGTGATTCGAAACCGCACGCATTACAGAAGTAGACGGAGCGCGCCTTAGCCACGCTCCGGGCTTAGGCGGACCAGCGCACAACCCTTTGCACGCGGCGCGTGTTCGGTGCTTTGAAATGCAACGGCGAGCGACGGTTATCGGGGCGGGAATTTCGGGTCTGACGCTGGCTTCACTCCTTGCGCACCGTGGATATGCGGTGACGGTGCTCGAGCAGAGCGACCGCCCGGGCGGCCGGGCAGCACAAGCGATCTGGGACGGCTTCACCTTCGATCTCGGGCCGACGCTGCTATTCATGCTCGACGTCTACCGCGAGGCGTTCGCGCGCTGGGGCGCGGATTTCGACCGGCTCGTTCCAACCGTGCGGCTGCGTCCGAATTACCGCTTGCATTGGCCCGACGGTGCAGCCTTGACGGTATCGCCGGTCTTGAGTGAGACGATCGCGTCGCTCGAAACGCTCGCGCCGGGTTCCAGCAAGAACTTACTCGCGTATCTTGCTTCGGCCGCGCGTGCGTACGAGCTCTCACGAAAAGAGTTCGTCGGCGAACGGATCCGCTCGTTCGCGCATTTCCTCACCCCGCGTAAGATCGCGGGGCTCTTTGCCGCCGGTGCGTTTTCGCGCCTGGGCGCCGCGGCGAAAGCGGCCTTCGGCTCGGAACGGGTCGCGAATGCGTTTTCGTTTCAGTCGATGTATCTCGGCATGTCGCCGTACGACAGTCCGCTGCTCTACCGGCTGCTGCTCTTTACCGAACTCGGCGAGGGGATTCACTTTCCGATCGGCGGCATCGGATCGCTTGCTCGCGCGCTCGAGCGCAGCGCGATCGACTTAGGCGTCGCGATCCACTACGGCGAAGCGGCGACCGCGTTCGAACGCGACGCGCGCCGAGTCACGGCCGTGCGCACGGCATCGGGACGGTATGCTTGCGATCTGGTCGCGTGCAGCGCCGACTTGCCGTATGTCTACGAAACGCTCTTGGGTGAGACGCGGCATCGATCGCTGCGCATGGCGCAGACCCCGTCCGCATTGCTGATCTACCTGGGCCTGGATCGCGGATACGGCGATCTGCTCCATCACGAGTTTCTGATGCCGTCGTCGCTGCGCGACACGTGCGACGACATCTTCGCCCGCGGTGCGGTGCCGCGCGATCCGGCAATCTATCTCTGCGCGCCGGCGACGACCGATCCGTCGATGGCGCCGCCCGGGGGCGAAGCGCTGTACGTGCTCGTCCCGTCGCCGAATTTGCGCGGCAGCACCGACTGGCGATCGCAGACGCCGGCGCTCGCGCAGCGGATCCTCGAAACGATCGAGCGCCGCCGTCTTCCCGGCCTGCGCTCGCGCATTCGCTTCATGCGCACGCGCACGCCGCTCGATTTCCGCCACGAGCTCAACCTCAACGACGGCGCCGCGTTCGGTCTTTCCCACGACGTTCTGCAGATCGGCCCGCTACGTCCGGACAACCGTCACAAACGGTTGAAGAATCTGTTCTTCACCGGCGCGTCCACGCGACCCGCGACCGGGCTGCCGCTCGTGACGCTAAGCGCAATGCAGACCGCCGACCGCATCTTCGAGGAGATCCCGGCGTGACGCTCGAGCACAGCCGGCGCTGGTGCGCAAACGTCATGCGGGAGCACGCGAAAAGCTTCTACCTGTCGACGCGCATTTTACCGCGAGCCAAGCGACACGCGGTCGAGGCGCTTTACGGCCTCTTCCGCACGGCGGACGACCTTGCAGACGAGCCGGGGCCGCCCGACGATCAACGTCTTGCCGCGCTGGACGAAACGATGGAGCAGGTCGAACGCGCGGCGGACGGCGCCACCGGCGACGCGCCGTGGTTCGCTGCGGTTGCCGACGCCTTTGCGCGCTTTCCGATCGACCGGCGCGACGTGCTGCGCCTCATTGAAGCGTGCCGAGGCGACGTCGTGCCGGCGGCGTTGCACACGATGGACGATCTGTACGCATATTCGGCGTGCGTCGCGGGAACGGTGGGACGCGCATCGATGGCGATTCTCGGCGCCGCCGACGAAGATTCGCTCGTTCGCGGCGAGCGGCTCGGCGTTGCAATGCAGTACACCAACGTCCTGCGCGACGTCGAAGAGGACCGGCTGCGGGGACGCAGCTATCTGCCGTTCGAGGATTTCCCGGGCGAGCCGGTCTCGAGCGTGATGCGTCAGGTCGCGTTACACGCGCGCGCCTATTACCTCGAAGCGCCCGTTCTCGCCGGACGGGTTCCCAACGACGGCTCGCGCGCTGCACTGCTGATGACGGCGGATATCTATCAAGCGATCCTCGATCGCTTGGAACGGCGCGCATTCGATCCGACGCTCGGGCGCGCGTACGTGCCGCAAACCGAGAAGCTGCGGCGCGCGCTTGCGTGTCTGGTGCAGAGTTACGTCGGCTTTGCGACCATCAAGTAGATGACGGCGAAGAGCGCGAGCGTCACCGCCCAGCCGGCGAGATTCCAAATGAGGAAGAGTCGCCGCAACGTGCCGGCCTGGTTGGTCGCGCTCAGACGGTGCATGCGCAGTTCGAGCGGCAGCAGCAGCACGAGCCAAACGATACCGCTGGCGACGGCGACGGCGAGCGCGGTTGCCGTCCATCGGGTGGCAAGCGCAGCGACGCCCTCCATCGATGCGAGGATCAATCCGGATGCGACGACCGCCGAGCCGAAGCCAAGGGTGAAGATTGCATCCGTGAACAGGATCTCGCGCGTTGCAAACCGTTCGAGCGAACGTTCTCCGCTAAGAAAGGCGCGAATGCTCCACACCCCGGTGACGACGAAATTTCCGAGCCACAATACGGCGGCTGCGATGTGCAGCGTCTTGAGCGCGAGCATATCGCGAGGTTCCCTGCGATGAAGCCCCGCTCCGCCCTTGTCGCCGGCGCCGGTATTGCCGGCTTATCGGCGGCGATTCATCTCGCGCGCGCCGGCGTTGCGGTCACGGTCGTCGAGGCGTCCGAACAGTGCGGTGGTCGCGCGCAGGGCTGGCAGAGCAACGGCTTTCGCTTCGATCTTGGGCCGACGCTGCTCGTCATGACGGACGTTCTTCGCCGCACGCTCGGTGACGACGCGTTTTCGTCACTGGAACTGCAACGTTTGGAGCCGGGATATCGGGTCCGTTGGCCGGACGGACAAACCTTCGCCAATCATTCCGATATCGCGCTCGCGCTTGCAGAATTCGCGCGCTTTGAACCTGGGCGCGCCGCTGCCGCGCTTGGGTATCTGTCAACGGTATGGGAAGCGCACGTCGAATCGCGCGCACGTATTCTGGAACGCGATCACTCGCTTGCATCGCTGCTGCGTACGATGCTCGCGCCTGGGAAGATGCGTCCATGGATGGGCGGAAACTTACGACGCTTTACGTCGCGGTTCTTCACGCACCCTCGGGTCATCGAAGCGCTGACGTTTGCGCCGCTCTATCTCGGAACGTCGCCGCGGATCGCGCCTGCCGCGTATGCGTTGCTTCCGGTGGAAGAGATGATCGGCGGCGTGTGGTACGCGCGTGGCGGGATGAGCCGGATCGTCGCGTCGCTGGTCGACGAGGCGGTGCGAAACGGCGTCGAGATCGAGATGCGTTGGCCCGTCGAGCGCATCGTGCGATCCGTCGACGGCTCGATTCGGATTTGCAGCGGTTCTACTGCGAAATCCGCCGATGCGCTCGTCGTCGCGTCCGATCGCGAAGCGGCGCTGAGTCTGTTTGACGAGCCCGTGCCCCGGCAACGTCGCGTTCGCTACGGGCACTCCGCGTGCGTGTGGTATTTCGGCCTCGATCGAACGGTCGACCTCGATCATCACACGGTGCTCTTGCCGCACGATCCCTGGCGCGCGTACGAGCGTCTCGATGTAGGCGATCCGCCCGATGAACCGATGCTCTACGTGCATAATCCGGCGGTTACCGACGCCGCGGTTGCGCCGGCGGGCGGCAGCGCGTTGCTCGTGCTCATGCCCGTTCCAAACCTTCACGCGCAGCCGAATCTGGACGAGAGCACGCTGCGTGAGCGCGCGCTCGACCGCCTTGAAGCGATCGCAGGGCCGATTCGTCCGCACATCGTGCTCGAACGCCGGCGGGGACCGCGCGAATTTGCGTCGGAGTTAGGGCTCATGCATGGCGCGGCGTTCGGGCCGGATCACACGCTCGATCAGATGGGACCGTTCCGCCCGTCGATCGCGCATCCGCGCTATCCCAACGTCGTCTTTGCAGGCAGCGGAACCCGGCCGGGATCCGGCGTGCCGATGGTGATGATCAGCGGCCGTCTTGCGGCAGAACGATTGCTCGCGTGAGCACGTGGAGTCCCGCGCGGCCGTTACGCGGATTTGACTGGTGCTTCACGATGTATCTGCGCCGTCTCATGCGCCGTTCGTTTGCCGCCCTCTGGGTTCGCGGCGCGGACCTTCCGCGCGAGCGCGGCTACGTCGCCGTCGCCAACCACCATTCGTGGTGGGACGGGTTCATACCGTACCTGCTGCACCGCCAGGGTTCTGCATCCGAGCAGCCGTTTCGCATCATGATGAGCGACGCCGAACTACAGCGCTTTCCCTACTTTCGATTCGGCGGCGCGTTCTCGGTCGATCCGTCGACGACGCGTCGCGCGTATGCGTCGATTTCGTACGCCGCCGCGCAAGCGCAGCAGGGTGCTGCGGTCTGGATCTTTCCCGACGGAACGCTGCGGCCGCCCTCGGCGACGCCGGCGTTCACGAGCGGATTCGTACATGCGGCGCGCCTGGCGGGCGTTCCGATCGTTCCGGTCGCGATGCGGCTGCTGTTTCTCGATCGGCAACGTCCTGAGGTCTTCGTCGAACGCGGTCAGCCGATCGACGCGCACGCGCGCGACGCGCGCGAGTGCGCGCAGCAGGCTGTGACGGCGATGCTTGAATCGATGGATGACGATCTCGCGCGCGACGGACGCGCGTCGTTTGCGCTTGCGTTTGCAGGACACGCCGGTGTCGACGATCGTTTGGCTCTTTCTCGGCGCTAACGTCGTCGCGCTGGCCGGTTTAGCGGTGCAGCTATCGAACCTTTCCGAATTTCGCCGCGTATTGCCCGTGCGCGATCCCGAGCCGGTCGACGTGTACGTCGCGATGCGCGACGAAGCGGAAAATGCGCAAGCGTTTCTTGCGACGCTTCTTTGCGATTCGAGCGTTGCGCGAGTCGTCGTTGCCGACGATGCTTCGACCGATGCGACCGCGTCGCTGGTTGCAGCAGCGGCAGCGCACGATCCGCGTATCGCGTACGTGCGGGTGAACGGAGGGAAGTCGGCGGCGCTTGCGGCTGCGGTTGCCGCGTATGCGCCGCGCACGCGCTGGATTGCGTTCGTGGACGCCGACGTCCGCTTGCGCTGCGGTGCCGCCGGCGCGCTCGTCCGGTATGCGAAAACCCGCGACGCGGCCGCGGCCACGGCGTGGCTTTTCGTCGATGCGCCGTCACTGTCGTCAAAGCTGCTCGCACCGCTCGTCACGCTCTTTTTGCTGCAAGCGTTGCCGATGCGAGCGGCGCGCGGCACCGACCCTCGCTTTAGCGCGGGCAACGGACAGTGCTTTGTCGTCCGGGCCGATGCCTACGAGCAGTGCGGCGGACACGCGGCAATTCGCGAAATCGTCGAAGATGTCGCGCTCGCGCGTGGGCTCAAACGCAGCGGTTTTCGCGTCGCACTGGCAAGTGGTGCTGCGATCGGTTCGGTACGAGGCTATGCGACGCTGCGCGCAAATCTCCGCGGCTTGGGACGCTCGCTCTTTTATGGCGCCGGTCCGGCTGGATGCGTCGCGTTTGCGCTCTGGCAGATGTCGCTGCTGCTCTCTCCTCCGACGCTGTATCTCTCGCGCGCGATCAGCGGGTGGTCGATGCGCGAGCCGGTCGCGGGCGTACTGCTTGCTCCCGCGGGAACGGCGCTCGGCGTGGTGCTCGGCGTCAATGCACTCGTCCAAGGACTGCGCGGGCGCCTCGCATGGCGGGGTAGACACCTCTCCGGCGGCGAATCGGCCGCTCGACCATGAGCGTTCCGCCTCATCTGCAAATCGCCATCGACGGCCCGGCCGCGTCGGGAAAGACGACGGTCGCGCAGCGTCTCGCCGAGCGCATGCGCATCCTGTATCTCGATACGGGCGCGATGTATCGCACGCTGGCGTCGCTGGCGCTCACCACGCGAACGGAAGCCGACAACGAGGCGGCGCTCGTGCGCCTGTGGGAGTCGTCGCACGTTCGCATCGAGTTCGACGCCGTCACCGGCTTTCGCATCACGGTCAACGAGAGCGCCGTCGACCTCCACGCATTGCAGTCCAACGAAGTGAGCATCATCGTCTCCACCATTGCCGCGCACCCTCGCGTCCGCGAGGCGATGGTTCGCAGCCAACGCGAGATTGCGGCGCGCGGCGCCGTCGTCATGGCCGGCAGAGATATCGGCACGGTTGTTCTGCCGTTTGCGCAAGTCAAGATCTTTTTGACGGCATCGGTTCAAGCGCGGGTGGCGCGCCGTCGCGCCCAGCTTCTCGAGGCGGGCGTCGACGTGAGCATTCATCAACTCGCACAGGAGATCGAGGAGCGTGACCGGTTGGACCGGGAACGCGCGGTCTCGCCGCTCGCTCCGGCGCCCGACGCGCACGTCATCGATTCGAGCGAGATCGATGCGGAGGCCGTCGTCGAGGAAATCGTAAGGATCGCACAATCGTGAAAATTAGCAAACCGCCCCACCTCGTGGTCGCGCTCTCATATCGCTTCTGGCGCGGCGTGACCCGATTCATCGCGTGGAAAGACTATCGCCTCAAAGTGTACGGCAAGGAGAACGTCCCGCGGACCGGCCCGGTCATTCTTGCAGCCAATCACGTGTCGTGGCTCGATCCGCCGATCGTCGGCGCGTATTTTCCGCGCCGGGTCAACTACATGGCCAAGAAGGAGCTCTTTGAGATCAAGTGGCTCGGCCCGCTGATCGCGACGATGGGCGCATTTCCCGTCGATCGGGAAGGCAGCGCGCGTCCTGCGATCAAGCATGCGGTCGACATCCTCAAAGGCGGAGGGTGCGTCGGCATCTTTCCCGAGGGCGGCCGAAACGTCGAAGGCGATAAGGAAGCGCAGACCGGCGTGGCGCTGCTGGCCGCGCTCACGGGCGCCGTCGTCGTTCCAGCGGCGATCATCAATAGCGAGCGGCTAAAAGAACGTCCCAAGCCGCCGGTCAAGGTCATCTACGGTAAACCGATGTCGTTACCCCAAGACCGCAAGGCAACGCGAGAAGACCTCGCCGCGTTTACCGAGCAGATTATGGCGGCGATCGCAGCGTTGCGCGAAGGCTCGTGAACTTCGTCTACCCGCTTACGATGTTTTGGATCCGCGTCGGCGGGGCGGTCTTCTTTCGCGTGCGTGCGTATGGAAGAGCGAACATCCCGCGGCGCGGCGCATACCTCTTCGCCGGCAATCATCAGTCGAATCTCGATCCGCCGATCTATGCGGGCTTTGCATCGCCGCGTACGATCCGCTTTATGGCCAAGGAAGAGCTGTTTTCGAAGCCGATTTTGAGTTGGCTGCTCCCGCAGTTGCAGGCCTTTGCGGTCAATCGGGAAGGGAGCGTGCGTGCGCCGCTCATGGAGTCGCTCAAGTTCTTGCGAGCCGGCGAGTGCGTTTGGGTGTTACCCGAGGGACGTCGCCGCGACGCGCACGAGGAGCAAGAGGCGCGTCAAGGGCTCGCGTGGCTTGCCATCACCGCTCAGGTACCGGTCGTTCCCTGCGCCGTCGCCGGCAGCGGCGGAGCGCGGTTTTTTCGTACTGAGATTAAAGTCGCATACGGCTCGCCGATTGCGCCGCCCGCGGGGAAAGCAACGAAAGAGGCTTTGGCGAAGTTTACAAACGAGATTATGCGCGCGATCGAGGCGCTGTACGAGGATATCGGTGGAAATTCGCAAGGCTAAGGTTCAGGGATTCTGCTTCGGCGTGGCCATCACGGTGAAAAAGGCCGAAGAAGCGATCGCGTCGCGCGACGACGTGACCACACTTGGCCACGTGGTACACAATCCGCAGATGGTCGAGTCGCTCGCGTCGCGCGGGCTGCGCAACGCCCATTCCGTCGATGACGTCGAGGGCGGCGCGCTGTTCGTTCGCGCTCACGGATTGCCGGTCGAGGTGTTCGAGAAGGCCGAAGAAAAGGGCCTCGAAGTGATCGACGCGACCTGCCCGATGGTCACCAAGATTCACGTGCAGGCCAAACGCTTGCGCGAGGACGGATACAAGATCATCGTCGTCGGCGATCCCAAGCACCCCGAGGTCAAAGGCACGCTCAGCCACGTGGCGGGAGCGTGGTGCATCGAAACGGTCGAGGACGTCGAAAAACTTCCGCGCGGCAGCAAAGTCGGCGTCGTCGTACAGTCGACGTATTCGCGCGAGCGCTTCACCGACATCGTCAAGAAACTCTCGGAGAAGTACTACGAAGTTCGCGCGGTCAACACGATCTGCACCGATACGAACAATCGCCAGAGTGAAGCGTTACGGCTTGCGGCCGAAGTCGAGGTCATGGTCGTCGTCGGCGGCAAGACGTCCGCGAACACCAAACATCTGGCCGAGTTGGCCGAAACGCACGGCGCGCGCTCGTACCACATCGAGGGCGCGGACGATCTTCGTGCCGAGTGGTTCGACGGCGTCAAGGTTGCCGGTTTGATGTCGGGTGCGTCGACGCCCGGATGGCTCGTCGACGAGGTGCACGCGCGCATGGAGGAACTCAGCCGTCAACTCGTCTCCTGAGCGCTTCGAAGCTCATCTCGAAACGCGCGTTCGTGAATATCGGGGATCGTCACTGATCTCCGATATGCTTTTGTATCACTTCGGCTACGGTCCTCACGGCCCGGCCCGCGCGGGAAAACGCCTGCGCCCGCAACTCGTCATGCGGGTCGCGCAGAACGAGGGCGCACGCGTGGACGACGCGTTCGATGCCGCCGCGGCCGTCGAGCTGCTGCACAACTATTCGCTCGTTCACGACGACATCGAGGATCGCGACGAACTTCGCCGCGGACGGCGCACGCTATGGAACGTCTACGGCATCGCGCAGGCGATCAATGCCGGAGATGCGCTCTGCGCGATCACGTTTTTGACGCTCTTACGCGCCGCGGAGCGGCACCCGCACGGCCGGGTTGTCCGCATGACCGAGATCCTTCACGAGGCGCACCGGGTGATGTGCGAAGGACAGTCGCTCGATCTGCAGTTCGAAACCGAAACGCACGTCGATCTCGAACGCTATACGCACATGATCGCATGCAAGACGGCGGCCCTGTTCGAAGCCTCGTGCATGCTCGGTGCTCAGGCCGCCGGGTGCGATGCGGAGCAAACCGAGCGGTACGCTCAGATCGGACGGGCCTTCGGCCTCGCGTTTCAGATTCAGGATGACCTGCTGGGGATATGGGCCGACGTGGAGCGGACGGGCAAAGTCGCCCAAAACGATCTCGCGCGCAGAAAATGGACCTTTCCCATCGTCTGGGCGTTGAGCGGAGCGCCGTCTCCGGCACGTGCGGTCGTCGAACGTGCCTATGCCGCACGGCGGGAGCTCGACCCGGCAACGGTGAGCGACGTCAGGGATGCGCTCGACACGCTAGGCGCTCGACAGGCCGCAGTGCGTGCGGTTGAAGAACATGTGGCGGTCGTGGAGCGCCTCTGTCCGAACGATCTCCGCGACTATCTACTCGGATCGCTAGCCGCAAGCGTCGGCTAATACCGGAGGATCGACGTTACGTGAAGGTCATGACGAACGCCCAGCCGTCCGTCTGGGAGCGCATGTATCCGTGGGCACTTCCCGGCATCCTCGTGCTCGGCTTCATCATCCGCATGCTCTTCGTGCACCAGTCGGGGTTTCAAACCGACATCACGACGTTCGAAGCATGGGCGCTCTCGGCGCACGATAACGGTCTTGGCAATTTCTACGCCAAGACCAGCTTTGCCGATTATCCTCCGGGCTACTTCTATATATTGGCGTTCATCGGCGGTATCTGGGCGCCGTTCAAAGCGCACGATCCGTCGTACTCGCTGCTTGCCGTTTTGGTGAAGATGCCGGCGATTCTGGCCGACCTCGGCATCGGCGCGCTGCTCTACGCCGTGGTACGCCGCTTCGCAAGCCCGGCGCTCGCGCTCGGCGCCGCCGCCTTCTACGTCTTTAATCCGGCCACGATCTTCATCTCGGCCGATTGGGGGCAGGTCGACGCGATCGCCGGCGGCTTCGCGCTCCTGGGCGCCTACCTGCTGCTCAAGAGCGACGACGGACCCGTGGACCGCTTCTCGTGGTACATTCCGGCGGCGTGGGTCGCACTTGCGTATTCGCTGCTGATCAAGCCGCAGGCGGCCGCCGTCATTCCGGTCTTCATCGCGTTTGCGTTCACGGATCGCGTGCGCATGCGTGCGCGCATTACCGCTACGATCGCGGGCATCGCGCTTGCGTTCGTCTTTGCCATCGCACTGGTCGAACCGTTCCACGCGTCAAATCCGATCGCCGCGATGGTCTGGCTGCTCGCGCGCTACAACGTCGGTTCGCACGTCTATCAGTTCAACAGCGTCAACGCCTTCAATCTGTGGGCGATCCGCGGAGCGATGTGGCAACCCGATTCCCAACCCATCGGGTTCGGTCTGCTCGCGTTCGCGCAATCGACGTGGGGCATCGGACTCGTCGTCGCGGCGCTTGCGCTCATCGTCTGGCGGTATCTCCAAGATGCGACGCCGGAATCGTTTCTCGAAGCCTGCGCGCTCGGTTTGCTTGCGTTTTTCGTGCTCGCCACCCGCATGCACGAGCGCTACAGCTTCAACGGCTTGTTGTTCTGCATCGCCTGTTTGCCGATCGCGCGACGGTATCTCTGGGCCTCGATCGCATTAACGGTCGTGCTCTTCGCGAATTTGATCTATTCGCTACAGTACTTGAGTGCCGTGCAAGGCGGCATGCCGGGAGCCGATCCGCACAATCTCTGGGGCGTGTGGACGTCGCTGTACTCGCTGCTGGCCGTCGGAACGTTCTTCGCGCTCGGATACAGCTATCTCGGCGACATCGCGCGCGTCGACGATGAAGCGGCCGTTGCCGTGCACCGGCCCGGCGAGCACCGCGCGGACGGCGCCTCGCTGCAGTCGTGGTGGCGTCAGATCCGCCCGTATTTCGATCCGAAAGAAGGGCTTTCGGTGCTGCGAGCGCCGCTCGACTACGTCCTCATGGGCGCGCTCGGCGTCGCGAGCTTCGTGATCTCGTACGTCGGCTATTGGTATCCCAGCAAGACCGATCAATGCTGGACGATCGCGGGCGTGACGCGCTGCGGCGTCTTCGATGAGATCTATTTTGCGCGCGCCGCCGACGAGTACTTGCGCAACCTTCGCATCTACGAGAATACCCATCCGCCGCTGTCGAAACTGCTTGTCACGCTGTCGACGATGCTCATGGGCGGTCTCGCGCACGGTGACAACACGTACGGTTGGCGCTTTCTCGACGTCGTGTTCGGCGCGCTCGTCGTCATGCTGCTTTTCGCGTTTGCCAAGCGGATCACGCGTTCGTCGGCGTTCGCGACGCTCGCCGCCGCGTTTTTGATGTTCGACGGGATGCACTTCGTGCAGTCGCGGATCGCGACGCCCGAAGGGTTCGTCGTCCTCTTTTCGCTCGCCGCGGTCTACGCGTTTTACCGGTTCTGGATCGCCTCGCAAGTCGAGGAACGCAAGCACGTCGTCGTGCCGCCGCTCGCCTTTGCGGGCGCTGTCGTCGTCGCGTTGATCTGCGGCGTCATCGTCGTCGGTATTTGGGACGCCATTTGGCTGCACATTCCCAATCCAGGGAAGCTCGATACCGCATCCTCGATCATCATTACCCTATACGTCGCCCTTGGCGTCTATCTGCTCGCCCGGTACGTCGCGTTCCCCACGATGTACGCCGATGGAGCGATCGAGCAGACGTTCCCGGACGGCTCGTACGCACTGGTCGATCCGCAGCTCACCGCGGTATTTGCTCCCGACGGCGGCGGCATCGAAAGCGTCGGCCCGGGCAAACCAAAGGTTCGCAGCGGCGCGCATTCGCAAGCGCGCGCGAACACGTTGGAGTATCGTGACGGCGACGTCGCGATCGCATATCGTACCGAGCCGAGCGTGACCTATGCCACACCGGACGGCGAAGCAACGTACGCTTCGAACGAAATCCGTTGCGACGACGCGCGCGAGAAGGGCCGTTCGGCAACGTTCTGGCTGGTAACGTTCACCGTCGCGCTCGGTCTGCTCGTGAGCAGCAAGTGGTACGGCGTCATGGGCTTCGGCGTCAGCTTCACCGCGCTGATCTTCGTCTGGCTGCAGCGCTTCTTCC
Source organism: Candidatus Aquilonibacter sp. (assembly GCA_035702815.1). Taxonomy (GTDB): domain Bacteria; phylum Vulcanimicrobiota; class Vulcanimicrobiia; order Vulcanimicrobiales; family Vulcanimicrobiaceae; genus JAMXLG01. Next base: position 21,809 of record DASSZO010000092.1, on the reverse strand, counting down.
GGGTCGGCAAGGGCAAGATCGCGCTATGGGGTAACCCGCGCGGCTTCCGTCTCGACGGCGCGCTCGTGACCATCGTCTTCATCTCGATGACGATCTATGGATTGGTGTGGGTGCCCGATCTCGTGCGGCAATCGCCCGATCCCAACGAAATCCACAATTTCAACGACGTGGTCGCTCGCCAATATTCGATGTTCGAGTATCACGACACGCTCAAAGCGACGCATCCGTATTCATCCAAGTTTTGGGAATGGCCGCTCGATTACGTCCCGATCGCATACTTCTATCAGGACAACCGCGCGAATAAGTCCGACGACAACGCCTGCTGCGTTCAAGAGATCACGTCAATGCCGAACCCGTTCATCTTGTGGTTCGGCTTGATGTGCGTGCCGCTCGTCGGGTTCTTGGCCTGGAAGGAGAAGAACAAAGGCTATCTGCTGATCGTTCTTACCTACCTGTTGCAATGGTTGCCTTGGGCAAAGTCACCCCGAATAACCTTTGCCTACCATTTTTACGTCGACATCCCGTTGATCTGTCTGTGTAATGCGATCGTCTTGCAGCGCATCTGGAATTGGGCAAAGACCAAGAGCGACAGCAACCGCTGGATCGGATTCGGCGCGGTCGGGGCGATCACGGCGATCATCGTGTTCGGGTTCGTCTACTTCTATCCGATCCTCTCGGCGCAAAAGATCACCTGGGCCGCCTGGCACGCGCGGATGTGGATGATCAACAACAAATGGGTGGTCGGACCGGGGTAAACGCTCGCGCCGTCGAGGAACGGCCTGGCTCCTACCGGAACATCGCTGACCGTACTGAGGAATACGTATGGGCCGTAAGTGGCAAAACATCAAACTAGGTAAAGGCAAACTCGACCAAGAGCGCGGCGCGCTGTTCACCAAGCTGAGCCGCGAAATTACCCTTGCCGCCAAGGGCGGCTCACCCGACCCCGATGCCAACCACCGGTTGAAGATCGCCGTCGACAAGGCGCGCGAGCATAACATGCCGCAGGACAACATCAAGCGGGCGATTGCGCGCGGCGCGGGTGGAACGGGCGAGAAAGAGATCGAGGAGATTCGCTACGAGGGCTACGGTCCTCACGGCGTCGCCGTCGTCGTCGATGCCGCGACGGATAATCGCAACCGCACGGCCGGCGAGTTACGCTTCTTGTTTTCCAAAAACGGCGGATCGCTCGGCGAAACCGGGTCGGTCGCGTGGATGTTCGACGCGGTCGGCATCGTCGAAGTCCATCCGCAAGGCAAGTCCGAAGACGACCTGACCGAAGCGGCACTCGTCGACGGCGTGGTCGATCTGGATTACGGTGACGAGCAGGCGCAGATCTATACCGAACCCACGCAACTGGCCCATGCGCGTGAGCTGCTTTCGCAGGCCGGATTAAAAATCACGGGCGCCTTCCTCGGCGTGCGAGCAAAGCAAACGGTATCCCCGGAAGGAGCGCCGCTCAACGAAGTGTTGGCTTTTCTCGAAGCGCTCGAGTCGAATGAAGACGTCCAGCGGGTCTTTAGCAACGTCGAGTTGTCGGACGCCGCACTGGAGGCGTTGGCCTGAACGAGCCCGTTTCCCGCGATTGGCGCGAAAGGCTGCACGAATATATCCCGCGCGATTGGGTCTTCCCGCTCGTGCTCGCCGCCTTTGTCGGTGTCGTCGTTTGGTTCGGTCATCAAATTCACGACTTTTTGCTTCCGCCCGTCGATGAAGTAACGATCCCGTCGTTCGTCGGACAGACGGTGAGCGACGCCGACAGCGCTGCGCAGCACATGCATCTGTCCGCGAAAGTCATCGATCATGCGACGAGCGACCGGTATCCCAAAGGCGTCGTGATGAATCAGCGGCCGGAAGCGGGAACGAAAGTTCGTCAAGGCCGGATTGTCAGCTTCGTCGTCAGTGACGGAATCATCACCCGCTTGATGCCCGACCTACGCTACCAGTCGATGCGCGAAGTCGGTCTAGACCTGTCGCGCACCCGTTTGCAATTGGGCAAAGTCACGTTCGTCAAGAGCGACGTCGTGCCGGAAGGGCACGTCATCGAGCAGCAACCGCAGCCGCTCTCCAATGTCCTCGAAGGCGACAAGGTCGATTTGGTGGTCAGCAAGGGCGGCGCCCAAACGGTCCGCGTGCCGAATTTCGTCGGCATGCAGATCGATCAAGCACGTGCGCTCGCGGAGAAGGACGGCGTCATGCTCGGCCAACTGGTTTGGACACCGCTTGGACGAAGCGGACCCGCGCATGGAGACGTCGCGCGTCAGTCGGTGGCGCCCGGGACGAAGATCAACTCGTACGATCCGGTCTCGCTTCAAATCAGCGCCGGTCCTAATGAGTCCGGATACATCATCCGTCAGGTTCGGGTGCTCGCGTCGGTTCCGATTCCGGACAATGCCAAACCCGGAGATTCGGTCAAATTGACGTTGCGCGTGCGCGACGCGACCGGGACGTACGATTTCTTCCGCGGATACGCTCAGCCGGGCCAGAAGATCGACTTCATCGTCACGGCGGTCGGGACATCCGTGGTCGACATGTACGTCAACGACGTGCTCGTCGGCGAAACGCGTTTGGGCAACGAGCCGGCGAGGATCTACGATCAAGGACGTAAGACCAAGGAGCATCGCCGCCCGTGAGCCGGGTCACGATCGCGCCGTCGCTGCTCTCGGCGGACTTTGCGCGCATTGCCGATCAGATTCGCGCGGTCGATGAAGCGGGCGCCGAGTTCTTGCATCTCGATGTGATGGACGGGCGGTTCGTGCCGAACATCACGTGGGGGCCGAAGATCATCGGCGATCTGCGCAAGCTCAGCACAAAGGTCTTTGATTGTCATTTGATGATCGTCGAGCCGGAGCGGTACGTCGAGGAATTCGTTCGGGCCGGTGCCGATATCGTGACCTTTCATTACGAGGCCACACCGCACGCGCAGCGGCTGCTCGCGCACATTCGTTCGCTCGGCGCGAAGGCCGGCATCTCGCTCTGTCCGCAGACGCCCGTATCCATGCTGCAAGATATCATCGATGACTGCGATCTCGTGCTCATCATGAGCGTCAATCCCGGTTTTGGCGGCCAGTCGTTCATTCCGCGATCGCTTGAAAAGTTACGCGAGGCGCGCGCGCTTATCGACGCGCGTAACCCGGAATGCATTCTCGAAGTCGACGGCGGCGTCGGCAGCGAGAACATTCGCAGCGTGGTCGATGCGGGTGCGCGTGCGATCGTCATGGGATCGAGCATTTTCGGAACCGCCGACCCGGCGCAAACGGTTCGACGGATGCGATCGCTGGTCGAGTGACCGAAGACGACCTCGTCGCTGCGATCGCGCGATTGACCGCGCGCAGCGATTCGAGAATTCTCGTGGGGATCGGCGATGACGCCGCGGTTTGGCAGCCGTCGCGTTCCGCGCGCAGCGTCATTACGACCGACATGCTCGTCGAGAACGTGCACTTCTCGTTCGCTTACATGTCATACGAAGACGCCGGCTGGCGCGCGATGGCGGCCAACGCGAGCGATCTCGCCGCCATGGGCGCGCGCGGCGTCCTTGCCACGATTGCATTCGGCGTGCCGGACGGCGCGAGCGAAGATGCGATCTTGGCGTGGTATCGCGGCATGGATGCGTGCGCCAGACGCGCCGGCATTGAGATTGCAGGCGGCGATCTGTCGCGATCCCCCGTTTGGAGCGTCGCGATTACGGTCGTCGGCGAGGTGCGGCCCTCGAATCTCACCTGCCGTTCGGGCGCGCGGCCGGGCGACGTATTCGCCGTCACCGGGATGCTCGGCGCGAGCCGCGCCGGGCTGCTCGCGCTGCAGAAGAAGGTCTCGCTCGCGGACGACCTGCAGGCGCAGGCGGTAGCCGCGCACGTGCGGCCGCATGCGCGCGTTCGCGAGGGACGGTTCTTGGCTGCCAGCCGCTCCGTCCGCGCCATGATGGATTGCTCCGACGGACTCTCGACCGACGCCGGCCGGCTCGCCCGCGCTAGCGGCGTCGGGATTCGAATCGAAAGCGTTCCAGTTGCCCCGCCTGCCGAAGAGGCAGCGCAACAGCTCGGTGAGGAACCGGCGACCTTCGCCCTGGCCGGCGGTGAAGATTTCGAACTTCTCGTCGCCGTGGAAGCGCGCGCCTTCGCGCATGTGGCGCGTCGGTTTTCCGCCCGTTTTGGGCGGCCGCTCTTTCGCGTGGGGGTCATGCAGGCGGACGAGCGCGTGGTCGTGGTGAAGCAGGGGCGCGAAGAGCCGTTAACCCGCAGCGGCTGGGATCACTTCTCCTAAAGGACGAACGACGTGCTCGACGACGAAGCGCAATCGTACCCTCTCATCGGCAGCATTCAAAACAGCGTCGCGATGGGGTTCATCGGAAATCAAGCGGCATCGGCGATCGTCAATGCGCTCGGCGGGCGCCTCGTCCACGCGCAGACGCAATTTTCCAACGCTCACGGCGGCGTTCCGGGGCGCTCGACCGTTATCGCCGACGTCGCGCAGTTTCGACGCGACGTCTCGTTCTTGATTGCGCAACGCCCCGGCATCATCCACATCGGGTACCTTCCCAAACCGATGCACGTCGATGTCGTCGCGTCCGCGCTGGTCGACTATAAGGGCGTGGTGCTCGTCGATCCGGTCATCGGCGACCACCGTAAAGGGCTCTACGTCAGCGAAGAAACCGCGCGCGCGATCAAAGATTGGCTCATTCCGCACGCCGAGATCATCACGCCCAATCGCTTCGAGGCGGAGGTGCTGCTCGGTACGGGCGATCCGAACTTGAGCGAAATGGCGTTTTTGAACGGCCTGTTCGACCTCGGGCCGGAGGCCGTCGTGATCACGTCGTTTACCCGCGATCTCGAAAAGCAGCGCGCCACGTCGCTCTTCACCAACGGCTATAGCTATCACCGCATCACCAGTCCTTACTTTCCGCGCTTTCCCGCGCACGGCGTCGGCGACGTGTTTGCGTCGGCACTGGCGACGTTCATTGGCCTGGGCGGCTCGCCGTTTGCAGCGGCACTGCTGGCAACGGCGCTTGCCACCCGCGCGGTTGCCAACACGACCCAGTATGGCGGGTCGACGGTCGACCCGGTCGGCGCGCTCTCAAAATGGAACCCGCTCGGGTATCAGATGGACGATGATAAGGCGATGCGCTTTTGCGATCGCTCGAGCGTCGACAGCGCGCAGCTCAAAGCCACCGCGCACGACGCCGCGCGCCTGAAGTTCGCGCCGCCGAAACACAAGATCATTTACGGGTAACGTTGGGAGATGGTGTCCCGCACGCTCTATCTCGGTGAGAATGAGGGCAAGCCGCACGTCCGCATCGAGATCGAAGGCTTCGAGCATCCAGAAACGGTCGAGCCGCACGGCATGGATCTGTTGCGCTGCACGGTGCATGCGGTCGCACCGCCGGTCGAAGCGCCCTTTGCCATGTCCATGCGCGTCGATGAGTTCATGGACTTGCGCGACTATCTCGCAACGATCAATTCAGGAAACGGGCCGCAGGAAGCGTTCTCGTTTGCGGGAGGCCTGTTCGAGCTGTCGTTCGCGCCGACGCGCCGCGGTCCGGTCCTCTGTGCGGTGCGCCTCAAGAGCATCGAGAGCTCGCACGTGCGCGTGGAATACATGGTGACGCTGGAACCGGAAACGATTTCGCGCGCGCTCATGGACCTCGCCGCGCTCGCAACCGCAGCCGAGCAATAAAAAAGCCGCCCGGGCGGGCGGCTTTTGCAAACGTTTGGGGTAGAGCTAAACGGCGCGCGTGACGCGTTTGCTGCGCATGCAGGACGTGCAGACTTTGGCCGTCCGGTGCGTGCCGAGCTCGTTGACCTTCACCGACTGCAAGTTGGGCAGCCAGCGGCGCTTGGTTTTGTTCATCGCGTGGCTGACGTTGTTGCCGGCTTTCGGCCCCTTGCCACAGATCTCGCAGCGCTTCGCCATTGGGAACGTTCCTCTACTCTACTCGTGGATTTTGACAAAAGTCGCACCCGGATGCACATGCTCCCGGGCAACCCGCAGATAATACCACGCCGCTCTAGCGTTGACAAGGATTCCACCGGCTAGGCGAAGCAGACCGCGAGCCGTGGACGTCATCGCGCTCGATGGCCGCGCGTATGCCAAGTTCGTGGCGGCCGGCACCTACTTCTTGCGAAAGTACCGCCAGGTCCTCAACGACCTCAACGTCTTCCCGGTCCCCGACGGGGACACGGGGACGAACATGTACCTGACCGTCCGCTCCGCGATGCTTCAGGCGTCCAAGACCCGCTCGAACCGCTTAGCGGATGTAGCGGCCGCGGCGGCCGAGGGCAGCCTCATGGGTGCACGCGGGAACTCCGGCGTCATCATTTCGCAGATGCTCCGCGGCTTTGCCCACCACGTGCGTCACCGCAGCGAGATCGACACGTTCATGCTGGCCACCGGCATGCGCGAGGCCGTCGCCGCCGCCAAACAGGCGCTCCTCAAACCCGTGGAAGGCACGATCATCTCGGTCGCCGAGGCCGCCGCCGATGCCGCCTACCACCTTGCGCTGCACGAACGCGATTTTTACCGGTTTGGAAGCGGCGTGCTGCGGGCCGCCAACGAGGCGCTCGACCGTACGCCCGATCAACTCCCTGCACTCAAGGAGGCGGGAGTGGTCGATTCGGGCGGCGCGGGCTTCGTCTATTTCCTCGAGGGCATCTTGCGGTTTCTCCCCGAGGTCAAGGTGCGCGCGACGGCATTTCCGCGGCGTCCCGTCCGGCAGAATGTCTTTACCGCATCGCAAGTCGTCGGCGAGAACAAGTTTTGTACGGAATTCATCCTCGAGGACGCGCACATCAGCGCGCTCGATTTGCGCGAAGCGCTCGCGCCGCGCGGTGAGTCGCTGCTCGTCATCGGCGGACCGCCGACGATCAAAGTGCACATTCACACCGATAACCCGTCGCGGGTGCAAGAGATCGCGGGCCGTCACGGCACGCTCACTCGCGTCAAAGTCGACGACATGGAAAACCAACACAACGTCCTCGTCGTCGACACGCCGCAGGCGGGCCAATCGATCATCGCCGTCGTCCCTGGGGACGGCTTCGATCGAATCGTGCGGGAACTCGGCGCCGAAGTCACCGTCAACGGCTCGAAAAATCCCAGCGTTCGCGATTTGCTCTTGGCCGTCAATAAGACGCTATCGAACGACGTCTTGCTCTTCGTCAACGATAAGAACGTCGCGCTCGCGGCGCGCGAGGTCGAAAAACTGACCGATAAACGCGTGCGCGTGATTCCGACGACCGACATCGTCGGCGGGATTGCGGCGCTCTTCGCGCTCCGCGGCGCGGGCCAGGCGCAACGTCCGGATGCGGACGTCCTCTTGCGCGAGGCATCGCGCGTCAAGAGCGCACAGGTTTTCTTTGCCGGTAAGGACGCGTCGGTCGGCGGAACGACGGTCGTGAAGGGCAAACCGGCTGCGCTCGCCGCCGGCGCGCTCTACGGGGGAGAAACCATCGGTGAAGCGGCTACGGCGGCGGTCCGTGCGATGGGCGCGGGCGAAGGCGGCCTCGTGACGCTCTACTATGGCGGCGCGCAGCGCGAGCGTGACGCGCAGCGCCTGGCCGAAGAGTTGGCTGCGGTATTTTCGCAAGCCGAGGTCGAATACTACTACGGCGGTATGAAAAACGCGGAATACTGGGTCTCCCTCGATGAGTAAAGCACGCATCGCAATCGACGCCATGGGCGGCGACCATGCGCCTGAAGAAATCGTCGCCGGTGCGTTGCTGGCGGCCAATGAGTTCGACGCAGAGTTAACGCTCGTCGGCGACGAGCCGCGCGTGCGTGCGCTGCTGCGGGGCCCCGGCGCCGATCGCATTGCGGTCGTCCACGCTCCCGAGGCCGTTCCGATGGATCAACACGCGTCGCAAGCCTTGCGCTCGTCGGACAAGACTTCGCTCGGAATCGCCGTGAAGATGGTCAAGAACGGCGACGCTGACGCCGTCGTCTCGGCGGGAAACAGCGGCGCGTTCCTCGCGATTGCCCTCGTTCGATTGCGCACGATCGAAGGTGTCGCGCGTCCCGCCATCGCCACCGTCTGGCCCGGGCTTACCGGAAATTTCGTCTTGCTCGATTCCGGCGCAAACGTCGATTGCCGGCCTGAATGGCTCGAACAGTTCGGCATCATGGGATCGGCGTATGCGAAGGCGGTCCTCGGCATCGCCTCGCCGCGTGTCGCGGTCATGTCGATCGGTGAAGAGCGAACCAAAGGCAATACCCAAGTGCTCGAGGCTGCCGCACTCCTGGAGAAAGCGCCGGTCAACTTCATCGGAAATATCGAAGGCAAAGATCTGTTTTACAACGTCGCCGACGTGATCGTCGCCGACGGCTTCGTCGGAAACGTCCTGCTCAAGACGAGCGAAGGCATGGTCTCGGCGATGGGTAAGGTGATCAAAGACACGCTGCTGGGCGGCGGAATCATGACGAAGGTCGGCGCCTTCTTGTTGGCGCCGGCATTGCGCAATCTGGGCAAGCGCTTTGATTACGAGACGATCGGCGGCGCGCCGCTCTTGGGCTTGCGAGGAAACTGTTTCTACACGCACGGGCGCGTGACGCGACGCGGCATCAAAAACGCGATTGGCAGTGCCATCGCTGAAGCTGAGAACGACGTCGTTGGAAAGATCACGGAATTGATCACGCCGCACCTGGCAAAAGAGGCCTAGGCGCGGCGCTCCTCTCGAAGATCGATAAAGGAATGTTGATCGGTGGCTATTAGGATCGTTACGGACAGCACCTCGGATCTCTCGCCCGAGCGCGCCGAGCAACTCGGCGTCACCGTCGTGCCGCTTTTCGTCCTGTTCGGAAATCGCGGATATCGCGACTACCTCGACCTTTCGCGTCCGCAGTTCTACGAAATGCTCGCCACGCAGAAGGATCTGCCGACGACCTCGCAACCCACCGCGCAGATGTTCGAGGATGCGTTTGCGCCGTTGATCGAAGCCGGAGATCAGGTGCTCTGCATCACGATCTCGTCGTTTCTCTCGGGCACGATCAACGCCGCGCGCGCGGCGGCGCAGGCGCTCGGCGACGAGCGCATCGCGATCTACGATTCGCAGAGCGCGGCCGGCGGGTTGGGCATGATGGTCATGCGCGCGGCGGAGATGGCGTCGTCGGGAGCTTCGCTCGATGCGATTCTTCACGTGCTCGATCACGAACGCGCGACGCAACGCCTCTACGCATGCATTCCCGATCTGTCGCATCTGCAACGGACGGGACGCATCGGCAAGGCGCAGCAAGTGCTCGGAACGCTCATGCGGATCGTACCGGTACTCGCGCTCAAAGATGGCCAAGTCGCGGCCGAAGCGCAAGTGCGAACCTTCGCGCGCGCTCAAGAGACGATGCTCGACTTGGCGATGGCGGCCGCGCCTGCTCCGGAAAAGGCGCGGTTTCTCGTCATGCACACCAACGCGCCGCACCTGGCCGAGAACGCGATGGCAAAGTTGACCGAACGTTTAAATGGCGCAGCGCCGCGTCTGCTCGAAATTTTGGAAGCGGGGCCGGTCATTGCAACGCATGCCGGCGCGGGTGCAGTTGGAATCTTCGTCGCAGCCGACGAGTAAGGAGCGAGGATGGCAGTAACGATCGTCACCGATAGCGGAAACGACCTAACACCCTCTGAAGCAAGCCGTTACGGAATCGAGGTCGTTCCCGTCTACATCCTTTTTGGTTCGGAACGTTTGCGCGACGGCGTCGATATCGATCGTACAACCTATTATCGCCGGGTCGAAGCCGGCGAAAACGTAACGACGGAGCCGGCGCGGTCCGAGGATTACCAGGCGGTGTTCAACCGGCTCGTCGGATCGGGACATGACGTCGTGATGATCGCGCTCTCGTCGCAAATCTCTAAATCGTTCGAGCACGCAACGGCGGCGGCCGCATCGTTCGGCGACCGCGTGAAGGTCGTCGACTCGCGCGGCGCCAGCGGTCTTGAGTCACTGCTTGCGATCTATGCGGCGGAACGCGCGAAGGCCGGCGAGAGCGCCGCGGAGATCGCGCGAAAGATCGATCCCGCAACGCTCAAGACGGCAGCGTATTTTTCCGTTCCGAACATGAACGCGCTGGGCAAAAGCGGCCGCCTTCCCAAAGCGGTCGTCGCGCTCGGTTCGATGTTGAACGTCAGCCTCGTGCTCAAAATGAACGAGCAAGGTGCGATCGCTCCGGCCGGCCAGAGCCGCTCGTATGACAAGACGACGGAGTTGATGGTCGATGCGGTCGTGCGAACGATCGCGCACGCGCCCAATGCTTGGGTTGCATATTCACACGTGCATGCCGCCGATACCGTTATCAAGCTGCAGAAAATGGTCGAAGAAAAGCTGGGGCATCCACCCGCCAAAGAACTCATTCACGAATCGACGCTGACGATTGCCTCGCACATGGGCGAAGGCGCGATCGGCGTCTTTGCAATCGTGCCCTAAGGCGCGCACCGCGGTAAATGCGAGCTTCGGCGACGAAGAGAGCCGGAGCCTCATGCTTGGAATCTACGTCCATCTCCCGTTTTGCCCGTACATCTGTCCCTATTGCGACTTCGCGAAGTGGCCGATGCGCCGCAGCAGTGCCGATGCCTACCTGAACGCGCTCACGGCGGAGATCGACGCGGCGCCTGCCGAAGGCGCCGGTACGATCTTTCTCGGAGGCGGAACGCCCAATGCGTACGATCCGCAATCCATCGTGCGGCTGCTTGCGCTTCTGAACGATCGGTACAATGCGGCCTCGACGGTGTCGGAAACGACGATCGAGATCAATCCCGAACTCGTGCGCGATGAGGACTTCGATCGCTATGCGGCGGCCGGAGTCAACCGGCTCTCGATCGGCGTCCAATCGTTCGTGCCTGCCGAAATCGCCACGCTCGGGCGCAAGCATACGCCCGAGCAGATCGAACGCGCCGTGCGTCTCGCGCGGAGTGCCGGCATCGCATCCGTCTCGCTCGATTTGATCTTTGCGGTGCCGGGCCAAACGCTGGCCTCGTGGGAGGCGTCGCTTCGGTCGGCGATCGCGCTCGGCGTCGATCATATTTCGACGTACGGCTTAACCGTCGAAGAGGGAACGCCGTACGCGTCGTGGTTCGCGCGCGAGCCGTCCGCATTCGCGCAAGAGGGACACGAGGCGGATCTCTACGATCGAGCGATTACGCTGCTCGGCGAGGCCGGATTCGAACACTACGAAATCAGCAATTTCGCACGCCCGGGACATTCCAGCGCGCACAATGCCAATTACTGGAAAAACGGAGAATATATCGGTTTCGGCGTGGGGGCCGCGTCGTACCGGGATGGCACGCGCAGTATTCACACCCGTGAGCTGCACGAGTACGTGGAAGCCGCGGTCGCGGGCGCTCCGATTCCGGCCGAGTACGAACGCCTCGAACCCCACAAGGCGTGGGGTGAGGCGATCATGCTTGCGTTGCGTACCGCGCAAGGGGTCCGTCTCGCGGAGTTCAAAGAGCGGTATGGCGTCGAGGTCCTCGCGTACTACGGGCGGGTCGTCGAGCGGTACGCGGCCGCCGGTCTCTTAGTGGTCGACGATGGGGCGATGCGCCTCACGCGGCAGGGCCGATTCGTAGCAAACGACGTCTGCGGAGCATTCGTAACATTCGAGTAGCGGGCAACAATCTATCGGGGGCAATCCTGCGAACCGTGTTCATCGTCGTGTTCGCGGTGACGGGCTTTTTGCTGGGGCGCGAGGCGTATCTGAAGATGCTGTCGCTCCACGTGGCAAACGAGTCGCTTCAACTTGCCCTCTCGATCGGCTCATCGGTTGCCGGGGCGCTCGTCGGCGTGTTGCTCGCACCGCTTGCGCAGAATTTTTTCGAGGACGAACTCAACCTCGCGGAAGGCGCGATCGAGCGGCTTTCGCCGGCCGAGATTGCCGGCGGCGCGATCGGGCTGATCGCGGGGCTGGGCATCTCGCTCTTGGTCAAAACGATCGCGTTTGAATTCGTCTCATTCGGCGGGCGCGCCGGTCACTATCTCGCGATCGTCGTCTATCTGATCGTCGCGGTGTTTTGCGCCTATCTCGGTGCGCGCGTCGGATCGAAGGTCGGAATGCGCCCGCTTGCGGCGGAGCGCGACGGCGGCGCCGTGCTTAAGCTGGTCGACACGTCGGTCATCGTCGACGGGCGCATCATCGAGATCGCCGAGAGCGGCTTCCTCGAAGGGCCACTCCTGGTGCCGCGTTTCGTGCTTCGCGAGTTGCAGACCATAGCCGACTCCGTCGATCCGCTCAAACGCACCCGCGGACGGCGCGGTCTCGAGGTGCTGCATCGACTGCAAGAGATGCGTCCGGTGGAGATCGGCGAACGCGAATACACCGATATGCCGCCGGGTAACGTGGACGCAAAACTCGTCCGCCTTGCAAAGGAAATGCATGCCTGGCTTCTCACCAACGATTACAATCTCAATCGCGTCGCGGCGGTTGAAGGGGTCGAGGTTCTCAATATCAACGAGCTGGCCAATGCCGTCAAACCGGTCGTGCTTCCGGGCGAAGAACTGCATGTTAGCGTCATTCGCGAAGGCAAGGAATCGCATCAGGGCGTCGGTTATCTCGATGACGGGACGATGATTGTGGTCGAACATGGACGCCGCCTGATCGGCGAAGAGACGGATGTGGTGGTGACCAGCGTGCTGCAAACGGTGGCCGGCCGCATGATCTTTGCGCGTCCAAAGACGCAGAGCACGACGGCACGATGAACTGGGGATCGATCGTGGTCGCGGCGGGACGCGGAACCCGCTTTGGAGGACCTAAACAATTCGTCGAAATCGGCGGTTTGCCGATGGTGGGCTGGTCGTTACGAACCTTCGATGCGATGCCCGAAATCGGCGAGCTCGTCGTGGTGACCGAGGAAGAGTGGATCGAGCCGATGCGGTTGCTGCTTGCGCAACTTGCGCCGTCGCATGCCTCACGCGTCGTTGCCGGAGGCGCCACCCGTCAGGAAAGCGTTCGCAACGGTCTTCGCGCGATCTCCGATGCCTGCGCAGCGGTGTTCGTGCACGATGGAGCACGGCCGCTCGTGCGGGCGCAAGACGTTCGTCTCGGCATGCGTGAAGTACGCGCCGGGAGAGCTGCCGTGCTGGCGGCGCCGGTCGTCGATACGATCAAGGTGGTGGATCCGTCAACGATGACCGTTCGTCGAACGCTTACCCGCGGTGAACTATGGGCGGCTCAGACGCCGCAGTTTGCGATGCGGCGCGAACTCGAACGCGCACACGCGTACGCTGCGCGCGAAGGCGTGGACGCAACCGACGACGTCGCGTTGCTCGAAGCGATCGGCGTCGACGTGATCGTCGTTCCGGCGTCGAACGAAAACTTTAAAGTCACGCATCCTTCGGATGTGTTGCGAGCGCAGACGCTGTTGGCCGAGCGCGTGGACCATGCGCCGCACGAAGAAGAAGTACTGTTGGTCGAAGTCTTTGCCGACGATGCGCTCGTCGAGGCCGTCGAACGTGAGTTGGAAGGCCGCGGCGCGACGATCGACGGCGTCGATCGCGACCTCCCGTCCGGAGCGGTCGTGCGCGCCTACGTGGAGGCGAGCGCGTTGCGCGGTTTCGGTTCGCGCTTCGAGGCCTTTGCCGACGGCACCGCAACCTTCACCGCACGCTTTTCGCACTACGCCGGACGCGGCGAAGCGAGTCGCCCGTGATGCGCGTGGGGCACGGCTTCGATGCGCACCGGTTTACGCAAGGGCGCCCGCTGATTCTCGGCGGCGTTGAAATTCCGTACGAACGCGGCCTTTTGGGGCATTCCGATGCCGATGCGCTCGCGCATGCCGTTTCCGATGCCTTGCTCGGCGCTGCCGCGCTCGGCGACCTCGGCGGACATTTCCCGGACAGCGACCCGCAGTGGAAGGACGCCGACTCGCTCGTGCTCCTCGAGGCCTGCGCCGGCCGGGTTCGCGAGGCGGGATACCGCATCATCAACATCGATGCGACGATCGTCGTCGACCGTCCGAAGCTCGCGCCGTATATCGGAGCTATGCGCGAGAACCTGGCAACCCGTCTCGAACTTCCGCTCGAGGACGTCAGCGTGAAGGCCAAGACGAGCGAGGGAATGGGGTATACGGGTGACGGCAGCGGCATCGCCGCGTACGCCGTTGCGGCTTTGGAGAAGAGGGAACACGCCTGATGGTATCCGCGGCGCAGTTGATGACTGCGATGCAGCGCTGGGGATTTCTCGAAGCGCCGGCACCCGATGCAGCCCTTCGCTGGATCGACACGTTCTTAGAGGCGTATGGAGACCAGGTCGCCACTGCGGATGATGCTTTTTCCCTCGTTGCCGCGCTGCGCGCGGAGGCGTGCGTGATTCCGGCGCTGGAGCTCGAGCGGCTGCGCACCCGCAACGTGCTGTTTTTCCTTGACTCGCTCGGCCAGTACATCGATCATCAGCCGGAGTTACGCGGCCTGCCGCTTGGGCACGACATTCCCGCGATCGCCCAAGAATTCGGCATTGCGGCAGACGATGCGCTCTACGCCGCGCGCATGGCGCTGACGGGACAAAGCGCCGGGCCGCCGCTGGAATTGCTCTTTCCGCTGCTCGGACACGACCGTATGCTGATTCGAATCGGCGCGGTCAATTCGCGGCTGCTGCACGGACGTGGGCTCGAACCGATTCGCTATGGTCCCGACGGTAAGCCGTTCGAACCGATTCGCTCGGAGCCGCCTGCAGATGCCTAGCCTGCTCGCATCGCTCGCGGGCGATTTGCGCACGCCGCTTGAACGCGACCCGGCGGCTCGCGGAGCGCTCGACATCGTCTTGTCGTATCCGGGCTTTCACGCGATCGTCGCCTATCGCGTCTTTCACGCGCTCCATCGGGCGGGCGTACCGATATTACCGCGCTGGCTTTCGCATGTGACGCGCTTTTTTACGGGCATCGAAATCCACCCGGGCGCAACGATCGGACAAAACGTCTTCATCGATCACGGAATGGGCGTGGTTATCGGTGAGACCGCGGAAGTCGGCGACGGCTGCACGATTTACCAGGGGGTGACGCTTGGCGGAACGAGCCTGCAACGGACCAAGCGCCATCCGACGCTTGGGAAGAACGTAACGGTCGGTGCAAATGCGTGCGTCATCGGCGCGATCTACGTCGGCGATAACGCGCGCATCGGAAGCGGCTCGGTCGTCGTGCGTGACGTTCCGGCCAACGCCACCGTCGTCGGAATTCCCGCGCATGTCGTTGCGCTCGACGGCAAACCCGTTCGCATCGTCCCGGATCGGCCGCAAGTCGAAATGCCCGATCCGAATGAAGGCGCGATCAAGGAACTCAAACACCGGCTCGAAATGCTCGAGCAGCGAATCGATACCGTCGAAGGCAAGGAAGGCGAAGAGACCTGGTCGTGGGTGATCTAAAACTCTATAACACGCGCACGCGCGCGCTCGAAACGTTCGTGCCGCTGCAGCCTGGAAGCGTGCGCATCTATGTGTGCGGTCTCACCCCGTCCGCCCAAGCGCATCTCGGACATGCGCGATCGTTTCTTTTCTTTGACTTACTCCGCCGGTATTTGGTCTATCGCGGCTACGCCGTTACGTACGTCCAGAACGTGACGGACATCGACGACCGCAGCATCAACCGCGCGCGGGAAACGGGCGAGAACTGGTACGACATCGTGACCGGATACTACACCGAGTTCAAGGGCGCGATGCGCGCGCTTGGCGTGATGGAGCCCGATGCCGAGCCGTACGCCACGAAGTTCATCCCGCAAATCCAAGCGATGATCGGCGCGCTCATCGAGCGCGGTTTCGCCTACGTCGTCGAAGACGGCATCTACTACCGGGTCAGCGCGTTTGCGAACTACGGCAAGCTGAGCAATCGGAACATCGAGGAACTCGAGGCCGGCGCGCGCATCGAAGTGGGCGAACATAAAGAAGATCCGCTCGATTTCGCGTTATGGAAGTTCGCCAAACCGGGTGAACCCAAGTGGGCGTTCCCGCCCTTCGGCGACGGACGGCCCGGCTGGCATATCGAGTGTTCGGCGATGTCGCAAGAGCTGCTCGATCCCGCCGGTGTCGGATTCGACATTCACGGCGGCGGCGCCGATCTGATTTTCCCGCACCACGAGAACGAGATCGCTCAGAGCGAGCCGCTCATGACGCACCCGCCGATGGCCAACGTCTGGCTGCACGGCGGCTTGCTGAATTTTGAGGGGCGCAAGATGTCGAAGTCGCTGGGGAACTTCGAGCCGCTCGTCGATCTGTTGGCCCGGCACGATCCGCAGGCCATTCGGTTGACATTTTTGACGACGGGCTACAGCAAGGTGATGAATTTTACCGAAGAGTCGCTTTCTGCAGCCTATGCCACGCTCGACAAACTCAAGCGCGCGTATCGCCGTATTCACAGCGGCGGAGCCGTCGTACCGGCGCACAATGTCGCCACCGGGCTGCCCGCGCGTGTCGCCGATCTGCTCGACGACGATATGAATACGTCGGCCGCGCTTGCCGAAGTGCTGGCATTTGCAAAGGAAGCGACTCCGCCGTCGTTGCGTGAATACGAGACGGCGCTTTGGCTTCTCGGCATCGAACCGAACGACGCGTGGCTCAAAGAAGACGTGTCGCCGGTTCCCGCGGATCTTCCCCAGCGGTTACACGACGAGCTCGGAACGGAGATTTCTTTTAACGGGATCACGCCGGAAGAAGCGATCGAGGCGGTCATTGCCCGGCGGGCGCAAGCGCGTGCGGAAAAGGATTGGGCGGCATCGGACCGTCTGCGCGACGCGCTTGCGAAATGCGGAATCACAATCAAAGATTCGAAAGAAGGTACGAGTTGGACCGTCGCCGCCGGGTAACGAACGCTCCCGCGCGCCCGCGCAAGCCGCGGCTGGACTTCGACGATGTGATGTACGGTATTCACGTCGTTGAAGAGGCGTTGGCCGCAGGCGAAGCGCTGCGCGCGATTCACGTCTCGGACGAGCGCAAGCGGGATCCGTTGCTGCGCCAGATCATCGCGACCGCGAAGGAGCGCAACATTCCGGTACGCTTCGAAGACCGCGGCTTTTTTACGCAGCTTCCATTTAAAACACACCAAGGGGTCATCGCGGTCGCGCCGCCCTTTGAGTACGCCTCGCTGCACGATGCGCTCGCGCGCAAGAAATCGTCGCACGCCTTTTTCGTCGTGCTCGATCATCTGACCGATCCGCACAACGTCGGGGCGATCATCCGCACCGCGGAATGCTTCGGTGCCGATGCGGTGATCTTGCCCGAGCGCCGTTCTGCGGGCGTCAATGCCACCGTGCGTAAGGCCGCGGCGGGCGCCGCCGAACATCTTCCGATCGTACGCGTGGCCAACGTGAACGAAGCGATTCGCCAACTCAAGAAAGCCGGCGTTTGGGTCGCCGGAGCCGACGCCGGCCCGGAGTCCGTACCGCTAGCGTCCGCCGACTTCGACCGTGACTTGGCACTGGTCATCGGCGCTGAAGGCGAAGGGCTCGCACAGCTCGTGCGGCGCGAATGCGACTACCTGGTTCGCATTCCGATGCCGGGGGTTACCGAATCGCTCAATGCCTCGGTTGCCGCAGCCGTTCTCATGTACGAGGCCTTGAGACAAAGGTCGCAGGCGTCCGCGAACCACGCTTGATTCGTGCTTGACGGGGGCAGGAGCCCCTCCTATAATCACGTGGATGTGTCGCGCTCGACGGGCCCCGGCTCGCGTTTTTCGGCACACCGACCCCCACGAGGCGATAGATACATGGCTATGACCCATCCTGTGTCGGATGGTTTGGAGTACAACGAGAGAGCCGACGAAGATCTCGTTGCCATCGCAAAATCAGGTGACAACCTGGCGATGGAATATCTGCTCAACAAGTACAAGAACTTCGTCCGGATCAAGGCCAAGAGCTACTTCCTGATCGGTGCGGATCGCGAGGATATCATCCAAGAAGGGATGATCGGCCTCTATAAAGCCGTGCGCGACTTCAAGGCCGACAAGCTTTCGAGCTTCCGTGCTTTCGCCGAGCTCTGCATCACGCGCCAGATCATCACCGCGATCAAGACCGCGACGCGTCAGAAGCACATTCCGCTCAACCAGTACATCTCGCTCAACAAACCGATTTATGACGAAGACAGCGAGCGTACGCTGCTCGACGTGATGGCGTCGCAGAAGACGTCTGACCCCGAGGAACTGGTTGTCACGCAGGAAGTCTCTGACGACATCCGTCAGCGCATCCGCCAGAATCTTTCGGAGCTTGAATCGCAAGTGCTCGAATCGTATCTCGAGGGCAAGAGCTATCAAGAGATGGCGCGCGATCTCGGACGCCACGTGAAATCGATCGACAACGCGCTCCAGCGCGTCAAACGCAAAATCGAAAAGAACCTGGCCGAGTTCGAATTCCAGTAAACCACTGGACACAAACTAGAGAGCCGCATCGATGATCGATGCGGCTCTTTTCTTTGGCGTTCTCTATGCGGATTCGGCTTGCACGTAACGATCGAGCCAACCCAGGACGATCGTCCAACCCTCGTTGTGGTCTTCGTACATTTCTTGGTTTGGGAAGCCGCTATGGGTCAGGCGCAGGTGCGTTTTACCTGAGCGTTCGGTAAGGTCGAATCGAACGACGGTTTCCTTCGGCTCGCCGAACCGGTTGTGTATCCACGTGAACTCGAGCGCGGTGGGCGGTTCGATTACCCGGTATACGCCGTGTACGCGATGATCTTCGGGCACGCTGCTGATCATATGCCAGGCGCCGCCGACGCGCACGTCGGCCTCGAACGATTGAACCTTGTGCGCGTCGTTGTCCCACCATTGCGCGAGCTGCGCGGGGTCGGTCAGCGCTGCAAACACGCGTTCCACGGGCGCGTCGATCGTGATTTCTTTTTCGATCGTCGTATCGGTCATCGTCGTCATTGTTGCTTCTCCACGTGCGCTTTGAGGCGCATCAGATTGCGATCCCAGAACTTCTTGTAATCATCGAGCCAGGCATCGACGCGCGCGAGCGGTTCCGGATTGAGTTCGCACATGCGTGACGTCCCTTCCGGCGTGTCTTTGACGAGATTGGCTTCCCGTAAGACGCGAAGATGTTTGGAGATCGCGGGGCGGCTTGTATGAAAATTGGTCGCCAGATCGCCCACCGAACGACGCCCATGCCGCAGCAGCGCGAGAATCTCGCGTCGCGTCGGATCCGCCAAGGCTTTGAAAATTTCGTCGGTTGATGGTTGCAGCGCGGGCGGCATGGTGCTCCTTCCGTAACCGATGGGTTACCAATAATGTAACCCAAAGGTTACCGAAGGTCAAGCCTAGGTGCGCTGATGGAGCCCGAACACGTTGCCGTCGGGATCCGTGCACCATTCGGAGAAGCACGCGCCGGGCTCACCGGAGCCGAAGCGCTTGACGTAGGTGCCGCCCAACTCGACGACCCGCTTGCCCAGCGCCGCGGCATCATCCACGCCGAAAACGATGCCGCCGGTCGGCATGAACTCGGTCGCGGACGGGTCGCGGCCGATCGCGAACGTGTTGCCGTCCGGCAGGTCGTACTCGACGTAGAACTCTTGGTACTCGACCGACGCGCGAAGGTCGAGGAGTGCTTCATAGAAAGCACGCAGGCGCATCATATCGCGCGTTTGGATGATAACGAAGTCGAAACCGCGCGTTCGCGGCTGAGTGTTCGGTGCATTCATCATTCGATCGTACGCTGATAAACCTGACAGATACCGTCAGGATTACTCCTTGCCGAGTTTGTCGACGATCATGCCGTAGAGCGTGTGCTTCTCATCGACGGGATCGACGACGACGACCTCCGGCTCTGCTCCGTCCTTGGGATCGAGGCAGACCGTCACCTTGCCTTTGGCGCACACGTCCATGCAACTGGTCGAAATCACGCGAATCGGGCCCCACTCGCCGTGTTCTTTGAGTTCGGATTTGAGCCAATCGCGAAGATTGAAATCGCCGATGCGCGCCGCAACGTCGGGCGCTTCTTCCGGAATGCGTTCTTTGAAGCAGCGTTCGCAGACCAGCACGAGACCGCTGTTTAACCATTTGGGTTTGACGGGTTGCATGAGATGTTTTGACTTGACGGCGGCCGGTGCTTTCCCCTTTTATCCGGCAACGTTCATGAGTTTGGCATCCGGGGGAAGCGCGCAGATCAGCTTCTGATTGACGAACTCGTGGATTCCGAGTTGCGAAAGCTCACGCCCGAAACCCGAGCGCTTGATGCCGCCGAACGGTAGATTCGGCAACGAACTCGTCGGATGGTTGATCCAAACCATTCCCGACGCGACGCGATCGGCGACTCGTTTTGCACGCGCCATGTCGCTGCAAAACACCGCGCCCCCGAGGCCGTAGGGCGAATCATTCGCAAGTGCGATCGCTTCGTCTTCGGTTTTTGCCTTGTACAGCACGGCGACGGGGCCGAAAAGCTCTTCATGATACGCGCGCATCTTTGGTGTAACGCCGGCGAGGATCGTTGCGGCGAGATAGTTCCCCGGCCGATCGAGTCGATAGCCGCCCGTCACGACCGTCGCGCCTTTTTCTTTTGCGTCTGCAATTTGCTCGAGTAGGCCGTCCACCGCGGCGGAAGAAGAGAGCGGTCCGAGCGTGGTGGATTCATCGGCCGGGTCGCCGGGTTTGAGGGCTTCGAACGCGCGTTGCATCTCATCACGGACTCGGTCGAAACACGATTCGAGCACGATGAACCGCTTAGCAGCGACGCAGCTCTGGCCGGTGTTTCCCATGCGTCCCATCACGGCCGCCTTAATCGTTCGTTCGAGATTTTCCGCGTCGAGGACGATGAACGGATCGCTCCCGCCAAGTTCGAGCACGACCTTCTTTAAATTTTTGCCGGCGACTTGCGCGACGGATTTTCCGGCGGCATCGCTTCCGGTCAGCGACGCTCCGCGCACGAGCGGATGCTCGATCGCGTGGCCGACTTGATCGCTTCCGATGAAAAGGTTGGTGTAAACGCCCTCCGGAGCGCCGGCATCGAGGAAGGCGCGCTCGAGCGCAAGCGCGCATTGGGGATTGATCGACGCGTGTTTGAGTAAGATCGTATTGCCGATCACGAGATTGGGACCGGCAAAGCGCACCACTTGATAGAGCGGAAAGTTCCACGGTTCGACGCCGACGAGCACGCCGAGCGGCTGATAGACGAGCTGCGCTTCACCGCCCGGCACCTCGAGCGGCTGCGGCTTTAAAAAATCCGGGCCATTCTTGCCGTAATACTTGAGGATGGCCGATGCGAGTTTGACCTCGCCGCGCGCCTCGCCGATGAGCTTGCCCATCTCCAGCGTGATGAGGTGCGCGAGTTCGTCGATGCGTTCGCGCAGCAGTTCCCCGGCACGTCCGACGATGCGCGCGCGCTCCTCGAGGGGCAACTCTTTCCAACGTTCGAATACGTCGTTCGCCCGTACGATGAAGCGGTCGAGCTCATCGTTGCCGATCGAATCGAAACGAGCGACAACCTCGCCGGTAGCGGGGTTCGTGGATGCATAGGCCATGCGTTGCTTGTGCCCACAAACCGAGTGGACGATTCGGTGGGAAGATGGAGCCGGAGGTCGGATTCGAACCGACGTGGACTTTCGTCTCCCGTTTACAAAACGGGTCCTATCGACCGCTAAGGGACTCCGGCATCGTCGTTGGCGCGACGTTCGCTTCCACTAATTCCCTAAGGCTCCTGGCAACCGCTCATGTCACGCGTTTGAGAAAGCGTTCGAGCACCACGGCGAACGTCTCGAAGTCCGTCCGGTGCAGGCTGTGTCCTTGCCCCTCGAAGGTCTCGATCTGGACGTTTGCCGGATGATGTCCGGCGACGTCGTCCATGACGGCGGGCGGAACGATCGAATCGTCGCGTCCTGCCATCGCGAGGAGCAGCGGCTTGGGATAGACGCCGATTTCGTCGCGAAGGTCCCAGGAT
>DASSZO010000109.1:0-2106 GCA_035702815.1 Candidatus Aquilonibacter sp. | reverse complement strand
GATCTTCGCGAAGAGCGTGACGTTTTAAAAAAACGGCAGTTTGGTTCGCGAAGCATTCCCGATGAGGTATGCGTTCATTCAGGATCACCTGGGCGTTTGGAAGTTGCGCAACTTGTGCCGCGCTCTGGGCGTATCGAAATCCGGGTTCTTCGCCTGGCGCAAACGTCCGCCGAGTGAACGCCGCGAGCGTGATGCCGAAGTGCGGGTGCGTCTGCTCGCGTTCCACAAGGAGGGTAAAGGCACGTACGGCAGCCGTAGGCTCATGCGAGATCTGTGCGATGCCGGCGAGCCCTGCAGTCGTGCACGCGTTGTGCGCCTGATGCGCGCGGAAAACATTTGGGGCAAGCAGCGTAAGCGCTTTCGCGTTACCACGCAATCCGACCATCAAAGACCAGTCGCCGACAATCTGCTGGACCGCCACTTTGCGCCGGCGTGTTAACGGTCGCCGAAAAGTGACCCACTTTCCCGTCAATCGGGCGTCTAAATTTGACCCACCTCGGGTTCGGATTTTGTTCCGGGCAGCGTGATGCCTGCCCGCTTGCGTTCGCGTAGGCGATAGCTCTCGCCGCTGATCATCGCCACATGCGCGTGGTGCAGCAGCCGATCGAGCATCGCCGCCGTCATCGTCGCATCGCCGGCGAAGGTCGTATCCCATTGCGCGAACGGTACGTTGCTCGTGATGATGATTGAACCGCGCTCATACCGCTGCGCGATCGCCTGGAAGAAATGGCTGGCCTCATCGCGCGAGAATGGCAGATAGCCCACCTCATCAATAATGAGCAACTTCGGCCCTTGGATGCCGCGGCGTAGGAACTCCTTGAGCCGCCCTTGCCGATGTGCCGCCGTTAATTGCAGCATGAGATCCGCCGCCGATACGAACCGCGTCTTGATACCGTTCTGCGTCGCCTTGTAGCCAAGCGCAACGGCGAGATGCGTCTTACCCACGCCGCTTGGCCCAAGCAGCACAACGTTTTCGGCGCGCTCGATAAACGTCAGCGTCGCGAGTTCCGTGAGCAACGGCTTCGGTGCTCCGGTCGCGAACGTGAAGTCGTACTGCTCGAGCGTCTTGATCGCCGGAAAGCCCGCCGTCCGCGTCAGCAATGTGCGGCTGCGTTCTTGACGTTCTCGATGCTCGACCTGTAAGAGCCGATCGAAGAATTCTGTAAAGCTCAGTTCGCCGCGGGCCGCCTCGTCGGCAACGTGCGGCAGGTGCGTCGCCATCGAGCCGAGCCCGAGTCGCTCGCAGAGGTCGTTTATCCGCTCCATCTCGATCATGGGGCGATCTCCAGGGCGAGGCGATCGTAGGTGGCTAACGGATGCTGCAACGATTCGAATGGGACCGGCATCGTCGATGAGGTCGCAAAGAGTAAGCGGCGGTGGCCGCCGTATGGCGGTGCCAACGCTTGCAAATGCTCGCGTTCTGCCTGGAAGCGATCCGTTGGCCGCTCCTTGAGCGTCGCATGAATTCGCGAATTGGCAACCTCGCGTAACCATGGCTGCACCTCGCGGTTGCAAAGAGCGACGTCAACCGGCTCTTGCTGCAAACTCTGCAGCGGATTGATCAACGACGAGCGGACGTACCGATGGAAGCGTTCGACCTTCCCCTTCGTCTGCGCACGATACGGCGCGCAGAGGTGAATCTGGAAACCGTAATGCTTGGCGAGATCATAGAGCTTATCGTTGTAGCGATGACGACCATCGCCATAGGCGTTGCGCTCGATCACGATCGTTTTGGGGTTATCGCAGAGTATGTGCCGCGGTACCCCGCCGAAATAGTGTAGGGCGCGTTCGAGGCAGGCGATAAGCGTTTCCGTACGTTCGTTGTCGGTGAACTCCGCATATGCATAACGCGAGTAGCCAAGTTCAGCCGTGAAGACCCGTAGCGGTGAGGCGCCGCGCCGCACGACGACGAAATCGATCTGCAGCTGCTTGCCAGGCGGCGTTTCGAAACGAACGACGGGTTCTGGTTGCGGGCGCGGGCGAATCGCTTTGAGGAACCGGCGTACAGCGTAGACGCTGCCGCCATATCCCTGCTGAGCGATCTCGCGATGAAGAACCGTCGCGTCGAGATGAATCTCACCGGCCTGTTCGAGTCGAGACCGCAGA
>DASSZO010000233.1:0-9988 GCA_035702815.1 Candidatus Aquilonibacter sp. | reverse complement strand
CGCTTCGTATTCGAGGCCCGTGACGGCACGGCCATCGTTCGCGCGTTCGCGCACGACGCCGAGAAAGGTCACGATCCCACCGCAGGCGGCGGACTGCACGGACGTCTCAAGCGCGCGCGGATCGATGGGATCGCGCGTGATGCGTATCATTGCTAGCCGCCCCCGACGGGAGGAAGCAACGCGA
The DNA here is from genome assembly GCA_035702815.1 of Candidatus Aquilonibacter sp. Taxonomy (GTDB): domain Bacteria; phylum Vulcanimicrobiota; class Vulcanimicrobiia; order Vulcanimicrobiales; family Vulcanimicrobiaceae; genus JAMXLG01. The sequence continues at coordinate 9,804 of DASSZO010000233.1, read as the reverse complement.
TTTCGTCGCCGTCGGCGACGGCCTCGCCGAGCAACGCGGCGACCCGGCCATTACGCGCAATCCTCGTCGTCGAAGCAATCGAATCGATCGCGCGATTGCGCGCGCGTAACGCATCCCATACGTCGACGAGCGTCGCGCCGTCGGCGAGCTCGAGATCGAATTCGCCCGCGCCAAGGAGTTCGCGCATCCGCGCAAACGCGCGAACGCGCACGGTCAAACGCACGGCTTCCAGTCCTAGTATCCGCCGATGTCGGTCGAATACCCGTGCTGGTCGAGCCAGGCCCGCGACGCTTCGTGCTTTGCGAGCATATCCAAACGGTTGCAGATGATCTTATGCATCAGGACTTCCCAGAAGTGCTGATCCTTTTCGTAGATCTCGTCGGGCACCTGATTCTCGACGCGCGAAAATTCGCGCAAGGCCGCCCAGTCCTGCGCCTCGAGTATGGCCCGAAGCCGCGCCTCGTATTCGGGCGAGGCCGCGTTCTGCATCATGCCGTTTTCTTCTCCTCATCGAGCGGCTCCAGGACGAATCGCTCGATCGCCGCCGCTACGCCGTCCGCGTTGTTGTCGGTGGTTACGTACTGCACGGCATTGCGAACCTCCGGCAACGCGTTGGCCATCGCGACCCCGATCGCCGCCCACCGCAGCATCGGCACGTCGTTGCGAGAGTCGCCGACCGCCATCACGTGTTTTGACGAAATCTTGAGATCGGCGCACAGGCGCGCGAGCGCATTCTTCTTGGTCGCATCGATGCTCGTCACGGCCAACTCCTCGAACTCGCCCCACGTCTCGTACTTGAAGTGCAAGGGAAAATCCGCGAACGTTTCGCGCATCGCTTCCACGGCGTCGCGACCGAAAAAGCGCAGAAACGTCGGAGCCGACGTCAGGACGCGCGCGAGCGACTCGACCTCGACCCAATGCGGACCGCGCATATCGTTCATATAGGGAGGCATGCCCGAGAGCCGGTGAAACCGCTCCTCGACGTACACGGCGGCATCAATTGCGTTCTGCTCGGCAAATTCGATCATCGGCATCGCGTATTGCAGCGGAACCGGGATATGTCCCAGCACCTTGCCGCTCATGACGTCCTTGGTCAAGGCGCCGTGCGCACAAATGATCGGAAGGTTCAAGCCCAGTCCGCGCGCGACGTCGCCGGCGGCGTCGGCCCCGCGCCCCGTCACGATGACGACGCGAATGCCGGCTTGCAGAGAGGCCGCGATCGCGGCGCGATTGGCGGCGGTGATGTGATCGCTCGAGTTCAACAACGTTCCGTCGAGATCGAGCGCGATAAGATCGATACGGGGCACCATCTACAGCATACCCCCCGGCGTCAAACCGCGGTCAAGCGATGCGGGGGGCACGTTTGCCGGAAGCGAAGCGTTGAGTAACAGAATGAAATCCTCGTCCTTGGTTGCAGCGGTGCTCCTCGCCGCCTTCCCGGCGGCCGCAGCCTCGCAAGGCCATTGTTCCCGGGAAACGCTCTCGGTGCGCGGGACGCCCGTGACGGTCGCCTATTGCCCAACAGTCCCGGCCGGCAGTGGGCCGGAAGTCACCGTCCCGGTGGCCGCGACCTATTCGTCCCCCAGCGGCTCGTTCTCGAAGAACTCGAGCTTTCGGTTCATAACGGGCGAGGGACCGGCCCGCGTCCTTGAAAACGTCGATCTCGGCCAGCTTGGCCTCACGGGCACCTTGCACCTGACGCTCGTCTATGCCGGGGGCGAGGTACGGATCGAAAACGCCCTCCTCACGCCAGGGGCCATCATTATCAAGTAGGGGTGAAACCCTGCGGCGAACCGGGCAATCTAGATTAGATATGCGACGCAGATACATCGCGTTCAATAGTTCTAAAATCCCCGACGGCTGTTGTCGTCGCACGCAGGAGTAGTTTTTCATGCCTTGTACGGCCACCGTGCCGAATCTCACGGCTCGAGAACAAGCGCAATTCATCGAGGATGCCGTCCCGTCCGGTCTGTTCAAAACCGAAGACGAGAACGCTCGCATCCCGTGGCGCGTAAGTCCCGAGCCGTTTGCTTTGTCGCCGAAAACCGTCGCACAGATAGAAGCGATCGGGCGCGATCTCTTGGCCTTCTATCGCGCGCTCAACGGCCTCTATAACCGTAGCGCACGCGGAACCGCACCTGCTTTTATCGCGGACTACCTCGATCGCGGCAAACCCGAACACATCGTGCGGCTCGCGCGCCAAAACCGCTTCAAGCAAGAGTTGCCCGGCGTGATCCGGCCCGATCTGCTGTTGACCGACGACGGCTTCGCCGCCTCGGAGTTGGATAGCGTTCCCGGCGGCATGGGCTTCGTCGGTGCGATGGCGGAGGCATACTGCAAAGCCGGCGTCGAGTCGATCGGCGGCCCCAACGGCATCCCTGCGGGATTCGGCAAAATGCTTGCCCACGCGACGGGCGTCGAACATCCGACGGTTGCCATCGTCGTCTCCGAAGAATCCGGCGACTACCGCGCGGAACTCGGGTGGCTGGCGGATGCAGCGCGTCGCATCGGCGTTGCAAACGTGCACGTCCGCGCGCCGCAAGACATCATGTTCACCGAAGAAGCGCTCTTCATGCGGATGGAAGACGGCCGCGAAGAGAAACTCGACGGCATCTACCGCAACTTCGAGCTCTTCGATCTGCTCAACGTTCCCAAGCAAGAACTGATGATGTACGCCGCGCGTCATAATCGGGTGAAGATGACGCCGCCGCCGAAGGCCGCGCTCGAAGAAAAGATGTCGTTCGCGCTCTTCCATCATCCGTCGCTCGAAAAGCTCTGGCGCGCGGAGCTCGGGAAAGAGTGTTTCGAACGGCTCAAGGCGCTCTTTCCCATGACGTGGGTCCTCGATCCGCGCCAACTGCCGCCACAAGCGTTCATTCATGCGCTGCAGATCAACGGCGCCCCCGTGGCGGATTTCCGCGAGCTGGTCGAACTCGGCAAGAGCGATCGCGATTACGTGGTTAAACCCTCGGGTTTCTCGGAACTCGCGTGGGGTTCGCGCGGCGTCAAGATCGCCAACGATCTCACGAAGGACGAATGGAAAGAGGCGCTCGACAACGGACTTGCGTCCTTTGACCGCACGCCGCACATCCTGCAGCGATTCCATAAGGGCAAACGCATTCGCATGCCCTACTTGGATCGCACCGAAGGCGAGATCAAGATGTTCGACGGGCGCGTCCGCCTTTGTCCGTACTTCTTCGTCACCGGCGAGGATAGCGTGACGCTGGGCGGCATTCTTGCCACGATTGCGCCGGCCGATAAGCGCCTGATCCACGGCATGGCCGACGCCGTGATGACGTCGTCATTCGTTAAAGAAAACGGATACTAACGCAGGCGATTACGTCCCGAGTTTTGTGATGACGACGGATTGACTCGGGATCTCAATTTCGTCGGGAATGAGCGTCGTGGGGTTGTACCACATCGTGAACGGCGTATGGCCGCCGAAGCTCATCCCGACGTCGGCGGCGGGGACGCCGCTGGGACGCGTTTGAGGAACCGACGCTTCGGGCTGGAGCGTCAGCGATTGCCCGAACGACGGAATCACCGCCATGACCGTCGGCGAGTTCCAGGCCTTCATCTGCGCCGGCAGCGCGACGAATCCGGCCAGCGTTCCGAGATCGACCAAGACGAAATGCGATGCGCCGCCGGTAAGGGTGAACGACGACGACGCGCCTTGCGCGTTGGTCACGCGCGCGGTGTTGCCGGAGACCGTTGCCGAATCGGCGATCGGATTACCCGCCATCGTTCCCGACGCGCGATAGCTCGACGGCGAAAGATCGGGGTTGAGGACGAGCGTTGCGTTCCCACTTGCGGACGCGCCGCTGTATGCGCCCGACGTCTGCTCCGCGATCTGCGTCGCGCCGGCGGTGTTCGTCACCGTGATCTTCGACGTGCCGAGATCCGCTCCATGATACGACGCGTGGTAGGTGTACGAACCTGCACCGATCGTCGCCGCTAAAACCAAACCGATCATTGTTCCTCCGAAACGAGCGCCAAAAAGCGATCGATGTCTTCGTCCGTGTTGTACCCGTGTGGTGCGACTCGAATGCCCGACGAACGCCAGGTCGTAATCGCTCCCGCTTGCTGGATTGCCTTCCCCAGCGCAATACTGTCACGTCCCGGCATCGTAAACGTTACGATGCCCGACGAAATTCCCTCGCCGCGCACCGTCTTGACCTCTGCGCCCTGGGCCACGAGGCCATCGTAGAGCCGGTCGGTCAGCTGCAGGACGTGGCGAGCGATACGTTCGACGCCCGCTTCTTCAAGCGCGTCGATCGACCGCTCCAGCGAGAGCGCGCCGATGAAGTTGGGCGTGCCGCCTTCGAACCGCGAAGCGTTCGCGACATACGGTTGGTCGTAGTTGAGGAAATCCCACATGTCACTCATCGAACGCCAGCCCGGCTGTCCTAAGCGCACGCGCTCGAGCAGCTCATCGCGCAGGTAGAACAAGCTCACGCCTTGCAACGCAAGCATCCATTTGGCTCCGCCGGCGTAGAGTGCGTCGATGCCGCACGCGCGCACGTCGATCGGGAACGCGCCTAACGCCTGAATCGCGTCGACGCAAAAGAGCGCGCCGCTCGCGTGCGCGACTTCCGCAAGAGCGGCGAGATCGTGACGGTATCCATCGCCGAACGACACCCACGACACCGCCACGAGGCGCGTGCGCGGACCGATCTCCGCGCGCAAGACGTCGGGCGTAAGCCGGCGAGTTTGCGTGGAAATGAGACGGACGTTGACGCCGAGACGGCGCAGCGCAAGCCATGGAATCGCGTTGGACGGAAATTCATCGGCCGGGAGCAATATCTCATCGCCTTGCTTCCAATCGAGCCCGAGCGCGATGACGTTAGCGCCGTCGCCCGTGTTGCGTAGAATCGCAATCTCATCCGGTGATGCGCCGATAAACCGCGCCACTCGGGCGCGAAATTCCGGCATGCGCGCTTCGGTCATATACACGCCCATCACGCCGCCTTCGGCATGGCCCGCAACGAAGGCATCGAGCGCCTCACGCGAACGGCGCGGCAACACCCCAACCGCCGCATGGTTCAAATACGTATAGCGCTGCGTAACCGCAAATTCCCCAGGATCCAACGGCGAACGCGACATCGTCACTTATCTAAACACGCACACGGAGGCTAGATGACTGCAACCGCGGTTGAGTTTTTCTTCGGGTTTAGGCGTTCGACGCCGAAGCGGTCTTTGGACCATGAGGCGTTGAACAACGACAACCCGGAGAAAAACTCACCCAGGGCCGATCATGTCCTTCGTATGCCAGGCGATGTTGCCGGCGCGGTCTCCGACGCGTTCAAGCGATGCCAGGATGAAGAGAAAGCGGGTGCCGGACCGCACGAGCTCAGGATCGTCCTGCATCTCTTCTTGGAGGAGCGAGATGCTGCGCTTGTAGAGTTTGTCGACTTCGTCGTCGCGATCGATCACCTGACTGGCAAGCGCCGAGTCGCGTTCGGTATAGGCGCGCATCGCGTCGAGCAGCATCGCATGGGCAACGCCGGCGATACGATCGATTTCAACCTTTTGCGGGCGGAGGGACTGATCGGCAAGCTTGATCGCGTTCTTCGCGATATCGACCGCATAGTCGCCGACCCGTTCGAGATCGGTTGCGATTTCGAGCATGGCTGCGATCTCGCGCAGTTCGTTGGCGACGGGCTGTTGACGCCAAATCAACTCGATGCAGTGCGATTCGATGCGCCGGCGGAGGTCGTCGATCGCGTCGTCACCAGCGACCACGCGGGCGCCCGCGGTCGCATCGCGGCGATCGAGGGCTTCAACGGCGACCCGAATCGCGTCGCCGCATAGCGCTCCAAGCCGAACGACGTCCAGCCTCGTTGACTCTAACGCTTCATGATATGCGGTACGCAAGGTCCCCGAAGCCTCCCCTCTCGATAACAGAGGTGAGTCTACCGCACGAAGAAAAAAGCCCCTGCGCTCTTTATAAAATCATAAGAAACGCGGGAGAAGACTTTTTGACACAGATTCGCACCGTCGGCGTCTGCGGCGCCGGCCTCATGGGTAACGGCATCGCGCAAACATGCGCCACTGCCGGGTTCAACGTCGTCCTCATGGAGGTTGCCGACGAGCCGCTCAAGCGCGGGATGGCCGCGATCACCAAGTCCCTCGATAAGTTCGTCGAGAAGGGCAAGCTCAGCCAAGCGGATCGCGATGCGACCGTCGGCCGCATCACCGCGACGACCAATGTCGCCGACATGAAGGACTGCGACCTCGTCATCGAAGCGATCGTCGAGAATGTCGAGATCAAGACGAAGCTTTTCCAGCAACTCGACGACCTGCTTGCGCCGCACGGGATCATCTGCACGAATACGTCGAGCCTCTGTGTCATCGAGCTCGCGGCCAAGACCAAACGTCCCAACCGGGTCGCGGGCCTGCACTTCTTCAATCCGGTGCCGATCATGAAGCTCGTCGAAGTGGTCAAAACGATCGCGACGACGCAGGATGTCATCGATGAGCTTTTCGCGTTTTCGCACAAGCTCGGCAAAGAGCCGATCCTCGCGCAAGACACGCCCGGCTTCGTCGTCAACCGGCTGCTCATTCCGTACCTGCTCTATGCGATTCGCTGCCTTGAGGGCGGGCTTGCGTCCAAAGAGGATATCGATAAGGGCATGAAACTCGGTTGCGGCTATCCGATGGGCCCGTTCGAGTTGCTCGATTTCGTCGGCCTCGATACGACGTATTACATCGCGGAAATCATGTTCGATGAGTTCAAGGACCCGATGATGGCGGCGCCGCCGTTGCTCAAGCGGATGGTGCTCGCGGGACGCTACGGCCGCAAGACCGGAAAGGGCTTCTACGACTATGCCTAGCGCATACGAGAACATTCTCGTCGAAACCGACGGCGCGACCGGCATCATCACGCTCAACCGTCCGAAAGTGCTCAACGCGCTCAACGCCGAGCTGCTGGCCGATGTATCGTCGGCGCTCGCAGCATTTGAGAAAGATCCGGCGATTCGAGCGGTCGTCATCACGGGATCGGGAGAAAAAGCGTTTGCCGCGGGGGCGGACATCGGCGAGCTCAACGCGCTGCAAAGCGCGGGAGCCGGCGCTGATAAAGCACGGAGCGGACAACAGGTAACGCGTCAGATCGAACGCATGCGCAAGCCGGTGATCGTGGCCGTCAACGGATTTGCTCTCGGCGGCGGGTGCGAACTTGCGATGGCGGGCGATATCATGATCGCGAGCGAGAACGCGAAGTTCGGACAGCCCGAGGTCAATCTCGGGTTGATTCCCGGCTTCGGCGGCTCGCAACGAACGACGCGTCTCATCGGCAAAGGCATGGCGATGTATCTCTGCCTTACCGGCGAGACGATCGATGCAGCCGAGGCGCTGCGCATCGGCCTGGTTCAAAAGGTCGTTCCGCTCGCGCAACTCATGGACGAAGCCAAACGAATCGCGGGTGCGATTGCCGCAAAAGCGCCACTTGCGATCGCCGCCTGCAAACGCGCGATCAACGGCGGCGCGCACCTGTCGATCGACGACGCGCTCGAACTCGAAGCGATCGAGTTCGGCACGCTGGTCGATACGAAGGATTTCCGCGAAGGCACCGGCGCGTTCTTAGAAAAGCGCAAACCGAACTGGACCGCGAGCTAACGCTATAAGCCGTTCGCGCCGTTGGGCGATCCGAGCCCGGATTGCAGCGGCGAACCACCCGGACTGACTGCATTGAGCAGTTCGGGATGCGCGTAGAGAAACTGCGGCGTCGAAAGGCGCGGCGCCTCGCTCGATTGAGCGACGGCGGCCGCAACGATCGGCGCCGCAACGCTTGTTCCGCCATACACCGCCCAGCCGCCCGTCGCCGCCCAGCGGCCGTGCCCGGTCGGCTGCGAATCATACACCGCAACGCCGGTGGCGGGATCGGCATCCGCCGAGACGTCCGCGACCGCGCGACCGCCGCACGGCGATGCCTGCCACCGCGGCGCGGCAAAGAGCGCGCTGCACCCATAGCCCGCATCGCTCCAGCCCGATTCGCGGAAGCCGCGCTGCGCGGCCGCATCCCGCTGTAGCGTCGTTCCGCCGGCCGCGATGACCGTGGGGTCCGTCGAGGGCCATGCGACCCCGTAACCGCCGTCGCCGGTCCCCGCCACGACCGGAATCCCGTCGTGCGTCCAAACCGGTGCGGCGCTCAAGCCCGACTCGGGGATCGCCCAGCTCACGGAAATCGCGGTCGGCCGTAGCGCCGTCGCCGCACGAAGCGCCGTAAGGAGGTCGCTAAGCCGGTCGGAGCCGGCCCTGACGAGCGCGATCGAACAGGCGGGACACGCCGCCGAGACGACGTCGAGATCGAGAGCAGTCTCGGCGCTCCACGCGGCCTGCGCGCTTCTCGCGCCTGGAGCCGGCGCCGCAACGATCCTCAGACATCCATTTCGCGTGGTGCATGCGGGCAGGCCGAATTTTGAGCGGTACACCGCGAGGTCGGATTCGGCTGCATCGTACCCGTAGGGAACGACGATCGCGACCGTGCCGCCGCGGTCCCCGAGCGTGTAGGCGGCTTGCACATCACGCGGATGGTATCCCGGAATGGCGTCAGGCGCGAGGGCGCCGGAGTCGGTAAGCGGATGCAGATCGCTGCGTTCACGCGTACTGCAGTTCGCTCGGACGTGATGGTGCGCCGGACAGGCGAACGACGAGGGTGCGGACGTTTCGATCGGAATCGCATGCGCTTGCTGCGGCAGCACCGTCCGCCCCGGCAACGCACCGTTGTTGGAAGCATTCGTTCCGGCGCACGCGGCAAGCGCAAGCACGGCCAAGATCGCGAGCAGCGATTTCATGCCGTTACTTCTTCCCGGCCAAACGCATGGCTAGACACCCACCACGGAAGCGAGCGCTTCAACGATATCCGGCTCGTAACGCCCGGGCGTGCAGCGCTTCAGTTCCGCCAGCGCTTGCGCCGGCGCGAGCGGAGCACGATACGGGCGATGCGCGATCATGGCATTGAAGCTGTCGGCGACCGCCACGATTCGCGCGCTCTGCGGAATTGCGCTGCCGCGCAAGCCGCGCGGATACCCGCTGCCGTCGATCCGCTCGTGGTGCGAAGCGATCGCATCGCGAAACGGAACGAGCACATCGTTTCCTTGCACCAGTTCGTCGGCAGCCAAGACGTGGAGATGGATGAGCCGCCACTCGTCTTCGTCGAGCGCGCGCGGGGCTTGAAGGATTGCCGACGGTACTCGCGCTTTTCCAACGTCGTGGACGAGCCCGCAGCGTGAGTAGTAGAGTGCTTCCGCATCGCTTGCGCCGAGCGCCCGGGCAATGCGCCCGCACCACGACGCAACCGCTCGCGAGTGCTCCGCCGTCAACGGATCCCATGCGTGCAACCGAAGCACGAGCGCGTCGATTGCTGCATCGACGGCATCGAGCATCCCTCCGTGCCGGGACTCCGCAGCGTCGAAGGCACGCGCGATCGCGCACTCGATCTCGAGCAGCGCATCATGCGCTTCCCCGGCGTGAGCCGTGCGTACGTGCCGCGCCAGCGCACCGGCGAGCGCGAACCCTACCGTTGGAGCGGGCCGAAGGGGCGATCCGGGCTCCAACGCGCGCGCCAGCCAACCGGTCAGCGGCTCCATCCGCTCTTCTCGCGCCGCGCGTTCGAGCCGGTCGAAGAACGATTCGAGGAAAAGTGACGCGGCGACGTTCGCCGCAACGGCTTCCTGCAAGAGCTCGGTGATGAGGCTCGTCCGCGCGGGAACGAGCGATCGCGCGATGGCGCGCAGACCGGCAGCACGCTCCCGCTCAATCATGACGATGTGCGCTCCGCATCATCGGGAGCGCCGCAAACGA
>DASSZO010000084.1:0-2486 GCA_035702815.1 Candidatus Aquilonibacter sp. | reverse complement strand
CGGCGAGATCCTCGAACGGCTCGCGCACGAACACCCGCGCCTGCGCGTCATCCATGGCGAAGCGCTGCCCGATGGCTGGATCGGAAAGCCTTGGGCGCTCATGCAGGGTGCGGACGTCGCACGGGGCGAGTGGCTGCTCTTTACCGACGCCGATACGCTCCACGAGCCGGGTGCATGCGCTTCGGCCGTCACACACGCGCGGCGGCACGCGGTTTCGTTCTTGAGCCTGCTTCCCACGCAGATCTTCGAAACCGCCGGCGAACGCATCTTGTTGCCGACCATTCTTTGGATGATCGCCTTCGGGGTCGGATCGCTCGAAGCGATCAACGATCCCGAACGGCTCGATGCCGCGATCTTCAACGGGCAGTATCTGCTCGTCGAACGCGCCGCCTACGATGCGATCGGCGGCCACGCCGCGGTGCGCGACCGTATTGCCGAGGACTACGCGCTCGCGCAGATCGTCAAAAACGACGGACGCTTTCATTCGCGCCTTGCGGGCGCGTCGGATCTCGTCTTTACGCGCATGTACCGCTCCGCGCGCGAAGTATGGGACGGTTTTAGCAAAAATCTCTACGTTGCCGCCGAGAACAAACCGGCGCAAGCAGTCGTAGGCAGCATCGCGCTGGCCGCCATCTCGCCGCTGCCGTCGCTGCTATTGCTGCACGCGCTCAAACACGGCGAGCGCAAGCGCGCGCTGCGAATGGGTGTGACGATTCTCGCAACCTCGCTGACGGCCGAGGCGGGCATGCGCCACTCCCGCTTCCCTCGCGGCTCCGGCCTGTTTTTTCCAATCGGCATCGCGGCGATGCTGGGGATCTTCCTCAACTCTGCACTCGCCCACCGGACGGGGCGCGTCTCGTGGCGCGGACGGCGTTATCCCCGCAGGACGACCTAGCCGCGCTCCCAAACCTACAGGACCCTTATGGAGACCGAGCCGACCGAGAAACCGCACGTCGCAATGGACGAAATCACCGCGCTTGCCAAGCGGCGCGGCTTCATCTTTCAGTCGAGCGAGATCTACGGCGGCATCGGCGGTTTCTACGATTACGGCCCACTCGGCGCGGTGCTCAAACGCAACGTCAAAGATGCGTGGTGGCGCGATACGGTGGAACTGCGCGACGACGTGGTGGCGTTCGACTCCTCGATCGTCATGCACCCGCTCGTCTGGAAAGCGTCCGGTCACGTCGATGCGTTTCACGATCGCATGGTGGACTGCAAAGTCTGCAAGCACCGGTTCCGCCTCGACCACCTCAAATCGACCGAACAATGCCCGGACTGCGGCAGCAAAAACTCTTTCACCGAGCCGCGAAACTTCAACTTGATGCTCAAGACGTCGGTCGGGCCGATGGAAGACACGGCGTCCGCGGCCTATCTGCGGCCTGAAACCGCTCAGGGCATCTTCGTCAACTTCAAGAACATCTATCAAACGGCGCGCAAGAAGCCGCCTTTCGGCGTCGCGCAGATCGGCAAGTCGTTCCGCAACGAGATTACGCCCGGAAACTTCACCTTCCGTCAGCGAGAATTCGAACAGGCGGAGTTGGAGTATTTCGTTCCCGACGACGGCCACGATCTGGAAGCTTTCAAAGAGTGGGTCGAGCGCCGGAAAAACTGGTACGCCGGTTACAACATCAAGGCGGATCGTCTGCGCTTTTACGAGCTGACGCCGGACGAGCGCCCGCACTATGCGAAGGCCGGCATCGACGTCGAATATCTCTTTCCGTGGGGTTGGGGGGAGCTCGAGTCGATCGCGCATCGCGGCACGTACGATCTCGACGCGCACATGCAGCTCTCGGGTAAAGATCTGCAGTTCTTCGACGAGGCGAATAAAAAGAAGTACACGCCGCTGCTCATCGAGAGTTCCGCCGGCATGGATCGTACGACGCTCACCTTCCTCATCGACGCGTACGAGAAAGAAAGCAGCACGGATCCCAACGGCAAGCAGACCGAGCGCGTCGTGCTGCGTTTCCATCCGCGCATCGCGCCCGTGCAGGCGGCGGTCTTCTCGCTGGCACGCAACAAGCCGGAGCTCGTCGAGAAGGCGCGATCCATCGAGCAGGGCTTGCGCTCGCATTTCCGCACGCAATACGACGAGGGCAACATCGGCCAACTCTACCGCCGTCAGGACGAGATCGGCACGCCGTTCTGCCTGACCGTGGACTACGATACGCTGGAAGATCAGGCGGTCACCGTGCGCGAGCGCGACTCGATGCGGCAGGAGCGCATCGCGGTCGACGCCCTGCACGCGTATCTGCGCGACCACATGGACTAGAGCCGGCGGCCCCGGGCCGCCGTTAGGGCGGAAGGGCTACCATTCTCGACTAAGGCCTATAGACGACTGCCCCTTAGTTGGCATAGCGTATGGGTAAAGCCCAGAGAAACGCATTGCTGTGACGGGGAGTTGCCATGTCGGAGACGCTCGTGCCGCCGGAGCCTTCGGTTTCGCTCGATAAGCCTATTTGGTTTTTTGAAGAGGGCAACGGCTCGCT
>DASSZO010000124.1:0-5693 GCA_035702815.1 Candidatus Aquilonibacter sp. | reverse complement strand
CGATCGGGGCCGGCGCGTCGCTGGTCGAGATGGAACGGCTCATGCGTTGACCGCGTCGCGCGTCATCACGCCCTTGAACGCCATCGGCGGTTCGTCGGTGATTCCGAAATTGTTCTTGTAGAGCTCGGCGATTTTATGCATCTCGTCGTCGGTGAGCATCGGTGTTTCCGGAGCCGCGGCAAATTCGCGCAGTTGCTCGCGATTGTAGATGTTCGGCAGAATCGTCATCACTCGCGGCTCCTTGAGCAGCCACTGGATCGCCGCTTGTCCGAGCGTACGGTTCGGAAGCTCGAGGAAGCGAAGCTGTTCGACTTTCTTTACGCCGTTGGTGAGCCAATGACGCGGACGGTGGCTGCGATGATCGCTCTTGGGGAAAACGGTGTCCTCGGTATAGTGCCCCTCGAGCATGCCGCTCGCGTGCGGAACGCGAATCATGTAGCCGGTATCGGCCTTGGAGTCGTACGCGGCTTTGATCTGCTCGTCACCCGGAAATTGTTCGAGCATGCTCCAGATGATCTGAAGGCTTGCAACGTTGTGTTCCGTGACTGCATCGACGCCTTCGTACAGGAACCCGATCGCCGGTCCGAGCGCGACGCCGTACATGCGAATCTTGCCCTCTTTTTTGAGCGCTTCGAGTGCGGCCCACATCGCCTCGTCGTGGACGTGTTCCATCTTCGCGTTGTGCAGTTGATAGATGTCGACGTAATCCGTTCCCAGACGGCGTAACGATTCATCGAGCGCTTTGCGAATGTACGCAGGCGAGACGTCTTGCGGCAGTTCCATCTGCCCTTTGCGCTCGCCGGGATTGGAATAGATGTCGTAACCGAACTTCGTCGCGTAGACGACCTTGTCGCGCCGATCTGAAAATGCTTTGCGCAGTTGCTCTTCGCTGCGTCCGTTTCCGTAGGTGTCGGCGGCGTCGTAGAGGGTCACGCCGAGGTCGAAGGCCTCGTGCATCATCGCGACCGCTTCGTCGTCGGTCATCTCGCCCCACCATCCGGTCGACGTCGTCCACATGCCGAAGCCGACTTCGCTGACGGTTACATCCGAGTTCGGGTAGGTACGGTACTTCATCGATTCTTTGCTCCTGATCGGGGCGGGCATTGGTAGCGTTCGGCGCTAACCCTCTTATTGTGGAACAGCCGGGACTCTTTGAAGAAGACTTTGAGCGGGTGAGCCGCTGGATCGAACAGTACTTCGCCCACCCCGAGCGCTACGCCGTCTTGCCGCGGGTTCGCCCCGGCGACGTCGCGGCGTCGTTGCCGGATCGGGCGCCCGAAGAGGGCGAGCCCTTCGAATCGATCATGCGGGACTTCGACGAGCTGATCGTTCCCGGCATCACCCACTGGAATCACCCGCGGTTTTTCGCCTACTTTGCGACCAGCGCGGCGCCCGCGGCCATCGCGGCCGAAGCGCTTGCCGCGACCCTTGACGTCAAGGTGATGCTCTGGCGAACGTCGCCGGCCGCCGCCGAGCTCGAGGCCGTCGTGATGCGCTGGCTCGCGCGCCTAATCGGCGTTCCGGAAGGGTGGACCGGCGTCATCTACGACACCGCTTCCATCGCCGGATTCACCGCGCTCGCCGCCGCGCGGGAATCGCTCGGCCTGCAGATTCGCGAACGCGGCATGGCGGGACGTGACCTGCCGGTCCTTCGCGTCTATGCCACCGAGCACACCCACTCGCATATCGAAAAAGCGGCGATCGCGCTGGGCATCGGCCATGACAATGTCGTGAAGGTTCGCTGTGACGCGCAGTACCGGATGGATCCGGCCGCGCTCGAGGATGCCATCGCGCGCGACGTCGCCGCCGGGTTCAAACCGATGGCGATTGTGGCAACGGTCGGCACGACGTCGACGACCTCCGTCGATCCCATCCCCGAGATCGCGAACGTCGCCGCCCGGCACGGTGTCTGGCTGCACGTCGACGCAGCGTACGCCGGCGTCGCGGCGATGCTTCCGGAGCATCGAGCGTTGATGGCGGGCGTCGAGCATGCCGACTCGCTCGTCGTCAACCCGCACAAGTGGCTCTTCATCCCGATGGATCTCTCGGTACTGTATCTCAAGGACGAAGCAAGCGTTCGGCGTGCGTTCAGCTTGGTGCCGGAGTATCTCACGACCACCGACGGCGACGTGCGCAACTACATGGACTACGGCCTGCAACTCGGGCGGCGTTTCCGGGCGCTCAAGCTATGGTTCGTGTTGCGGCACATGGGCGCGGCGCAGATTCGTTCGCGCTTGCGCGCGCACATCGATCTCGCGCAACAATTCGCGGCGTGGGTGGCAGCGGCTCCGCAGTGGGAAGTGCTCGCCCCGCATCCACTCTCCGTCGTCTGCTTTCGCTTTCATCCCGACGGTATCGATGATGAGGCAGAACTCGAACGGATCAATGCGGGCGTGCTCGAGCGCGCGAACGCGACCGGTGAGATGTTCATTTCGCATACGAAGATCGACGGCCGATACGCCTTGCGCGTTGCGATCGGCAACCTTCGCACGACCAAAGACGACGTCGAGGCGGCGTGGACGATTCTCGAGCGCGCCGCGTCGCAGGTACCCGCATGAAGCAACTACGCGCACTCTTGATCGAACCAAATGAAGAAGCAGCGGCCGAGTTGCGCTCGCGTCTCGAACAAGCCGGCCTCGAGGTGCGCGTCGCATCCACCCTGACTGAAGCACTGGCGCTTGCGGAGGATACGTCCGCCTTTGACGTAACCGTGACGGGCACCCATCTCTTCAACGCGCAGACCGCTCGCTTGGCCGCGTCGCTTGAAGAACTCCAGCGCCAACGGACATCGGTACTTCATTTGAATCAACTGAAGAACGATCTTATTGCCGTGCTCGCGCACGACATCAAAGGCCCGCTCACCTCGATCGTCGGGTTCGCCGAGCTTCTCGAAGAGGGCTATCTCGAAGGCAACGCGGCAACGGATGCCGCGCGAACGATTCGTTCCAACGCACAACGTCTTGCAACGCTTGCAAACGACGTGCTTGCGTTATCGCGCGTGGAGCACGGCGAGCTCGAGATTGCCGACGAACGCGTCGATCTCATCAAGCTGGTGAGCGAGGCGATCGATCTCCACACGGCCGAGCGAACGGTCGAATGCGTGCACGAGGTCGCCGAAGCGTACGTGCGCGGTGATGCCGAACGGCTGCGCCAAGTCTTCGATAATCTTTTGCGCAACGCGATCAAGTATTCGCCGGGCGGCCAGCCGGTCCGCGTCGAGATTGCGCGTCGCGACACAAACTGGGTTGTATCGTTCATCGACTTGGGCATCGGCATTCCCGAAGAAGAAGCCGGACGGCTCTTCGATCGCTTCTCGCGCGGTTCCAATGCGCGACGCGCAAAAATCTCTGGTACCGGCATCGGGTTGTTCATCGTCAAGATGATCGTCGAACGCCACGGCGGCACCGTCTGCGTTGCAAGTACATTGGGCGAAGGCAGCCGCTTTGACGTCGCGTTGCCTGCGATCGAATCGTCGGCCGCGCTGCGGCCGATTCGGGTCACGCTGCTCACGTCGGATCGCGGGCTCTCGCGGTTTGCTGCCTATGAATTGCGTACGCGCGGGTACCGCGTCCGCGAGGCCGCGACGCTCGAGGACGTGGCGAATGCCGCCGTGCGAGGCGGCGACGTGATCGTCGTCGACGACGGTGTCGCAACCGCAGCAGCCGTGCGCGAAGCGATCGGAGCCGAGCGCGACGTTCGTTTGATCGCGCTCGGGCACGCGCGCAGCGACGGCTGGAGTGCGACGCTTGCGAAGCCGTTTCTCGTCGAAGATCTACTGCGAGCGATCGGAACGCCGCCGGATCACCTCGTCTGCGCTTAGTACAATCGAAGGTACGCGCGGTGTTCCCACGGATGTACGGCGCGCCGGTATTGTTCGTATTCGGCAAGCTTCGCATCGCGAAACGCGTGATACAGATGATCGCCGAGCGCGGCTCGAACGACGACGTCGCCGTCGAGTTCGGTGATGGCTTGGCGAAGCGATTTCGGCAGCGTTCCGATGCCGCGTTCCCGGCGTTCGCGGTCGTTGAGATCGTACGTCGATCCCGGTAGCGCGCCGCCGGGCAGGAGTGAATTCCGTACACCGTCGACCGCGGCGCCCAACAGCACGGCGAGCGCGAGGTACGGATTGCATGCCGGATCCGGACTGCGCATTTCGATATGGCGCGGACGCTCCGCCGGAGGCACGCGCACGAGGGCATTTGCGCTACGTTCGGACCACACCGTGTAAATCGGCGCGTCCCACGCGGCGACGAGGCGTTTGTACGAATTGACGGTCGGATTGCAGATCGCCGTCATTGCCGGCGCGTGCGTCAAGAGGCCGCCGACGACGTAGAGCATCGTCTCTTCGTCGGCATCCGCGCCGAGCAGCATCTCCACGTGGAGTCCGCTGCCGGCGCGGTCCTCGACCGGCTTGGGCATGAACGTCGCGTCGAGGTCGAATCCGGCCGCGACATGTTTTGCGACGGTGCGAAGCGTCAGCATCGCATCGGCGGCCGCGAGCGGATCGCTGTACGCAAAATCGATCTCGTGCTGGCCCGCGCCGTGTTCGTGGTGCGCGGACGCGATACGAATTCCCATGCTCTGCAGCGCGGCCACGATCGCGTTGCGCGCGTCTTCGCCGCGATCGTTGGCGGAGAAGTCGAAGTAGGATCCGACATCGGACGTCTCGGTGCTGCGTTCGAAGAGATAAAACTCCGCTTCCAATGCGAGCCGCAGGTTGGGAAGCGCGTCCGCGGCGCGCTCGATCGCTCGTTTGAGCGTCGTGCGCGGGCAGCCTTCGAACGGCGAACCGTCCGGCATCTCGATATCGCAGAGGACGCGCGCTTCGGCGCCGGCAGCGGTCGACCACGGATACAGTGCAAACGTCGCGGGATCCGGACGCAGGACCATATCCAACTCTTCGCCGCGCACGAAGCCGTCGATGGAACCGCCGTCAAACGTGATGCGTCCGGCGAGCGCGGCTTCGAGTTCGGAGGCCGGTATCGACACGTTTTTGCTCACGCCGAAAATGTCCGCAAAGACGAGCCGCACGAACCGGACGTTCTGGTCTTTGGCTAGTTTGATGATGTCGCGTTTATGTGTGGAGTGCATCGATCGCAATCGCAAGACGAAGAGTGAGTTGATCGTGGGCGCTCTCGAGCGATCGCCCGGAGATCTCGGAGATTTGACGCAACCGGTAAAAAACGGTGTGACGGTGGACGCTCAGTTCCGCAGCGGCGGTTTTGACGTTTTGCCCGGTCGCGAAGTAGAGCCGCAGCGTTCGCTCCAGTTCGGTTTGGTGCTTGTCGTCGTACGCCCGAAGCGGTGCGAGCGTGCGTTCCGCAAACGACTGCAATGCGTGCGGGTCCGCACCCGAAAAGAGCAGCGGATAGGCGCCCAGCTCTTCGTACGAAGCAATGCGGTCGCCGCCGAAGATGCGCCGGACGATCGCGAGTGCGGCCTGGGCCTGAGCGACGCCGGCGGCGGCGTCGATCAGCGCGACGGGTGCACTAATGCCGCCGGAGATGTGCATCTCGAGCTTGCGCTTCTGCGCGGTCTTCGGCAGCAGGTGGGCGGCGGTTCGCGCGTTTTCGGCGTCGACTTCGCGCGACGCCGGGACGAGGACGAGCAGGCCGCCGCCCCCGCGCTCGATGATGCCGAGCTCGCCGTCAACGCTGCGAAATGCATCGGTGACGAGCGTACGAAGCTCCTGG
>DASSZO010000118.1:0-9779 GCA_035702815.1 Candidatus Aquilonibacter sp. | reverse complement strand
CGCGATTCGTGTCCCGCAAGTCAACGCGATCGCGGTCGTCCGCCGGATGCGCCTGGACGGTTACACGGGCTGCAACGTTACCTATCCGCTCAAAGAAGAAGTGCTGCTCGCGTGCGATCGTTTGACCGAGGAAGCCGAGCGGGCTCAGGCGGTCAATACGATTTTCTTCGGGCGAGAGATCCTCGGTCACAATACCGACGGAATCGGCGCACGCGTCGCGCTCGAAGAGCTGCTCGACGAATCGATCGCGCTCAAACGCATCGGCGTCCTCGGATACGGGGCGACGGCGCGCGCGATCCTCGCACAATTCCAAGAGAATGATGCCTATCTCTTCGTTTGGGGACGCGACCGCGAGAAAGTCGCAGCGGCCTGCACACGATACGATGCGCAGGAGTGGCCGTACGAAAACCCGCCGGAGATCGTGATCAGCACGCTCCCGCCCAAGGTTCGCTTCGAGCCGCCGATGCTCGATGCGCTACACCGCGCGGAGATCGTCATGGATGCCAACTACGGCTCGCGCTCGACATTGCATCACCAGCTCGATCGGGAAATCGTTCCCGGCGATTCAATGTTGGAAGCCCAAGCGCGCGCGTCGTTCGACTTCTGGCTCGCGCACCTCGACGAAGCCGAATCGACGCTGCTGCAGTAACTTACTCATTGCGAGGTATTATGGCCGTTCCCGCGTCAGTGCAAATGACGATGTCGCAAACCTATGCGACGCTTGCCGATTCCATCACGCACAACAAGCCGCAGATCGAAAAAAGCATTCTAGCGCCTCGATTCACCGATCGCGCAAAGATCAAACTGAACGTTTACGAGTACGACCCGCTCACCGTGCTCGTAGAGAAGATTGATGCGAAAAGCCAAACAACGTTGGTCGTGCACGCGCAGTGGGTCGGCATCGGAAAGAACCGCGAGAATACGGTCGATCGCTGGTTACGGATGAACGGGTCGTGGCGGCTCGTGGAGCGTGACCAGGCGCGGCCGTAAGCGAATCAGGGGTTCCTCCAGCCACATCATCGTCATGCTCGCGAGCGAAATGATGATGTTGGGAAGCCAGCACGAAAGTTCGGGATCGATGAATCCGGTACGGCCGAAAGCCGATGCTGCGGAGACCATCAGATAGTAGACGAAGAGCGCAAAGATCGACAGGCCGATTCCGGCAAATCGTCCGCGGTTCCCAAAGCGGATGGCGAGCGGCACCGATAAGAAGATGCCGACCACGCAGGCGAACGGCCACGCGGTTTTATTTGCCAGGTTGACTTTCAACACGCCCACTGCCGTGCCGCCGATCCCTTGCGATTCCAGCGAGTGGATCTGCTCGCGCAGGCGCGCGCTCGACATCGTCCACGAATCGGAATTGACGCTGCTCAGAAACTCTTGAGCCGTCTCGCCGCTGGGAAGCGGAACGGTTACGTTCTTTTTGATTTGCTGCTTGCCGACCATGCCGTGCGCATCATACTTGCTCACGACCGGCGCGTGCAGCACCATCTGGCCGTCGGCAAGCGTGGCCGTCTTCGCTTGCAGCGTTTCGCTCCACGGCTCCATCTTGGCCGCTTTGAAGATCTGCACGTTGTCGAGCGTTACGTTGTCCGGCAGCACCTGACCGACGTAGTACACGGTTTCGGTCGCGGTGTCTTTGCGGAAGAGCTGCTGTTCGGCCGGCAGCGTATCGGTGTGATAGATGATCTGATAAAAGCTTCGGGTCGAAATATCGACCGCTTGCGGCGCGACCGTTTCGTTGATCGCATAACATGCGACGGCGGCGATCAAGCCAAAAATGACCGGTCCGAGCGTGATGCGCCACATCGAGATACCGGCCGCCCGCATCGCCGTAATCTCGTTGTTACCGGCGAACTGCCCCATCGACCACAGTCCGGCAAGCAGCGCCGCAAACGGAAACGCCATCGGCGTACATTGCGGCATGCGATAGATCACGAACTTGAGCACGAGCAGCACCGGCGCATGCTGGTTCATGATGAAGTCCATCGCAATAAAGAAGATATTGAACGCCCAGAAAATCAAAAACGCCGCCAACCCAAACAAAAACGGCGGCACCATCGCCGAAACCAAATACCGATCAAGAATAGGAATTCTAAACATCATCTATGTAAACCGACGAGCGCGAAGCGCGACGTCGACCGGCGGGCTCTGAACGAGCCCCGGAGCCAGGAGATGGATGGAAAAATCGCGAGCGACCGCCGGTCGACGTCGCGCTTCGAGCGGAATGGCGGAGAGGGAGGGATTCGAACCCTCGAGACGCTTTCACGTCTGCTCGCTTTCCAAGCGAGTGCCTTCAACCGCTCGACCACCTCTCCCCAAATTACGCGTCGCGCAATGTGAGGACCAGTTTCGCTGGGTCCCCAAATCGCGACACGGTAGCGGCCTCGGTTCATTGGAGGGGGGAGGCGGGAACTCCTTGACGGAGGAGTTCTTCGAAGTCGTCGCTTGGGAGCGGACGGCCGAAGAGATAGCCTTGCGCGAGTTCGCAGCCGCAATCACGCAAGAAATCGGCCTGCGCGGTCGTCTCGACACCTTCGGCCTGCACTTGCAGCCCGAGCGCGTGCGCCATCGCGATGATTGCGGAGACGATAGCAAGGTCATTGGCATCATCGGGAATGTCGCGTACGAACGCCTTGTCGATCTTGAGTTTGTCGATCGGGAAGCGCTTGAGATAGGCGAGCGACGAATAACCGGTACCGAAGTCGTCGAGCGCGAGCGACATCCCCTTGCTCTTGAGCTGGCGCATGATGCCGATCGAGTCTTCCGCGTTGTGCATCGCCACGCTTTCGGTAATTTCGAACTCGAGAAGCTTCGTATCGTACTGATGACGCGCGATCGACTCTTCGATCGATTTCATCAGGTTATAGTGCAGAAACTGTCGCCCGGACAAGTTGACGGCCAGATGGAGATCGATGCCGAGGCTGCGCTGCCAGCCGCGAACCTGCTCGATTGCGGTTTTGAGCACCCAGTCGCCGAGTTGAATGATGAAGCCCGACGTTTCAGCCTGCGTGATGAAGGTCTCGGGCGGCGCGAAGGTCGCGTCACGCTGCGGCCAGCGGCACAACGCTTCGGCGCCGACGATCTTGCCGGTCGGGAGATCGACGACCGGCTGATAGAAGATCTTGAATTCGTTGTAGCTCAGCGCGTTCGACAGGCGCTGATGCATCGGCGTGCGATAGCTCACTCGCGGGACGAATAGTACGCGATTCTCGCGGCTTCCTCTGCCAACTCGGTTTGCATGAACGCTTCTTCGAGGCTGGATGCGACCGCAGTCAATCCGTGACGCTCCATGACGACGACGTTGACCCCGCGAGCAAATTCCGCGGCGCAGAGCTCGGCGAGCTCCTCGGTGCCGTTCTTGCGGTACGGCGTCCAGCTGCACGTCCCGAGCGATTCGCTCGCTCCCACGGTGTCTCGAGGGAAGAGCGAACCGGTCTTGGACCAGACGACCGACATCGTCGGGTGCGTGTGAATGACGGCCGCGATCTCCGGTCGCACGCGATAGGCGGCGAGGTGTAAGGGGAGTTCGCTCGTTGGCCGTTTTCCATCGAGCACGCGGCCGTCGGCGGACACGCGAACAAGGTCGTCACAAGCAAGGTAGCCCAAGCCGCGTTGCGAGGGTGTGACGAGCAGATCGCCGTCATCGAGACGGATGCTCACGTTGCCGGACGTGCCCATCACGAGGTGCCGTTCCCACAGGCGGCGGCACCAGAGGATCAGTTCCTCTTCACTAGACACCGGCCGGGTGCCAGATCGTCTTTATCTCGCTGTAGGCGGCGATATCGTCGAGCGATTGAGCGTTCTCGCCGTACCACTCTTCGCGCACGCGCATCGGATACACGCGAACGCGCTTGACGTTCTCCGCCGATTCGCGTTCGATGGTCGCGCGCAAACCGGGATCGCCGTTTTCGAATGCGATCGCGTTGACGTCCATGTGTTTTGCGAGGATCGGCGCGATTTCGTTGCGATAGCCTGTCAGAATGTTCGCAACGCCCCCGGGAAGGTCGCTGGTCGCGAGCGCCTCGGCGAAGACGATGGCCGTGCGCGGATCGAGTTCGGACGCTACCGCCACGACGGTGTTTCCCGCGACGATCGGCGGAAGAAGCGTCGAGACCAAGCCGAGGAGCGAGGGACGGTCGGGTGCAAGCAGCGCGACGACGCCGGCCGGTTCGGCGGTCGAGAAATTGAAATGCGGACCGCCAACCGGATTACGCGTTGAAAGCAACGCGCTGTACTTATCGCACCAGCCGGCGTACCAGACCGTCCGATCGATCGATGCGGTTACTTCGCGTTCGGCTTCGCTCGCCGAGAGATCCAAGCCCTCACGCACGCGCTCGACCAACTCGGATCGCCGCGCTTCCATCATTTCGGCTAAGCGGTACACGATCAGTCCGCGCGTTCCGGGGGCCGTCTTCCACCATTTCGGCTGCGCGCTGCGGGCAGCGACGACCGCATCACGCGCATCTTTGCGCGACGCGCGCGCGATATTGGCGCCGAACTCTTTGCCGTCCCACAACGGATCGCTGCGACCGGATTCCGATCGAACGAACGCGCCGTTGATATACAGCTTGTACATCTTGCGGACGGCAAGCCGGACCTCTGCGTTCTTGGACATAGCCCGTCCTACGACGCAAGAGAGCACCAGCCCTCGGGCGAACCTGCGTCCATGATTCAATCTCCGCTGGGGCGCGTGGTCGTTGCCGAACCGTTCGACGAGCGCGGCCTGGCCGTTTTACGCAACGCGGGAGCGGAAGTGGTTTCCGTCGTTGGGCTGCCGCCCAACGCCTTGCATGACGCGCTGCAGAGCGCGCGCGGCCTCATCGTTCGATCGGAAACGCGCGTCGATTCGCGCCTGCTCGAGTTTGCGCCGCAGCTCGAGGTCGTCGCGCGCGCGGGCGTCGGGGTCGATGCCATCGACGTCGACGCGGCGACCGCGGCCGGTATCGTCGTGGTCAACACGCCGAGCGCGAATACGCTTGCCGCGACGGAGCACACCTTCGCTCTGCTGCTCGCCGCCATGCGCAACGTGCCGCAAGCGCACGCGAGCGTGCACGCCGGCACATGGGATCGCAAGCCGTACGTCGGCTACGAGCTTTACGGGAAGACGCTGGGCATCGTCGGATTGGGCCGTATCGGCAGCAACGTGGCCGCCCGCGCCGCGGCATTCGGTATGACGATCCTCGCCTTCGATCCGTATATCCCCGCATCGCGCGCGGCGGCACTCGGCGTCGAGCTCGTCGACTTCGAAACGTTGCTTGCGCGCGCTGACATCGTCACGCTGCACGTTCCACTCACCTCGCAAACGCGCGGCATGATCGACGCGCACGCGCTTTCGTTCATGCGCGACGACGCGGTGCTCGTCAACTGCGCGCGCGGCGGCGTCGTGGATGCGGACGCGCTGCTCGACGCGCTCGATTGCGGGCGTCTTCGCGCGGTTGCAATCGACGTGTTTCCGCAAGAACCGCCGCCGCCGGAATCGGCGTCGCTGCGCCTGATGCGCCACGAGCGAGTGGTCGCAACCCCGCATCTAGGCGGCTCGACGTATGAAGCACTCGAGCGGATCGCGCTCGAACTCGCGCACGACGTCGTGCACGTCCTTGGCGGACGACCCGCGCACGGCGCCGTCAATGCACCGAGCCTCACGGGTGCCGATGCGGAACGGGCCGGCGGTTTTGTCGATCTGACGTACCGTCTGGGCATGCTGCTCGCGCAGCTGTTCGAGCGCAACGTGCGCGACGAGGTGGCGCTCGTGTTGCGCGGCGAGTTGGAATCGCTCGATGCGCAACCGTTCGTTGCGGCACTTTTCGCGGGGATGCTGCCGTTCATGACCGATCGCCGGGTGACGCTGGTCAATGCGCGCGCAATCGCCGACGAGATCGGCCTGCGGGCGGCGGTGTCGCGCGAGCGCGAGAGCTCTCCGTTTCGCGCGTCGCTCGCGGTCGCGAGCGGGGCGCACCGGCTCGTTGCGACGGTACTCCCGCACGGCCCGCGCATCGTGGAAATTGACGGTTTTGAAGTGGACGCCGTCGCACAGGGTGCGATCCTCATCACGCGGCATCGCGACGTCCCCGGAATGGTCGGACGCATCGGTACCATCCTCGGCGACGCGCACGTCAATATTTCGACGATGCAGGTGGCGCGCACGGCGCGCGGCGGCGAAGCGATGATGGTGCTCGAGATCGATCGCGACGTCGATCGGGCGGTGCTCGACGCGATCGGTGCCGCGACCGGCATCGAATCCGTCCGCGTCGTTCGATTATGATCGTTTACGTCGCGCGTCACGGCGAGACCGATTGGAATCGCGAAGGGCGTTATCAGGGACAGCGCGAGTCGCATTTGACTGCAACCGGGCGCGCACAAGCGGAGGCCCTTGCCGCCGCGTTGGATAGTGCGGAGATCGGGCGCATCGTCAGCAGTCCCCTTGCACGTTGTCGCGATACCGCGACGCCGCTATCGATCGCAACCGGGATCGCGGTCGAGGATGATGCGCTGCTCCTCGAGATCGGGCACGGTACGTGGGAAGGGCGTCTGCGTTCCGAGATCGAGCGCGACGATCCCGAACGAATGCGCGCGTGGCGAGCGCACCCGCAGACGGTGACCTTTGACGGCGGCGAATCGCTCGCCGGCGTCTACGGCCGCTGGCGCACGTTTGCTTCCAAGCTGGAGGGGAACAATAGCGTCGCCGTGATCACGCACGACGTGCTCGTGCGCGTGGCGATCCTCGATGCCACCATGCGCCCGCTTTCGCGGTTATGGGAACCGCGCGTCGTCAACGGCGGGTACGCTCGATTTGCCGTGAACGGCGGCGAGTGGATTCTGCTCGATGAGTGTGTCGACGCGCATTTAACCGGTTTGCTCGTAAATACGGAGAGGCAAGCACTGTGACGACCCAACCGTTTCTGTCCGACATTAAAGACCTCCGGGATCGCGCCCGCAAGAATATGGAGCGCGGAGCGATCACCGACAGCTATGAATTAGACCCCAAACAAGTCGTCGACGTGCTCAACAGCGCGCTTGCGACCGAGATCGTGTGCGTCCTGCGCTACAAGCGGCATTTCTACGCTGCGACGGGCCTAAATAAAGATGCGGTAGCTGCGGAATTCTTACAGCACGCGGCCGAAGAGCAGGGACATGCGGATCGTATCGCCGAGCGCATCACCCAGTTGGGCGGCGAACCGGATTTCAATCCGGCCACGCTGACGAGCCGCAGTCACTCCGAGTACGTCGAAGGCGATGACCTGGTCTCGATGATCAAAGAAAACCTGGTGGCCGAGCGCATCGCAATCGAGTCGTACACCGAAATCATTCGCTTCCTCGGTACGAAGGACGTGACGTCGCGCCGGATGATCGAAGAGATTCTGGCCGTTGAAGAAGAGCACGCCAACGACATGCTCGATTTGATCGAGAAGATCGGGAAGTAGGCTTCGAGGATCCGCGGTGGAGATTACCTTCGTACGCCACGGGCAGACGGAATGGAACGCAACGCGCCGTTATCAGGGGCGCAGCGACATTCCCCTCTCGGACGAGGGTCGCGCGCAAGCGCAGGCCCTCGCGCGGGCGTTGGCCCCCGCGCGTTTCGATGCCGTTTTCGCAAGCGATCTGCAGCGCGCGGTCGAGACCGCAACGATCATCGCGGCCCCGCACGGTCTTGCGGTGCAGCGTGACGCGCGCATACGCGAATTCGACTTTGGCGCCTGGGAAGGACTGACGTGGAACGAGATCGTCGCGCGGTGGCCGGAGTTTCGCGATCAAGGCGCGACGGCTGCGAAGCTCTATCAGCCGCAAGGCGGCGAACGATTTGAGGACGTGTGCGACCGGGTCGCGTCGTTTCTCGACGATCTGCGCGCGACGCGCTACGAAGACGTTCTCGCGGTCACGCACGCCGGCGTTTTGCACGCGGTGCTGGAAGTGCTCGGCTCCGCCATCGAGGACCGTCCCGGCGACGGCTTGAGCGTCAGCTTTTCCCAGGCTTCAGTGACCCGCATTGCCATGAATGGGGAGCAAGCGCGGCTAATCACCCTCAACGATGTCAGCCACCTCAGTCCCACCGCTTGATGCTTCGGCCGCCCGCGCGGCCCGAGAGCGGATCGATCAATTGACCAAGCCCGTCGGCAGCCTCGGGCGCATCGAGGAATTGGCCGAACGGCTTGCGTCGATTCACGGGGACTTGCCTCCCGTGTACGACCGGCGGGCGATTTTGCTCGGCGCGGGCGATCACGGGATCACGGAAGAAGGCGTCAGCGCCTATCCGGCAGAGGTCACACCCCAGATGGTCGGCGGATTCTTAGCGGGTTTTGCCGCGATCAACGCGTTTGCCCGAGTCGCGCGCGCGCAAGTGTACGTCGCCGACTTCGGCGTCGCATCCGCATTACCGCCGCACGAGCGGCTTATCGATGTCAATGTGCGGCGCGGCTCGCGCAACTTCGCGCGCGAGAGCGCGCTGCATTCGGATGAGGTCGACCATGCCCTCGAGGCGGGCCGGAAGGCCTTCGAACGCGTGCGTGCGGCCCACGATCCGGAAATCATCGCGATCGGCGAGATGGGCATCGGGAACTCGACGAGCGCGGCAGCGATGATCTGCGCGTTTACGGGCGCGTCCCCTGAAGATGTCGCAGGTCGCGGAACCGGCATCGATGACGACACACTGCGCAAGAAAGTTCGTGTCGTCGACGATGCGGTTGCGCGTCTCGATGGCGCCGACTGGCGTACGATCGCGCGCGAAGTGGGCGGGTACGAGATCGTCGGATTAGCGGGCGTGATCCTTGCCGCGGCGCGCAAACGGATGCCGGTCATTCTCGACGGATTCATCGTTTCGGCCGCAGCGCTTCTCGCGTCGGCGATCGAGCCAAATAGCATCGGGTACTGTATCGCCGCGCACCGCTCGCGCGAGGCCGGCCACACGATTGCGCTGCGCTATCTCGGACTCGTTCCGCTCCTCGACCTCGATTTGCGGCTCGGCGAAGGCAGCGGTGCCGCACTCGCGTTTCCGCTCTGCGAAGCGGCGGCGCGGATGGTGCGCGAGATGAAGACGTTCGCCGAAGCCGGGGTTGCGACCGCGCACGAACCGCTCAACGCATGAGGGCGCTGCGCGCGCTCGTCTCGGCGTTTTCGTATTTCACCGTCATTCCACTCGGGCGTCTGGCCGCCGGACCCGCCCCGGACGCTTACGCGCTGTCGTTCTTGCCGGTCGTCGGTGCCGTCATCGGCGCGATCACCGCATTGCTCGTAACCCTTGCGTCACACGCGCCGCCGCTCGTTGCATGGGTTCCGGTAATCGCGCTCGTGGCGCCCATCGCATTGACCGGTGCAATTCACCTCGATGGGTTTCTCGATTGCTGCGACGGTCTGCTCGTGACGGCGTCGCCGCAGCGGCGGCTCGAAATTTTGCACGATCCGCGCCACGGAACGTTTGCCGTCGCCGGCATGTTCGTACTTGGTGTCGTATGGATCGCGGCGCTGTCGTTCATCCCGCTTGCGCGCGTAGCGGAAGCGGTGCTCTTCGCGGCCGTGCTGTCGCGCCTGGGAGCAATCCTCAACGCGTGGTTTTTCCCCTATGGACGCGGCGGCACGCGCGCGTCGGCGTTCGAGTCGCGCCCAAGCGTTGCGATCGTTGCCGTCGCCGGGGCAATCGTGGCGATTCTTGCCGAGAGCGCGTTGGGTTGGAGCGGGGTGTTGCTGCTGCCATTGGCGGCGGTGGTCGCAGTTGCGTGCGCATTGTTCGCATCGCGCCGGCTGGGCGGCGGCATTACCGGCGACGTCTACGGCGCAATCGTGGT
>DASSZO010000040.1:0-17453 GCA_035702815.1 Candidatus Aquilonibacter sp. | reverse complement strand
CCTTTTGTCTTCAGGCGATCCTTCGACTACGCTTCGCTCCGCTCAGGATGACAGGCGCGCAGCGCCGCAGTCTTGAGGCGATCCTTCGACTACGCTTCGCTCCGCTCAGGATGACACGGGGGGTGGGCGTTCGAACAGGGCGGTATGATTCGATCGCTTTTGGCTCTTGTCGCGTTTGTTGTGTCGCTCGGTGTGAGCGCATACGCTGCGCCGCTTCCGGTTGGGAATCTTCACTGGCGCGAAACGGGCCCGGCGATTGCCGGCGGACGCGTGACGAGTGTTGCGGGTTCGGCACACGATCCGAATCTCTACTATCTCGGCGCGGCGGGCGGCGGCGTGTGGAAGAGTACGAACGGCGGCGCGTCGTGGACCCCGGTGTTCGATAAAGAAGACGTGAGCGCGATCGGCGCCGTTGCCATCGATCCGCAGAATGACGACACCGTCTGGGTCGGTACGGGCGAATCGAATCCTCGAAACGATGTGAGTTACGGAACCGGCGTGTACAAATCGGTTGACGGCGGCAAGACGTGGACGAACGTCGGTTTGAAAGCGACCAAGCATATCGCGCGCATCTTGATCGATCCCAAAGATTCGCAACACGTCATCGTCGCCGCGCTCGGCGACGTTTTCGCGGCTTCGGCCGATCGCGGCGTCTACGTGACGTTCGACGGCGGGAAAACGTGGAGTAAGACGCTCGACGGCGGTCCGATCAGCGGCGCATCCGACATCGCGATGAGCCCGCGCGAACCCAACGTCATCTACGCCGGTATCTGGCAATTTCAGCGGCGTCCATGGACCTTTCAGAGCGGCGGGGATCGCGACGGACTGTATCGCTCGACCGACGGCGGAAAAACGTGGAAGCGCTTGACCGGCGGCGGACTGCCCGAAGGCATTACCGGGCGCATCGGCCTCGCGGTCGCGCCGAGCGATCCGAATCGCGTCTATGCGCTCATCGAATCGAAGCACGGCATTCTTTGGCGCTCCGATGACGGCGGAACGACCTGGAAGATGGTCAGCTCGAACACGCTGGTGGATCAGCGGCCGTTCTATTTTTCGCACATCGAAGTCGATCCGCAAAACCCCGATCACGTCTATACGGCTTCGACGCAAGTTGCCGAGAGCCGCGACGGCGGCGTCACGTTCAAAGCGATCGCGCGCAACGTGCACGGCGACTTCCACTCGATTTGGATTGCGCCGGATAACGACAAGCGCATCATCCTCGGCGAAGACGGCGGCTACGCGCTGACCGTCGACGGTGCCAAGACGTGGGCGTTCTGGGCGAATCTTCCGATCGGACAGTTTTACCGGGTCGGCCTCGGCAACGACAATCCGTACACGATTTGCGGCGGTTTACAAGACAACAATTCGTATTGCGGGCCGTCGAACTCGTTGGATCAAGCCGGCAACGCGAATGCGTCCTGGTACGCCGTCGTGCAAGACGACGACGGGCAGTGGGCGATCCCCGATCCGCGCGATGCCAATCGCATTTGGTCGGACGGACAAGACGGCGCGCTCTTTGTCTTCAATCGCCGTTCGCGCGAATATCTGTTTGCGCAGCCGTATTTCACCAGCGTCCAAGAAGATTTCAATATCGCATCGAGTCCGTACCGGTTCAATTGGGAATCGCCGATCGGCTTTGCGCCGTGG
Source organism: Candidatus Aquilonibacter sp. (assembly GCA_035702815.1). Classification (GTDB taxonomy): domain Bacteria; phylum Vulcanimicrobiota; class Vulcanimicrobiia; order Vulcanimicrobiales; family Vulcanimicrobiaceae; genus JAMXLG01. The sequence continues at coordinate 15,806 of DASSZO010000040.1, read as the reverse complement.
GATGGGCGCATCGCGTGGTTCGGCGGCAACGTCGTCTTCCAGTCGACCGACGGCGGCGTGAAATGGAAAGCGATCAGCCCGGACTTGACGCGCAACGATAAGGCGCATCAGGCTCCCGCCGGCGGCCCGATCACGCACGATGTGACGGGTGCCGAGTACACCGACACGATCCTCGACATCGAAGGCTCGCCGCTTTCGCGCGGAGAGATCTGGGTCGGAACCGACGACGGCCTCGTGCAGATGACGCGTGACGGCGGTGCGCATTGGAAGAACGTCACGCCGCCGGGAGCCAATCCCGGTGGCCGTTTCGAAACGGTCGCGCCGTCGCCGCTTGCGCGCGGCACCGCGTATGCCGTCGAGGATGCGCACCTCATGGGCGATAGCGCGCCGCACGTTTGGGTGACGACCGACTACGGCGCGCACTGGACGTCGATCGTCCACGGATTACCGCAGCAGCTTTGGACGCGCGCGATTCGTCCCGATACGCAGAATGCATCACTCCTCTATCTCGGTACCGAACAAGGGATGTGGATCTCATACGATCGCGGTGCGTCGTGGCAGCCGTTCCGCAACGGCATGCCCGCCGTCTCCGTCCACGACATTCGGATCCAGCCGCAGTTCGACGACCTCGTCATTGCGACGCACGGGCGCTCGATCTGGGTGATGGACGATCTGCGTCCGCTCCAGCAGTTGCCGCAAGCCGTGCGCGCAGGCGCCATGCTCTTTGCACCGCGTACGTCGTACGAATACAACCTGACGAACAATACCGAGGGTCTCTACACGCGCTACGCGGCGCCGAATCCGCCGTACGGCGTGCCGATCTCGTACTATCAGACGTCGCCGCAAGCGCAGGCGCCGCAAGTGACGATCCTTGACGCGCGCGGCCGCACGGTCCGCACGCTTCACGGAACCAACCAGGCCGGTTTGAACCGCATCGTCTGGAACTTCACGGCCGCTCCGCCCGTGCCGTGGAACGGCGCACCGAACCCCGCCTTCAAAGGCCCCGACGACGGCGCCATGGTGGTGCCCGGCACCTATCGCGTTCGCACGACGCTGGGCGGCCGTACGTTCACGCAATCCTTCGTCGTCAAACCGGATCCGCAAGCGACGCTGACGCTCGCGCAGATGCAGCGCAGCTATGATGCTTTTGCGAAACTCAACGCGATCTACTCGAGCGTCGATCAAATGCTCAACAACCTCGACGCCGTCGGCAAGACCTTAGATGCGGCACCGGCATCGGCCGAGCTCGATCGTGCGAAGAAGGGCCGCTCCGCAGTCGTCGCACGCCTCACGGCAGCCTATACCAACGGCGAAGACTCGGTCTCGCGGCCGGGCTCGCTGCGCGAAAACCTCGACGGCGCGCTCACGTCGCTCGAGTCGTTCCCTGTCCAGGGCATCGTGACGCCGTCGGCGGCGAATTTCTACGCGCGGATCGACGCCGAGTATCGCACGGCGTACGCGGCCTACCAGGCCTTCGGGCACGAGTTGAGCGCGTCGCGGCTTGGAACGCTACCGGCTGTAACCCCGGTCAAAAACTGAAGTATCCAATGCCATGAAACCCTTCGATAGGCTCCGCGTGCCCTTCCAACGGCTCAGGGTGACGATGGCGGTGGGTTTGGTGGCTTTTGCGGCGGCCAACGTCGGGTTCGGAGCGTTTGCGCGCGCCGCGAGCGACGCGCCGGTTGTCGTCGTGCCGATTCAAGGTACGGTCGACGACGGGATGGCGCATCTGGTCGAACGCGCCGTTGCGACGGCCAACGATCAGCATGCCCGCGCGGTGGTGTTGGATGTCAACAGCACGGGCGGCCTACTCGACGACGCATTCCGGATCAAGGATGCGCTCTACAACGCCAAAGAGCCGGTCATCGCGTACGTCTCCAAGCGAGCGTACTCGTCGGCGGCGTTGATCTCGATGGCGTCCGGCACCATCATCATGGCGCCCGGCGCGTCGATCGGCGCGGCGCAGCCCCATCCGACCACGGCCGAGATCGTCTCCGCGCTCAAGGCCGAGTTCGAGTCGGCGGCGCAGCGCAATCATCGCAATCCGACGCTGGCCGCCGCGATGGTCGATCCGAAGGTTTCCGTGCCCGATTACAAACCGGCCGGCGCCTATCTGACGCTCAATACGTCCGACGCGTTGCGCTCGGGAATCGCGCAGGGTCAAGCCGCGTCACTCAAAGACGCGCTGGCTATGGAGCATCTTGCCGATGCGCCCCAGATTTCGCCGCAGTATTCGTGGGGCGAAGAACTGGCACGCTTTGCGACCACGCCCGCGATCAGCAGCATTTTGCTCACGCTGGGCATGCTCGGCCTCATTCTGGAGATGCAAACGCTTCACGGCATCGCCGGAACGATCGGCGTTGCTTCGCTCGCGCTGTTTTTCGGCACGCACGTGTACGCGGGATTTTCGAACGGCTTAGTGATCGCGCTGGCGGTTATCGGGCTCATTGGCATCCTGTGGGAACTGCACGTCGTACCCGGTCATGGACTGCCCGGAATACTGGGTGTGCTCGCGCTGCTTGCGGCGGTGTTGCTCGCCTTCGGCATTCCGTTTTTCTTCGTCGCGATCGAAAGCGTATCGACCGCGATCATCCTCACCGTCATCGCGTTTGCGATGCTGACCCGCGTGTTTCCGGAAAATGCGTGGATGCAGAAACTCACGCTCTCGGCCGCGCAAGGGCCCGATTACGTCACGAGCGCCGACTTCACGTCGCTTCGCGGCGCGATCGGAACGGCTGCCTCGTATCTGCGTCCGGCCGGTATTGCGGCGATCGATGGGAAACGCGTCGACGTGTTGACCGAGGGTGAGTTCATTCAAGCTGGAACCCCAATCCGCGTGACCCGGGTCGAAGGCGCGCGCATCTTCGTCGAGCCCGTATCCCTCCCGAGCTACAAATAACGGGCCTGCGAACGCGCAGGCTACAAGGAGTTAATAGACGTGATTGCAGTTGGAGCGGCGGTGATTATCTTCGTCGCCTTCATCCTCTTGATGATGTTCCTCTACTACTTTCCGATCGGACTGTGGATTCGAACGATTGCGGCAGGGGTGCCGCTGGGCATCATCTCGCTCGTGCGCATGCGGCTGATCGGCATTCCTCCGGGCGTCATCGTCACGAACTACGTGCGGGCGCGCAAAGCGGGGTTGAACCTCACCGTCGATCAAATGCAATCGCACTATCTGGCCGGCGGTAACGTCGAGAACGTGACGCTCGCGATGATCGCCGCGCAGCGCGCGCAGATTCCGCTGGAATGGCAGCGCGCCGCCGCCATCGATCTCGCCGGGCGCAACGTCGTCGAGGCGCTGCAGACCTCCGTCGTCCCGAAGGTCATCGAAACGCCGACGTTCCAGGGTGTTGCCCAGAACGGCATTCAGCTCAACGTCAAAGCGCGCGTGACGGTCCGCAGCAATCTCGATCGCTACGTCGGCGGTGCCGGCGAACAGACGATCATCGCGCGCGTCGGTGAAGGCGTCGTCTCCGCCGTCGGCGCCGCGGTCGATCATAAAGAAGTCCTCGAATATCCCGATCGCATCTCCAAGAACGTGCTGACCAAGGGACTCGACGCGGGTACGGCTTTTGAGATCGTGTCGATCGATATTGCCGACGTCGACGTCGGCAAAAACATCGGCGCTGAACTGCAGACGTCGCAAGCGGAAGCCGACCGGCGCATCGCGCAAGCGAAAGCTTCGGAGCGGCAATACGCGGCAATGGCATCGGAACAGGAGCAGAAGGCACAGACCCAAGCGATGCGCGCGAAGGTCGTCGAGGCCGAAGCGTCGATTCCGCTTGCGATTGCCGACGCGTTCAAGAGTGGAAATCTCGGCGTGATGGATTACTATCGCCTCAAGAACATCCAGGCCGATACCGGCATGCGCGACGCGATCGGCGGCAATGCCGACGCGCAGCAAGGCGGTAGCGAACCGCCCTCGCAGCCAGGGAAGTAGCCGATGCCGCACGTCTCGATCGAGACCGGGATCTGGATCGTCCTCGTCGTCATCGGCGTGGTTTCCAGCCTGGTTTCGAAATCGAAGAAAGCGGTCCAACCGCGCCGTCCGAAGGTGTCGACGATCATCGTGCAAGCGATGCCGCCGACGCCCCCGGCGGCGCCGGAGCCTGTCGTGGTGCCGCCGGTCATCGCGCCGTCGCAGCGCGTGAAGGCCGCAGCGCCCGCGCCGGTTTCGCGCCCCACGGCGTCGCCCACGCATGGAACCCCGCCCTTTCGTGGTATGTTCGACCCAGGGAATCTCGTTCGGGCGATGATCGCGGCCGAGGTCCTCGGACCGCCTAAAGCCCTGCAGGAGCAATCGATCTGGAGTCCACGGCACAGCGAACCATCGATCTAAGCGACCTTACCGATCACGTCCGGCTCTTCGGACAATTCGACCAGAATCTCTCGGCACTCGAGGACCGTCTCGACGTGCGAGTGCGTGCCGACGGAAACCGCTTGCTGCTCGCGGGGCAGTCCGAGAACGTCGATCGTGCCGAGCACGCCGTCCGGCGGATGCTCGACGCCGCGGTTGACGGCGCTCAGATCACGCCCGACGATGTCGCGCTCGCGGTGAGCGATGCGTCCGAGGCGCCCGGCGGACAAGCGCTGCCGGGAACGTTGCTGCGTACCAATCGCGGCAAAGAAATCCGTCCGAAGACGGCCGGACAGCGTGCGCTCGTGCGGTCGATCGAAGAGAACACGCTCACGATCGGCATCGGCCCGGCGGGTACCGGAAAGACGTTTCTTGCGGTGGTGATGGCCGTTCGCGCGCTCAAGAATCGTGAGATCTCGCGCGTGATTCTTTCTCGTCCCGCGGTCGAAGCGGGCGAGAAACTCGGCTTTCTGCCCGGCGACCTGCGCGAAAAGGTCGATCCGTATCTGCGTCCGCTCTACGATGCGCTCGAAGATTGCTTGGACGGTGCGATCGTCGCGAAATATCTCGAGCGTGGAACGATCGAAGTCGCGCCGCTCGCGTACATGCGCGGGCGCACGCTCAACGACGCGTTCATCATTCTCGACGAAGCGCAAAACGCGACCGCCGATCAGCTCAAGATGTTCCTCACCCGGCTCGGAGCCGGTTCGAAGATGGTCGTCAACGGCGACGTGACGCAGGTCGACCTGCCGCACGGCGCGCGCAGCGGCTTACGCGACGCCGCGCACCGCCTTGCGCAGCTCGACGACATCGGCGTCGTGGAGTTGACCGAGACCGACGTCGTGCGCCATCCGCTCGTTGCAAGCATCATCCGCGCCTATGCACGTTCACTATCGGAATGAGGTCAAGCGCAGCGGCGTCGACGCCCGCGCGCTCAAGACGACGGCGAAAGCCTTGCTGGAAGCGGTCGACGAGCCCGATGCGGCAATCTCGCTGACGCTGGTTGACGATGAGACGATCCGCGCGATCAACCGCGAGCACCGCGGCAAAGATAAACCCACCGACGTCCTGAGTTTTCCGCTCGAACCCGAACCGTTCTCACAAGAACGGTTGCTCGGCGATATCGTCATCAGCATCGATACCGCTCGCCGGCAGGCGGCCGACTACGACGCGCCGCTGCAACGCGAGATCTATCGTCTGCTCATTCACGGATTGCTCCACATACTGGGACACGATCACGAAGTGCCGTCCGAAGCGCGCGCGATGCGACGTGAAGAACGGCGTCTTGCCGACGCCATCGCCATGCCGTGGCCGTACGATGAGGCCGACGCATGAAGCTCTGGCGTTCGTTCAATCACGCCTTCGAAGGCATCATGTATGCGGCGCGCACGCAGCAGAACATGCGCATCCATCTCATGGTGGGCTTGCTCGTCGTGCTCGCGTCGCTGTTCCTGCGCCTCGATCGCTCGTACGTCGTCGCACTCGTCGTACTGGTCGCGCTCGTCCTCGCGCTCGAGCTGCTCAACACGGCGATCGAAGCGATCGTCGATCTGCTCACCGTCACCCATCATCCGCTGGCAAAGACGGCCAAAGACGCGGCGGCCGGAGCGGTGCTCGTCGCGTCGCTGGCGGCCGTCGTCGTCGGATATCTCGTCTTCTACCAAGGCATCATCAACGGCGGCCAGCGGGTCTTTGCGGCGGTGGCGACCGTCCCCAGCAATATCGCGTTCGTCGTGCTCTTTGCCGTCGCGATCATGACCATCTTCGCCAAGGCGTGGGCGGGGAGGGGTTCGGCGCTCCAAGGCGGCGCTGTCTCCGGTCACGCGGCGCTGGCCTTTGCAGCGGCGACGCTCCTGGCGTTCCTCTATCAGCGGCCGCTTGCGGCGTTGCTGGGGTACTTTGTCGCATTTCTGGTCGCCCAGTCCCGCGTGGAGTCCAAAATCCACTCGGTCGCCGAGGCGATTGCCGGTGCCGTGCTCGGTACCGTGGCCGCCCTGGCAATCTACCTCTTGGCGCGCCCCCACCTTATGCTATAATGGCCGCGATTTGAAGAAAGACCCCTACCGAAGGCGCGGGCCGCGCCCGGTCGACCTCGAAAGAGGCGAGAACGTATGACGTCGGCCCACCCTAACTGGCTCGAAATTGCGACCCTCGTCGTATTGGTGCTCTTCTCCGCGTTCTTCTCGGCCTCGGAGACGGCCCTGGTGGCGGTCTCGCGTCTGCGCGCGCGGACGCTCCAAGACGGCAAGGTTCGCGGCGCGGAAGACGTCGTCAAGATCGTCGACGAGAAGAGCCACATGCTCAGCTCGATCCTGATCGGCAACACGATCGCACTGCTCGCCTCCGATTCGCTTGCGACGACGATCGCGATCGATCTGGGACTGCCCAATCCGGCGATCTGGTCGACGGTCGTGATGTCGATCGTGATCCTGCTCTTTGGCGAGATCATTCCCAAGACGCTTTCGAGCGCCGCCGGCGATCGCTATTTACTGCTGCTCGCCAAACCGATGCGTCTGGCCAATGCGATCCTCTCCCCGATCACCGGCGTATTCATCTTCGTCGCGAACTTACTGCTTCGCGTCGCGGGCATCAAGCACACGCAGCACATGTACGTGACCGAGGAAGATATTCGAGCGCTCGTTAACGTCGGCGCCGAACAGCGCGTCATCGAAGAAGAAGAGCGCGAGATGATCCATTCGGTCATCGAGTTCGGCGACACGATCGTTCGCGAGATCATGACCCCGCGGCCGGAGATCGTGGCGGTCTCGATCGACGACTCGCCGCGCCGCGCGCTCGACGTCGTCATCGCCGAAGGCTACTCGAAGCTTCCCGTCTATCAAGAATCGAAAGACGACATCATCGGCGTGGTGCATGACCGCGAACTGCTCATCGCGCTCTCGAACGGCACGCTTGCGCAGACCAGCCTTCGCGCGCTCATGCGCGTGGTCGAGCACGTTCCGGAAACGAAGAAGATTGCCGAACTGCTGCGCGAGATGCAGCGCAATAAGTTTTCGATGGCGATCGTGATGGACGAGTACGGCGGAACGGCCGGCTTGGTAACGATGGAGGATCTGCTCGAAGAGATCGTCGGCGAGATCCGCGACGAGCACGACATCGACGAACAAGAACCGATCCACATCGTTTCCGAGAACGAAGCGGTCGTCGAAGCGGGTACCAATATCGACGACGTCAACGACGCGCTCGGCACGTCGATTCCGACCGAGGATTTCGAAACGATCGGCGGATACGTCGTCGGCCTCTTTGGTCGCCTGCCCAAGGAGGGCGAGGAGATCGAGGCGGATCGCCGCACCCGGTTGAAGGTAGAGCGGACCCGCGGCCGGCGCATCTTGAGCGTGCGCGTCTACACGAATCCGCACCCCGCCGAAGAAGAAGGCGAACCCGTGAATGAGGAACATGACGTCGTCCCCTGATCTCGACGAGTTGCTTTCCGCCGCGCGCGACGTACGCGATCGCGCGTACGCGCCGTATTCGAATTTTCGCGTCGGCGCCGCGCTCGATATCGGGGACGGCAACGTCATTCTCGGTGCGAACGTCGAGAACGCAAGCTACGGCCTCGGCATCTGCGCCGAACGCGCGGCGGTCGCCGCTGCCGTCTCAGCCGGGTTCCGTCAGTTCGTCGCGATTGCCGTGGCGGGTCCCGACGGCGAACTCACCAGCCCGTGCGGTGCATGCCGGCAAGTTCTCGCCGAATTCAATCCCACGATGACCGTCGTGTTTACCGGCCCCGACGGCCCGGTGACGACGACGGTGGCGGAGTTGTTACCGCATTCCTTCAACCCGTTCGTATAAGACCCGCGGCATCGTGTTACGCGCGCGTCCGTTGGGCGAAGCCGATCGCATCGTCACGCTCTTTTCCAGCGAGAGCGGCAAGCTCGATGCCGTCGCCAAAGGCATCCGACGCGCGAAAAGCCATCTCGCCGGACGCTTGGAGTTCGGTAACGAGTGCGAACTGCAGATGCATCGGGGGCGCTCGCTCGACGTCATCGTTCACGCCGACATTCTCAACGCGCCGTGGCAAGCGCTGGTCGAACCGGATCGATTTGCCGTCGCGCAACTCGTCGCCGAACTGCTCGACGCATTCTGCGAACCGGGTCTTGCCATTCCCGAAGTGTACGATTTGCTCGCGGGCATGCTGCAAGCGATTGCGGCGAGCGGTGCGCCGCGCACGTTGATTCCGCGCTTCTCACTGCGTTTGCTCTCGGCGCTCGGCCTCGAGCCGCCCGTCGACGCCTGCGTCCGTTGCGCGCGCGACTTCGAGAACGAGCGCGCGTGGGTCGATCCGGATGCCGGCGGCTTCATCTGCGACCGCTGCCGCGAGCGCTGGCGTGATCTCATCGAACTCGACGCGGCTGATCTCCAGAACGTGCGCGAACTCTCGACTCCGCGCGGACGCAAAGGCGCGGCACTGTCGGCGCGTCCGCGCGTCACCGAGGCGATCGAACTGCTCGTCGCGCATCATTTGGGACGTCGGCCGAAAGCCTCGGTCACCACGCTATGAGCATCATGGCGCTCGACGTCGGGAGCAAGCGCATCGGCATTGCCGTTGCCGACCCCACGGAAAGTTTTGCGTTGCCGGTCGGCACGCTGGAACGGACCAATCTTCGGACCGATCTCGAACGCCTCGCGGAGTACTTCGAATCCTATCTGGTCCGCGAGCTGGTCGTCGGTGATCCGGTGTCGCTGAGCGGCGAACGCGGGATCGCGGCGGAAAAGATGGATGCGTTCGTCGAGAAACTGAAGGGCGTGTTTTCGGGTACCATCCACCGAGTGGACGAACGGATGACGACCGCGCAAGCGACCAAGACGCTTATCGCGGCCGATGTCTCGCGCAAGAAGCGCAAGGAGGTCGTCGATAAGATGGCCGCCGCCCTGATCTTGGAAAGTTTCCTTACGCGCCGCCGGAACGCGCGCCCATGATGCGCGTGCTCCGAACGCTCGGCATGGTCCTCTTCATCGTCCTGCTGTGCGTCATTCTCGCCGGCATGTGGACGTGGTGGAGTGTCTACGGCGACCGGTCGCATCCGGCGCAATCGACGCAAGTCGTGATCCAGCGCGGCTCGACGTTCAGCGACATCGCTCACCAGCTTGCGGACGCGGGGGTCATCGGCAACGCGACCGCGTTCCGGTTGCTCGCGCGCACCGAACATGCCGACGTCGACGTGCATGCGGGCGCATTTCGCTTCCCCGCGCATCAGAGCGCATCCGACGTGTTACATTCGCTGCTCACCGGCGGCGCGCAGGTTGCAACGTGGGTCACGATCCCCGAAGGGTTTACCGCCAAGCAGATCGCGCAACGGCTCGGCGCCGACGGGATCGGCGATGCGAGCACGTTCGAGCGTTCGTTTCTGAGCACGCCGCTCGACGTCGACGGCACGAAAACGAAGAACCTCGAAGGGTTCCTGTTCCCGAGCACCTATCTGGTGCCGCTCGATGCAACGCCGGTCCAAATCGAGAAACAGCTCACCGACGAATTTTTCAAGGAGCTGCCCGCCGATGCGCAGGCGCGAGCGAAGGCCTTGCACGTCACGGTGCCGCAAGGGGTGGTCGTCGCCTCGCTGATCGAACGCGAAGCGAAAATCGATGCCGATCGCCCGATGATCGCCGGCGTCATCTACAACCGCCTTCGGCTCAATATGCCCTTGCAGGTCGATGCCACGATCGAATACGCCCTGCCCGAGCATAAGACCGAGCTTTCGTTCGCCGATCTGAAGATCGACTCGCCCTATAACACCTATCTGCACGCGGGGCTGCCGCCCACCCCGATCGCCAATCCCGGCCGAGCCTCCCTCGAGGCGGCCTTTCACCCGGCGGCTACCGACTCGCTCTATTACGTGTATTGCGGGAACGGGCACCATGTCTTTGCGAAGACGCTTTCGGAGCACCAAGCCAACGTGGCGCGGTGCTTACACTAACGGCCAGAGGAGCTACGATGACGACCAACAACGGCGAAGCCAAGAGCGGACCGCTCGAACTGAGCGAAGTGCTCCATATCGAAACCAAAGACGGCGGTGAACTGCCGTTCGAGGTCGTCGGCATTCTCGAAGATCCCGAAGACGGCTCTTCGTATGCCGTGCTCATGCACGAACCGCAAGACGAAGAATCCGAGAGCGAGTTCATCGTGACCGATCTCGAGGGCAATCTGCTCGAAGACGACGAGTTGGCGCAAGAGATTCTCGACGAGTTTCTCGTCTTTGCAGAAGAAGCGGGCGACGAGGGCGGGGGAGAGACGTAATCCGCGTCCTCTTTCTCTCGGCAAGCGTCGGCGCCGGACACACCTCGGCTGCGAAGGCCGTTTCCTGTGCGCTGCGCGAGATCGACCCGTCGGTAAAAACGACGATCGTCGATTCGTACAAATACGCGGCCCTCGTCGTGTCGCGCGTGGTTTCCGAAGGCTATCTGCAGATGGTCAAGACGATTCCGCAGATGTACGGTTATATCTACAACCGGGCCGAACGCGCGACCGAAGTCGGTCCGTTTCGCACGTGGGCCCATCAGTTCACGGCCGGCAACCTTCGGGCGCTCTTTGAAAAGGAGCGCCCGGACGTCGTCGTGTGCACGCACGCGTTTCCGAGCGGCGCGATGGCCGAATACAAGCGGATGTACGCAGATGCGCCGCCGGTTGTCGGGATCGTGACCGATTTCGCCGTGCATACGTTCTGGATGCACGACAACGTCGACGCGTACTGCGTGAGCACCGACGCGATGCGCGATATCATGGTTTCGCGCGGAATCGAAGCGTCGCGCATTATCGTTTCCGGGATTCCGGTAGATCCGCACTTTTTGCGTCCGGACGAACCGATGGCGGCGCTGCGCGAGCGCTTGGGGTTGCCGGTCGATCGCCAAATCGCGTTGATGATGGGCGGCGGACTCGGCTTCGGGCCGCTCGAGGGCATGCTGCGCGCGATGAAGGACGTCGAGGCGCACATGGCCGCCGTCGTCATCGCCGGGCGCAATAAGCGTATGGAAGCGAAGGTGCTAGCCGCCGCGGAGAGCGTTGCCTATCCCGTGCGCGTGCTGCGCTTTGTGGACAACGTCTACGACTACATGCACGCCGCCGACGCGTTCGTCACCAAACCCGGCGGTTTGAGCACGGCCGAGGCGCTCGCGGCAGAGGTGCCGCTCGTGTTATGTAAGCCTCTTCCCGGACAGGAAGAACGCAACGTGAAGGTCCTCACCGAGTGGGGCGCAGCCGTTCGCGCGCGCACCGTTGCCGATCTGCCGCGCGTGCTCATCGAGGTTTTAACGGATTCGGCGCGCCGCAGGCGAATGATAGCAGCAGCGCGGCGCTACGGTCGCCCGAACGCTGCGCGCGAGGCGGCAACGGTGATTGCGCGCCTTGCAACGGCTGCGAAGGAGGTTGTTGCATGAAGCTTCCGTCCTCGTCCACGTACGGATTCTGGCTCGCCGTTTTGCGTCTCTACACCGGTGCGTTTTGGTTGATGCACGGCATTCCGAAATTCACCCACAGCGACGTGTTCATGCCGCCGAGCGGCATGATGCAGGCATTCGTGAATAACGCCGTTTCGAATACGAGCGGCCCCTATCAAACGTTTCTAGCCGCCGTCGTGCTGCCGCACGCGACGATCTTTGCCGAGATCGTGCGCGTCGGCGAAGTCGTTACCGGCTGCCTGTTGCTGTTGGGATTCTACACGCGCACCGGCGCGGTGATCGGCATGCTGCTCGCGCTCAACTATTTGAGCGCGAAGGGCGGTTGGAATCACTTGAGTTTGTGGTCGGGCATCGACGCGACGGCGTTCGTGCTCTGCTTCATGAACTTCGTGCTCTCAACCGGGCGCGTACTCGGAATCGACGCCTTGCTCGGCCGCAACCGTCGCGCCGTGCCGGCAGCGCCCGCGGCGCAGGCCGTCTTCGTCGACGAACCGCCGATGACGGGCCCGACGGCGCCTACGGCATAAGTCGTATAGGTTTCGAGCTCGCTTCTGTGGTATAGTCGTGCGCTGTACCGGGAGAGATGGCCGAGCGGCTGAAGGCGGCGGTTTGCTAAACCGTTATACGATGTAAAGTCGTATCGAGGGTTCGAATCCCTCTCTCTCCGCCAGCGTGCCGGCAGGGAAACAAAAAACGACCCCGTATCTACGGTGGTCGCCTCGTCGGCAGATTTGCGGTCGTAGCTCAATTGGATAGAGCAACAGGCTACGAACTTGTAGGTTGGGGGTTCGAGTCCCTCCGACCGCGGATTGTACGAAACGGCCCCGCATTTGCGGGGCCGTTTTGCATATCGGCGACTTAGTTGTTGCGGCGCGGAATCATCACGATCGTGCCGTGATGGTAGTCGAAGATGTAGTCGAAGTTCTTGAGAAAATCGAACCCGAGCAGGCCGTCGTGGAGCGATTGATTGGCGCTCAAACAGACGCCGTTGTTTTGATAAACAAATGGTCCGATAACCACTTTGTCGAGCGATCCGCAGTAGACGCGCTCGGTCTCACCGCCGATGCCGACGATCGTGCGATTTCCGCCCAAGAATCCTTGGTTTGCAATCAAGCCGTCGCCGCCTTGCGCGCGCAGGGCGCTCACCATCACGACGCCGTGATCGCGAATCTTTGATGATGCGAGAACGCCGACGGCGGCGTTGCCCGTGTCCATAATCGCATCGACGTTGACCTTTCCGTCGAGTTCCATCGGTACCACGGGGACGTCTCCGGAAAGATCGACGCTGACGACGTAACCGCCGGCCGGTGCCGTTGCCGCCTCGTCGTCCGGCTGGATCGTCATCGTCTTCGCGCCCAGGTTGACGCTCACGCGCGCACCGGCAAGGAAGTCGAATCCGAAAAATCCGTCGACTTCTTGATTAAACTTGCCTTCGCGATAGGTTTCGTTGTCGGTATAAATGAGCGCATTGGAAAGAACGTTGCCGTTCCCTAAATCGATCGTCTTCGCTTGACGTTTGAGCGTTTTGACGTCGCCGCCGATTCCGCTCGCGCGAGCCGTACCAATCGTCTTGACGTGCGCGCGGTTGGCGAATTCGTCGGTCAAGTAGATGCCTGAAGCGCCCGTGTCGAGGACGAACGTGCCGGGCACGCCGTTGACTTTTGCGTTGAGGTAGATGCGTTCGTCGGTCACGCCGATCGGAACCGGTGCGGCACTGCCGAACGTCCATGACGCTAACGGCGCGGGCGGCGTGAAATTCCTGTCCACGAGTTGCGGATTCGGGATGATCTTCGTGTACGTGTAGCGTTCGCCGTCGAGCGACCACGAGCCGATCATTTTCTTTCCGTCAGGAAGCGTCGTGTAGGACGCAATCGAGATCGTCTCGGGGCTGCCGTCGGGATCGACCGTCGCCTGCAGATAGGCGCCGGTTGCGGGATCGATCGCGAGATCGATCGGTTTTGCGCCCTTCATCGTTACGCGGACGACGGGAACGGTTTTGCCGTCGATCGTCGTGCTGCCGTGAAGCTCGGCCGGCAGTTCGGTCGTGCCTTCCATCATCAGGACGTCGATTGCGAGCATGCGCTGCGCTTCATCGCCGATGTAGGGAACGGTGAAGCCGTTACGCGTCGTGCCCCAAAAGATTTTGCCGGTAAAGCCCGTAGCGTTGCCGGCGCCGTAGTTGCGGCGGTACACCAGGCCGACGCGGTGCTCGATCGCGCGATCGGTCTGGCCCTTCTTGGTCACGCCGTCGCGCTGCATGTCGAACGAGGTGAACGTTCCGTCGCCGAACTGCCATCCGACGAACGCTTTGTGCTTGGCGAGCAGCGACTGCGCGTCGTCGGCGCGGGCGCCGGGCATGAAAGAGAAAAACAGCACCGCTGTCAGCAGCGAGGCAAGGACCACCCGCATCGTAAAGCCTTTCTAGAATGAAAACGGAAGATATCCCGACCCTCCAAGCGGGGCAGGCGCCGGGTTTCTACGGCGAAGCGGGAAAAACGACCTTGAGCCTTGCGGCCCACTGCGGGTTTTGCTAGAGTCAGGTGTCGAAAACCACAGTCCGCAGCATGGCTCGGTAGCTCAGTGGTAGAGCAGGGGACTCATAAGCCCTTGGTCGTGTGTTCAAATCACACCCGAGTCACCATGTGAAGAAGGCGGCCGCCATAAAGGGGCCGCCTTCTTGTTTTTGCCAACCGCGGCGCGCCGGCCGCTCGCGACTCCCATCGTAGTGAAGGGAATTGACTGGATGCGCTAGGATTGAGGGCAGCCCCCTCCGGGGCGTTTTTTGAGGTAGTTAGGAACCATGTCCACCATCCCGTGCGATTTCTGTCCCCACCCCGTCGATCGGAATCAGATGGAGGAGATCGAGATCTCGCACTACGTCCCGGATAGCTCCGGCGACGACCTCGCCTACGCGAGGACGTACTTCTTCGGTCACCCCGACTGCGTGCGGAAGTTCTATCGCTCGCTCGTCGACCACAAGCTCGATCTCTTCAAGCATCTTCCCGCGACGGGAACGACGCCCGAATAGGTCGATCGACCGTTGCCGCGAACGCGGCAACCACGCGCGCCCGTAGCTCAATGGAGAGAGCGTCGCCCTCCGAAGGCGAAGGTTGGATGTTCGAGTCATCTCGGGCGCGAGAATGCCATTCATTACCTAGAAAACAAGCGCCTATACGTCGCGCGCGCTTGAGCGGCAAAAGCAAAGCTGCGGTCGGCGAACGCAACGCGGCTCCATGACTACCTTCTGGAACCATCCGTGCGCTGACTGCGCCGAGCATGATCCTGTGCTCCCGGAGTTCCTAAACGAGCAGGATGGGCGCGACACCGACTATGCATCTCGCGTCCTGAATCAAAACGCGATTTGGTTCCTGGATGAAAAGCAAGTACAGCAGTCGTTCCAGGACCAACTCGGGGAGATCACCTTCAAGCAATAGAACGGGTCCGCCCAATGACGGACGAGCACTTTCTCCGACGCGCGATGGAACTTGCCGACGCCGCGGCCGCGGCGGGCGACGTGCCGATCGGGGCGGTGCTCATCTCGGGCGATCTCGTTCTCGAAGCGAAGAACGAAAAGGAACTGCGGCCGGATGCCACCGCGCATGCCGAGATGATTCTATTGCGCGAAGCGGCGCAGCGCTTGGGCGTGTGGCGGCTCTCGGACGCGACGATCTACGTGACGAAAGAGCCGTGCGTGATGTGCGCCGGAGCGATGATCGCGGCGCGCATCAAACGCGTGGTCTACGGAGCCCGCGATCCAAAGGGCGGAGCGGACGGCGGCGCGTTCGACATTCTGCGTAACCCTCAAACGAATCACCGTCTCGAGGTCACCGCGGGCGTGCTGGAAGAAGAAGCCGCCGCGCAATTACAGCGCTTTTTCCGACAAAAGCGGCAACGCGCGGGAAATGAAGGTATAACGGCGGAGACGCGGTAGTAACGGTTTCGCTGCGATGCAGCGTTTGGGGAGAGGTGGTCGAGTGGTTGAAGGCACCCGCCTCGAAAGCGGGCGTACCTGATGAGGGTACCGTGAGTTCGAATC
>DASSZO010000217.1:0-7373 GCA_035702815.1 Candidatus Aquilonibacter sp. | reverse complement strand
ATCGCCGTCCGCCGCGCCCATCACCGCGCCGTCGGTCCCGCCCGGCGCGGTCAACAGTGTGATCAACACGATCATTCAAAAAGTTACCGGCGACGTCGTTGCGCCGCTGGGCGTGGACCCCAATCACGTCCGCGGGCAAGTAACGTATTTCCGGCGCTTTGACATGCAGATCGCGATGCCGCTCCAGACCTACAAGCAGATTCATCTGCATCAGGGAACCGTCATCAATCCGCGCGGCGCGACGATCGAGGATGGACAAACCGTCGACGTGCAAGGCACGGTCAATAGTGACGGCTCGATCAACGCGAACGAAATTACGATAATTCACTAAGGATGAAGATTGCGCTTGGCAGCGATGAACGCGGCGAGCTGCCCGCGGCGGTGGAACGCGTACTGATCGAGGCCGGTCACGAGGTCGTGCTCTTCGGCGCCTTGGCCGCCGGCGACGATGACGCGTGGCCGGCCGTCGGACGTGCGGTTGGCGAGGCGGTCGCGCGCGGCACCTGCGCCACGGGCATCGTGTGTTGCTGGACGGGGACCGGTGTGAGCATCGCCGCGAACAAAGTTGCCGGCGTGCGCGCCGCGCTGTGCGGGGATGCGCAGACCGCGCAGGGCGCCCGAACCTGGAACGATGCCAACGTGCTCGCCCTTTCCATGCGAGCGACAACCGCCGCGGTGGGAGCGGAGATCGTGCGGGCGTGGCTGAGCAGTTCGCCGACGACCGACGCGCGGTATCGCGCGATGATCGAACGCATCGAATAAATCCAAAGGGCGAAGACCGCCGTTAGTGAGGTGCAAAGGAGGTCTTCACCCAATGAAACGTACTCTCGTCGCCGCGGCGCTGGCCGTCGCATGCTCCACCACTGTCGCCATGGCGGCAATGATGCCCAACGTCGTCGACAAGCCCACCCGCTTCTCGGGCTCGTGTTGCGTCTACACCGGCGCACCCGCGCTTCCGGTCACGCTTTCGATGGTGATCGCGGGCGGCGGTCCTTCGAATTTCAGCACGCTGACGCTGGTCAAAGCACTCGCCGGCGATAAGACCGATGCCGAAGTGGCGTCGCTCAAAAAGAAATTCGGCGACACGAAAGTGACGAACTTCGTCAAAGTCTTCAACTTCGTCGTCTCCGACACGCTGTCGATCGTCAAGGCGAAAGGCATCGCGCTTCCGTCGACGCCGAACCCGAATCCCAAAGACGGAAAAGCGCTCGCTCAAGCATTGTGGAACGCCGGACAGACCGGCAACGGCTTCAACGTCGAAGTGATGCTCGATCGCGCCGTTTCGCACGGCATTCACGATCAAGTGATGACGGACATCGACAAGAAGTTCGGCATCGGCGCCGACGCGGATTATCACGCCGTCCTCAACCAAGCCATGCACGACCTCGCAACCGTCTACGGCTTCAACAAATCCACCAACAACATGTAGCCCCCTCTTGTCATCCCGAGCTTGTCGAGGGGCGAGCTTGTCGAGGGACGAGCTTGTCGAGGGGCGTCCTTCGACAAGCTCAGGATGACAGGTTGTGAGCATCCTTCGACAAGCTCAGGATGACAGGTTGTGGGCGTCCTTCGACAAGCTCAGGATGACAGGTTGTGGGCGTCCTTCGACAGGCTCAGGATGACAGGTTGTGGGCGTCCTTCGACAGGCTCAGGATGACAGGTTGTGAGCGTCCTTCGACAAGCTCAGGATGACAGGTTGTGGGCGTCCCGCTCGTGCCTAAGAGAGACCGGGGGTGACCGCCATGAACGGCGCAGACGCGTAAGCAGAAAGGCCCCGCACTCGCGGGGCCTTTTTGTTGTGTCTGCCGGGAGCGCCGAACAGAACTAACGCTGTCACCGGCTATCCGAACCTCCGGACCCGAACGGCGAAACCGCCCTTCGTCATAGACCGGAGACACGGATAATAGCAAAGCCTTGCGTCAGTGCCAATATATTATTTTGAATAAGTTGAGAACTGTACAGATCGCTAAGATGGCGTTCACCCCGTGGCTCGTCCAGCAGTACGGGCAAGGCATTCGGGTCACGAAGAGCAGCGAATACGCGAGGACGACCGACATGGCGGCAGCCGCGACGCTGGCCGCGACGAGAAGCCCCGCCTGCCAGGGTTGCGTCGCCAGCCACACGCCGAGGCCGAGCAAAAGATAATAGGCGATGCCGAACGCCGCATTCGAGACCCCTCCCAGCAAGCGGGCGCGCGGCGTCTGCACGACGCTCGGTTCGGTCAACTCGCCCCGCGCAGCCCTCCCGGACTTCGCAAGCATGAAAACCGAGGTGTAGAGACCAACTCCGCACAGAATCGTAATGAGTAGCCGCACCGTCCCTCCTTACCGTTGAACCGGGTCGTCAAACGCCTTTTGGCTCTGGCAATGCTGGCGGCGTCCTTCACGCTCGCCGGCTTCGTCATTGCTAAACAGCCGTACGTCGAACAGTTGTTGCGCAACCTCGGGCCGTTTGCCGTTTTGTTGGCCGTGGTGGTCTTTGCGCTCGTGGCATCCGCGCCGTTTTCCGTAACCGACGCGCTTGCGATCATGAACGGCGCGATCTTCGGCCCGATCGAAGGCTCGATCATCAATGCGATCGGGTTGGTTTTCGCGGCACTGCTCGGCTATGCCATCAACCGGCACGCGTCGCAACTCATGGATCTCGATCTGTACCTGCAGCGGCTCCCGCCGTGGGTCAAGCGGTTCCCGGTCGGGTCGCCGCTCTTTCTGATCGCCGTGCGGGTCATTCCGGGCTTCGGGGGCACGATGGCGACCGCAACCGCCGCGACGTTCCGAGTTCCGGTATGGGTGCACGTGTGGACGATGTGCGCGATCGCCGTGCCCATCTGCACGCTCTTGGCGATCTTCGGCGACCGGGTGACGGGCTTCGTTCATCAAACCGAGTATCGCGCGCACCTTTACTACGAAAAGCACCGTCCGCACTTTCATTTCCGACGCCATCCGAAAGCGACGCCGAAACCGTGACTGACTCCGTTGAAACGATCGACACCCAAGGCGCACTCGACGCGCTCTGCGGCCGCGTGCGGCAAGCACCGCGCGTTGCGCTCGATACCGAGTTTCACACCGAGCGCACGTATTCGCCCCGCTTGATGGTCGTGCAGCTCGCCTTCGACGACGGCGCCGTCATCGTGGATCCGCTGGCCGTGCCGGATTTGCGTGAGCTCATCGATGCGTTGAGCGACACCGTCGTCGTCGGCCACGCCCTGTCGTCGGACTTGAAAATCTTCGCGGAACGCTTCGACGCGGTTCCTTCGAGTATTTTTGACTGTCAAGTCGCGGCTGCGTTTCTTGGATACGGCATGCAGATTTCGCTCGCCGATCTCGTGCGCGACGTTCAACACGTCCGTCTGTCCAAATCGCAGACGGTCAGCGATTGGTCGGCGCGTCCGTTTAGCGCAAAGCAGCTGGAGTATCTGGTCGACGACGTCGTTCATCTGTTGCCGATGTACGACAAGCTGACCGCGCGTTTGGAAGAGGCGGGCCGGCTGACGTGGGCGCTCGAGGAGTGCGCGGCCCTCGGCGATATCGAACGCTATCGCGCCGACGAGCGGCGCGCCTATTTGAGGATTCCTGGGGCGATGCGGATGAACCGCCGCGAACTGGGCGTCCTCAACGAGATCGTCAAGCTGCGCGACCGGGTCGCACGCGAACGCGATCTGCCGTTGAAGTACATTATGGCCGACGACGTGGTCGGCGGCTTGGCGACGTTGCGCCCGAAGCGGGTGGAAGACCTCGAGCAGTTGCGCCGTCTCGACGCGGGTGCAAAGCGGCAACTCGGCCGCTCGATCGTCGATGCGGTCGCGCGCGCCGAAGCGATCCCCGAAGACGAGTTGCCGCGCCGTCCCGAGCGGCCGCTGGGGCAGACCCGCGATACGTTAGCCGCGATTATGGGCGTGGTGGTGGGCGAGATCGCCCGCTTTAACGACTTGCCGCAGAGCCTCTTAGTGCCGCGCGCGACCCTGGAACGAGTGGCACGCGAAGTGCCGCGCACCCGGGAGGCGCTCGACGCGCTCTTGGAGCTGTCGCACTGGCGGATGGAACTCGTTGCCGATCCGCTCTGGCGACTTTTGTCTGGCGAAGTTCGCTTGGGAATCGAAGGCTACGCCCACGGCGACCCCAAAATACGCCTAACGCCATGAATGCACACGCGAACAGCTTTAATGCGTCCGACACGCTGAGCGTCGGCGGCCGCTCCTATACCTATTTCCGCCTCGATGCGATCGAGAAGGCCGGCCTGACCAAGCTCAGCCGCCTGCCGTACAGCCTCAAGATTCTGCTCGAGAACCTCCTGCGATTCGAAGACGGCCGGTCGGTGACCAGAGCGGACATTGAAGCGCTTGCGAAGTGGAGCGCCAAAGCTGCCCCCGATAAAGAGATCGCGTTTCGACCCGCGCGCGTGCTGCTGCAAGATTTTACCGGCGTGCCCTGCGTCGTCGACCTCGCCGCCATGCGCGACGCGATGGCGGCGATGGGCGGCGATCCAAAGAAAATCAACCCGCTTCAGCCGGTCGAGCTCGTCATCGATCACTCGGTGCAGATCGACTACTTCGGCAACAACGACGCCTTTGAGAAGAATGCCGACCTGGAGTTCGAGCGCAATCGCGAGCGATACGCGTTTTTGAAATGGGGCCAGTCGGCGCTCGACGGCTTCCGCGCGGTTCCGCCCGACACGGGGATCGTGCATCAAGTCAACATCGAATATCTCGCGCGCGTCGTCTTCGGCGCGGGCGGTGCGGGCGTTGCGTTCGACGACAAGAACGCGGTTGCGTATCCGGATACGGCGGTCGGAACCGACTCGCACACGACGATGGTCAACGGCGTCGGCGTGCTCGCGTGGGGCGTCGGCGGAATCGAAGCTGAAGCGGCGATGCTCGGGCAGCCGGTCACGATGCTGATTCCCGAAGTGATCGGTTTCCGGCTCGACGGAAAATTGCGCGAAGGCGTGACCGCTACCGATCTCGTGCTCAAGATTACCGAAATGCTGCGCAAGAAGGGCGTCGTCGGAAAATTCGTCGAGTTTTTCGGCAAAGGCTTGAGCTCGATGCCGGTCGCCGACCGCACGACGATCGGCAACATGTCGCCGGAGTTCGGATCGACCTGCGCGATCTTCCCGATCGACGATCGCACGCTCGAGTATCTGCGTCTGACCGGACGAACCGACGACCACGTCGCGCTCGTCGAAGCGTACGCGAAGGCGCAAGGCCTCTTCCGTACCGACGATATGCCGGACGCCGAGTACAGCGATGTGCTGCACCTCGATCTCGCTGAGGTCGAGCCGAACGTTGCCGGGCCGCGCCGTCCGCAAGACCGGGTGAGCTTGGGTGACGTGAAGTCGTCGTTCAACGCGGCAATGCAAGAGTGGCTCGGCGCTCGTGAAGCCAAGAGCGGCGCCGTCGCGCGAATGGAAAGTGAAGGCGGCGGCGGAACGGCCACGATCGCGTTGACGCAGAAGGACGTTGCTGACGGATCGGTCGTCATCGCGTCGATTACGAGCTGCACGAACACCTCGAACCCGTCGGTGCTCGTCGGTGCCGGATTGCTCGCGCGTAACGCCGTGCAGCGCGGGCTCAAGAGCATGCCGTGGGTCAAGACATCGCTTGCACCCGGCTCGAAGGTCGTCAAAGATTACCTTGCCAAGGCGGGATTGCAGTCGTACCTCGATCAGCTCGGCTTCAACATCGTCGGCTACGGCTGCACGACCTGCATCGGAAACTCCGGCCCGCTTCCGAGCGACGTTTCCGAAACGATTGCCGATCAAGATCTGGTCGTTGCGGCGGTCCTTTCCGGAAACCGCAACTTCGAAGGCCGTATCCACCCGCAGGTGCGCGCGAACTATCTTGCGTCGCCGCCGCTGGTCGTCGCCTACGCGCTCGCGGGCCGGATGGACATCGATTTGACGAGCGAGCCGCTGGGACATGACGACGCCGGAAAACCGGTGTATCTCAAAGATATCTGGCCGAGCAACGACGAGATCGCCAAGACGGTCACGGCGTGCGTGACCGACGACATGTTCAAGGCACGGTACTCGGACGTCTTTGCAGGCGACGACAACTGGGCGAAGCTCGAAGTGACCAAGAGCGAGCGCTATGGTTGGGATCCGAAGTCGGAGTACGTCAAGAACCCGCCGTACTTTGAAAATATGCCGGCCGATCCGGCGCCGCTTGCCGACATCAAGAACGCGCGCGTGCTCGCGGTCTTCGGCGATTCGATCACGACCGATCACATCTCGCCCGCCGGAAATATCGCCAAGACGTCGCCGGCCGCAAAGTATTTGATGGAGCACGGCGTCGAGCCGAAGGACTTCAACTCATACGGCGCGCGCCGCGGCAACCATGAAGTGATGATGCGCGGTACTTTCGCCAACGTTCGCTTGCGCAATCAACTGGTGCCGGGCGTCGAAGGCGGGGTCACCCGCTATCTGCCGGGCGGCGAGCAGATGTCGATCTTCGACGCGGCCATGAAGTACAAAGCGGATGGAACGCCGCTGCTCGTCATTGCCGGTAAGGAGTACGGTTCGGGCTCGTCACGCGATTGGGCCGCGAAGGGACCGTATCTGCTCGGCATCAAGGCGGTGATCGCCGAATCGTTCGAGCGCATCCATCGCAGCAACCTCATCGGCATGGGCATTCTGCCGCTGCAGTTCGAGGCCGGCGCGGATCGCTCGACGTACGCGTTGACCGGTGAAGAGATCTTCGAGATCACCGGCATCGAAAACGGGATCACGCCGCGCATGCACGTGCAGGTCAAGGCGACCGATCCGAATTCGGGCAAGTCGCTGCAGTTCAAAGCGTTGGTGCGGATCGATACGCCGGATGAAGCCGAGTACTATCGTCACGGCGGCATCCTCCAGTACGTGTTGCGGCAACTTCGCAAGTAGCGTATGAGCAAGCACGAGGAGCGCGAGCAGCGCCTAGTGCACCGGATCGAGGCCTTCTCGGATCTGGTCATGGGGTTCAGTCTCGCGCTCCTGAGCTTGTCGCTCGTCATCCCCGCGCACGCGATTGAGCTTCTGCTCAATCCGATTTGGCTCGTGAGCTATCTTTGGACGTTCGCGTGGATCGCATCGACGTGGTTCGGTCATCAACGTCTCTTCTCGCTCTATTTCGTGCCCACAATGCCTGCGATCGTGATCAATTTCGTCCTGCTCGCATCGCTCGCGCTCGGCGTCTATTTCGTGCAGGTGTTTCTGCATGCGGGCAGCGATCCGGACCGAGTCATCGCGATGCTCCTGTATTTTTCGGCACTTAGCGTCACGCTGCTGTCGCTCGGAACGCTCTATGCGCTGGGGACGAAATCGCGTTGGAATGTTCTCGACGGCGATGAGCGGTTCTTTGGCACCAAGCGCGCGATCCGGTTGTTGATTATGGGAAC
>DASSZO010000107.1:0-2237 GCA_035702815.1 Candidatus Aquilonibacter sp. | reverse complement strand
CGCCATCAACACGATTCGTTCGCGCCGCGCCGAGCGTGAAGAACGCCTGGCGCGCCTCGCGCAACTGCCGCCGCCGCTGCTCTACGTCATCGTTGCCAGCGGCAACATCTACGAAGACCGCACGGCTGCCGTTGCCGCCGTCGAAGCCGGCGCTCAGATCATCGCGGTGATTCGCTCGACGGGGCAATCGCTGCTCGATTTCGTGCCCTTCGGTCCGACGACCGAAGGCTTCGGCGGCACGTACGCCACGCAAGAAAACTTCCGCATCATGCGCGCCGCGCTTGACGACATTTCCGAGCGCGAAGGCCGCTACGTGATGCTCACCAACTATGCAAGCGGACTCTGCATGCCGGAGATCGCATCGATGGCCGCGCTCGAGCGGCTCGACATGCTGCTCAACGACTCCATGTACGGCATTCTGTTCCGTGATATCAACATGAAGCGCACGTTCATCGATCAGCACTTCAGCCGCATGCTCAACGCGCAGTCGGGGATCATCATTAACACCGGCGAGGATAATTACCTCACGACGGCCGATGCCGTCGAACAAGCGCCGGCCGTCCTCGCATCACAGTTCATCAACGAAGAGTTCGCGCATCGCGCGGGCATGCCGGACGAACAGATCGGTCTGGGCGACGCGTACGAAATCAATCCCGACCTGCAGGACGGCTTCTTATATCAAGTCGCGCAAGCACAGCTCTCGCGTCAGATCTTCCCGAAGGCGCCGCTCAAATATATGCCGCCGACCAAGCATATGACCGGCGACATCTTCAAAGGTCACTTGATGGATGCGATGTTCAACTTGACGTCGGTCATGACGAAGCAGACGATCCATCTGTGCGGCATGCTGACCGAAGCGATTCACACGCCGTTCCTCGGCGATCGTACGCTTTCGATCGAAAACGCGCGCTACATTATGAACACCGCGAGGCATTTCGGCGACGAGATCACGTTCAAACCGGACGGCATCATCGAGCGCCGCGCGCAGGCCGTGCTCGCGGACTGCGAATCGCTGCTGCATCGCGTTTCCGATATGGGCCTCATGAATGCGATCGAAGCAGCGGTGTTTGCCGACGTGTCACGCTCGCCCGACGGCGGACGCGGATTCGACGGCGTCTTCGAACGCGATGAGCGCTACTGGAACCCGTTTGAAGAAGCGCTCGCCGGCGGTCCTTCGACTACGCTGCGCTCCGCTCAGGATGACAAGGTGACAGCATGAGTTCGATGATCAAGCCGTATGGCGACGCGACGAACGACGGAAAGGTGCAGCTGTCGTTCACGCTGCCGGTCGAGTGGAGCGAAGCGGCGGACGAAGCCGCACGTCAACTCGTCACGAAAATGGGATTCACCGACGTGCAGGTCGTCGAAGGCCGCAAGATCGCGAGCGGGTTTTCGTTCTTCGTCGTCTACGGCAGTACATCGCAGAGCATCGACTTCGCGACGATCAAAGCACCGTCGGCAAAGACCCAGTCGATGTCGATGGAAGAGATCGACGCCTTCGTGCAAGAGAAGATCGGCCGGCGCATCCGGATCGCCGGCGCGTGCATCGGAACCGACGCGCATACGGTCGGCATCGACGCGATCCTCAACATGAAGGGCTACAAAGGCGATTACGGCCTCGAACGCTATCACTCGTTCGAAACGTTCAATCTCGGAAGTCAGATCGCAGTCGAAGAGTTCGTGCGCTTTGCCAAAGAGCGCGCCGTCGACGCGCTCCTCGCATCGCAAGTCGTCACCCAAAAGGGCAGCGACATCAAGAACTTCACGGCGCTCGCCGAGTTGCTCGAAGCCGAGGGTTTGCGCGACCGCGTCATCTTGATCTGCGGCGGTCCGCGCGTCACCAACCTGATGGCGAGCGAACTCGGCTACGACGCCGGGTTCGGGCGCGGTACGGTCCCGAGCGAAGTTGCCGCGTTCGTTGCAACGACGCTTGCGGGACGCGTCGCCGTTGGTAGCCAATAGCCACCCTACGTGCTTAGCGACCTTCTTGGCTGGTTTACCGGCAAGGATGCGAACCGGCGCAAGTATCCGCGCAAGCGGAAGCCTTACCGCGCGACCGTCTCGGTCGACGGGGGGCTGACGCAGAAGCCCGCGATCGGGCTCGACATCAGCGGCGGCGGCTTGTGCGTTCTCACCCAGGAACCGGTGGGCCGCGACGAGTTCGAAGTTCGTGCGACGATTGAAACGCGCGTTATTCGCATGCGCGCCAAATCCGTCTGGCAAGACACGGTCTCGCA
>DASSZO010000261.1:0-7653 GCA_035702815.1 Candidatus Aquilonibacter sp. | reverse complement strand
TCGTTCTTGCCGGGGATCTGCCGGTCGCGGAGGTTTGCCGGCTGTTCTTCGAACTCGAAATCGTCTTCGTACAGCATTAGGAATTCGCGCCTTTCGTCTTCTTTTTGACTTTATACGTCTTGGCTGCGCCCGATTGCTGGGGCAACTTCTTTTTGCCGTCGTTGCCGCTGACCGGCACCGGCGTATCGGTGACGACGTGATCGCTATCGATGAACGAGAGCGGCTCGTGGTACCGCTTGATCAGATACAGCTGCTGACCCATCGTGAAAATGTTGTACGAGAGCCAGTAGAGCACCATGCCCGACGGCCATCCGGCTTTGAGGCCGAAGAAGCCGATCATCAGCGGCGACATCACCTGCATCATCTTCATCGTCTGCACTTGCGAGTCGTCGGTCGGCGGCATCGTCGTAAAGCGCATCGCGATGTACTGCGAGACCATGTAGATCACGATGAGCAGCAGATCGGGCGCCGCAAGGCTCGCCGCAAACAGTTTGGTGCCGAAGAGCACCGGCGCGTTCGTCGACAGCCCCGAGCCGATCCACAGAAACGCGGTCTGCGCGTAGAGATCGCGATGGGTCACGACCGCGTAGTAGACGCTAAAGAGAATCGGCAGCTGCAGCAGCATCGGCAGACAGCCCGCAAGCGGATTGACGCCTTCCGATTTATAGAGCGCCATCGTCTCTTGCTGCAGCTTGGTCGGATCGCTCTTGTAGCGTGCCTGCAGTTGCTTCATCTTCGGCGCGATCTTCTGCATGCCGAGCATCGACTTGAACTGCGCCGTATTGAGCGGCCAGAAGACGAGCCGGATGAGCGCGGCGAGCAGAATCAGGCTGATCGCCAGGTTATGAACGCCAAGGTTGATGACGTTGATGACGTTGGCGATGAGGACTGGGATCCAGCCGAAGAGCGTCGAGATGATGTTGCCGTGGGCGGCCGCGGGGGCGGGACTCGGCGAAGCGGACGCCACTGCTGCTACCGCAGCGAGAAGAGTGTGCACGATTACCTTTCAGGCGGAGGGCACGCGCGAGCGGGGACGAGGTCGACCCCTCCCGGGTGACCGGGGTGACAGCGTGCGATACGCCGGAGCGCTAACCACGCCCCGCGCAGCACGCCGTGTTGCAAAATGGCCTCGATCGCGTACTGCGAGCAGCTCGGGTAGAACCGGCAACGCGGCCCTAGCAGAGGCGAGATCGCGATCTGATACAGACGAAGCGGAAGAATGAGAAGCGCGCGCACGGCCTGTGCCTATACCAATGCCCGGCCGAGTTCGTTTCGCAACTGCGCAAACGGGGCGGTAGCGGCGGAGGGGCGCGCAACGACGAGCACGCGCAAGCGGCGCCCGGCGAGCGCCTCGCGTAAAAGCGCCGCCAAGCGGCGGCGAACGGTATTTCGGACGACGGCCCCTCCGACCGGCTTGCCGACCGTGATGCCGACCACCGAGATCTGGTCTTGCGGTAAGGGGTCGGCGCGGTAGACGGTCAAGGCTCCGGTGGCGATACGCCGGCCGCGCTGACGCAGGCGGGTGAATTCCCAACTGCGCCGCAGGCTGGCATAGCTGCGCATCAGACCGTCAGGCGGTGACGCCCCTTCTTACGGCGGCGCGAAAGAACCGCGCGGCCGTTCTTGGTCGACATACGCTCGAGGAATCCGTGCACGCGCTTGCGGCGACGGTTGTGCGGCTGGAACGTCCGCTTCATAGCTTCGTTAAACTCCTAGGCAAAAATAGCCGCCCACCAGGCGGCACACAGCGCCTAAGTATAGGGGCCACGGGGGGGCGCCGTCAAGGCGTTTTCACCCTGCCGGAACAATGACACCTTGGTCGCCGCCGGCGTCCGGCAGCCCTCGTCATCCACACCTGTGGATGAGCTTGTGGATTACCTCCACCCGACCGGCGCGCGAGATTGCGAAAAAGACGCGCAAAACCGGGCTTTTTCGCGGCTGTCAAGGGGTCGAAAAAATCGCGGGCGATGCCGTGAAAAAGCCCGAAAAATCGTTTCACAAGCCCTGTGGATAAGTGGATAAAATCGGGTCAAAAACCCGCAGGAGCCATGCCTGATTAAGCCAACCGAAAGCGTCCTCACGGGACCCTACGGAGAGCGGCCGCGGCCAACTTCTACTGGTGGTCCCAGTACTTGCTTTGGATCAATGGGGACGCAGAGGATGGCGCTTGCGGCAGGCAACTCCGACATCTCGAACGAGCTTTGGAATTCGGCGCTGGAGGCACTCGAGCGTAAGTTTTCCAAGCCGATTTTCGAGATGTGGATCAAGCCGATCCGTCTCGTATCGATGCACGGCGACGAGCTGTTGCTGTCCGTTCAGAGCAATTTCGCGCGCGATTGGGTCGAGAACCGCTTGAAGTCCCAGATCGCCGACGTGCTGGCCGAAGTCTTTGGCGCGCGTTGCGAACTTCGTTTTACGGTTGCCGAAGGCGATACCGCCGCACAAGCAACGCAAGCAGCCCCCGCGGCCGCGGCGCCGGCCCGCGCGCCCGAAGAGCTTCTGCGCTCGAACCTCAACGCGCGCTATCGTTTTGAAGAGTTCGTCGTCGGTAACTCCAACCGGTTCGCTCATGCCGCCGCGCAAGCGGTCGCGCAGGCACCGGCGCGCGCCTACAACCCGCTGTTCCTGTACGGCGGCGTCGGTCTGGGCAAAACGCATCTCATGCACGCGATCGGTCACCGGGTGCTCATGGACAATCCGAGCGCCAACGTCGTCTACGTGACGTGCGAGAAATTCACCAACGAATTCATCATCGCGCTGCAAAACAATCGTACGCCGGAGTTCCGCAACCGGTACCGGCAAGTCGACGTTCTGCTTATCGACGACATTCAGTTCTTGGCCGGCAAAGAGACGACGCAAGAAGAGTTCTTCCATACGTTCAACGCACTGCATGAATCCGGGCGTCAGCTGATCATCAGTTCGGATCGTCCGCCCAAAGAGATTCAAACGCTCGAGTCGCGGCTGCGCTCGCGTTTCGAATGGGGACTGCTCACCGACATTCAAGCGCCGGATATCGAGACGCGTGAAGCGATTCTGCGCAAGAAGGCCGAGAGCGAAAAGATTCCGGTGCCCGACGAAGTGACGTCGTTCATCGCGAAGGTCATTCCGTCGAACATCCGCGAGCTCGAAGGCGCGCTGATCCGCGTCGTCGCGTATGCCTCGCTGACGAAGTCGCCGATCACGCTCGACCTGGCGGCCGAAGTGCTCAAGAGCGCCGTCGCACAGGCGCCGCTGCAGCGCATCACGATCGGTAAGATCAAAGAGACGGTCGCGAGCGCGCACGGGCTGACCGTCAAAGAGATGGACAACGGCCGTCGCGATCAACGCTTGGCCGCGCCGCGTCAGATCGCGATGTACATTGCGACGGAGCTGACGAACTACTCGCTACCGCAGATCGCGCGCGATTTCGGCAAGAAGGATCACACGACGGTGATGTACGCGCGCGACAAGATCAAAGACCAAATGCAGCGCGACGAGGCCTATCGCAACAAGATCCGCCAACTGATCGCCATGTGCCAAAACCCCTAACGCTCATCGCAAGCGGTCTTGTCATCCCGAGCGCCGTCTTGTCATCCCGAGCTTGTCGAGGGACAGTACAAAAGGAAACACAATCGTCCGGTACCCCCGGGCGATTTCTTTTTACCGCCGCATCCTCACTGTGCACGCACTTCCGACACAAGGAGAGCCTCCTTGCGTGGATAACTGCACGGGTGCCCGAAACGGTGGTTATGTGTATCCGCGGGGACCGGAAGTCCACAGCTTATTCTTGGCGAAAACCCGCATGGGAACAAGCAAAAAGCGAGTTATCCGCGAAATACACCGCACTACTACTGTTACGGCGGTAGTAGATAATTCTTACCCGGAACTAACGCGAGCGGAGCATCGGTGGAATAATGAAGTTCACCTGTAACACCAAGGACATCGCAACCGCAGTCGGCGCAGCCAGCAAGGTCGTCAACGCCCACACGACCGTGCCGATTCTCTCGAACGTCCTCTTACAGGCGGAGGACGGCAAGATCTCGGTCCGCGCCACCGACCTGGAGCTGACCCTCGAACAAGCCTTCAAGGCTGAGATCAGCGAAGGCGGTTCCGTTACGGTTCCGGCCAAACTCTTCTCGAGCTACCTCGGCAACTTGCCGTCGGGTCTGCTCGAGCTCAGCGGAACGCCGACCCGGGCCTCGGTCAAATGCGAGCGCAGCAACTACGACTTCCACGCGCTGCCGGCCGATGAGTATCCGCCGCTTCCCGCCGCCACCAAAGGATCGCACTTCACGATCGGCGCCAAGCGCTTCCGTGACGGCATCGACGCCACCATCTTCGCCGCATCGAGCGAAGAGGCACGCGGCGCGGTCCTGATGGGCACGCTGCTCGAGATCGAGGGGAACAACCTCACGATGGTCGCGACCGACGGCTATCGCCTCGCGAAGTACACGACGACGCTCGATGACGGCATCACCGGCGCCGAGAAGTACATCGTTCCGTCGCGCGCCCTGGCCGAAGCCGCGCGCAACCTCGGCGGAGCCGATCAGATCGCCGTCAGTGCGCTCGGGGCGCAGAGCAATCAGCTTCAGATGACCTCCGGCGACACCTCGATCACCGTGCGCCTCGTCGACGGCCAGTATCCGAACTACCAGCAAGTCATTCCGGCCAAGTTCGACCGCTCGGTGACCGTCAACACGCAAGCGCTCATCGGCAGCCTGCGCCGCGCCGAACTCGTCGCCGGCGATCGCGCCAGCATGGTCAAACTCTCGGTCGCGAATCAAACCCTGATCGTCACCGCGAGCAGCGACGTGTCGGGCAACGCGTACGAAGAGATCGAAGTCGAACAAACCGGTGAAGACCTGTCGATCGCGTTTAACGCGCGCTATCTCGTCGAGATTCTCAATCACGTCAAGAGCGCACAGACGGTCATCGAATTCCTCGGCCCGCTTTCCCCGGCGGCCATCCGCCCGATGGAACCTACCGAAGGCGCCCAACAACTCTACGTCCTCATGCCGCTTCGCCAATAAGGTGTCATCCTGAGCGAAAGCGCGAAGCGCTGCAGTCGAAGGATCGTAACGAACGGCGGCTTCGCGGCCGCCGTTTTCTTCTATTTCATCTCAGGATGACACCGTAGCATGCAATTGACGCACGTCCGGTTGTCGAACTTTCGCAATTACGCGGAGTTGGATTTGGATCCGGCGCCGGGCTTAAACGTATTCGTCGGGCAGAACGCGCAAGGCAAATCGAATCTGCTCGAAGCGATCGCGATGCTCGGTACCGGCAAATCGTTTCGTACGTCGCGCGATGCGGATCTCGTTCGCGAGGGATTGGAACTCGCCGTCGTTGGCGGCGAAGCGCGCATTCGAGCGGGTGTGATTCATCTCGGATGCACGATTGCAAAGACCGCGCGCGCAACCCGCAAACAATACACGATCAACGGACAAGGCGTGCGCTACGCGCGCTTTCTCGGCAGCATTCGGGTCGTCACGTTTGTGCCGGCCGATCTGCAGCTGGTCGGCGGACCGCCGTCGCTGCGCCGCGCGCTCATCAACATCGCGCTCGCGCAAGAAGATCGTCTGTATTACCACGAGCTCGCGCGATACCAAAAGGCGTTGCAGCAAAAGTCCGCGATGTTACGCGGCAACGTGAGTTTTGATTCCGAACTGCTCGCGATCTACGACAACACGCTCGTCGAGGCCGGCACGACGATCGTACTCGCGCGCAATCACTTCATCACCGAACTGGCCCGCGAAGCCGAACGCACGCACGCGCAGTGGACGAAAGAGGCCGAGACGCTGCGCGTGACCTACGCGCCCAACGTCCCGTTCGAAGCGCCGACGGCCGACGCGGTTGCCTCGGCGCTCGAGCGAAAGTTCAAAGCGGTCGCCGATCAAGAGCGCATGCGCAAGACGACGGTGGCGGGCCCGCATCGCGACGACCTCGGGCTGGAACTCGACGGGCGCGCCTTAGCAGCCTACGGCTCGCAAGGTCAGCAGCGGACAGCGGTGCTTGCGCTCAAGGTTGCCGAATATAGCGTCATGCGCGATCGCGCCAACGAGGCTCCGCTGCTCCTGCTCGACGACGTGCTCTCCGAACTCGACGAAGAGCGGGCCACTGCATTCCTGACCGGCGTCGGTGCCCTTCGCAAGGCCGAGGACGATACGGTGCAGGCCTTTGTCACGGCAACCCACCTCCCGGCGGGACTGCCGGGCGACGCACGGGTCTACGGCATCGAGCGCGCGACGGTGACCCAGTGCTAAAGCTGCGGCAGGCCTTGGGCGGTTGGAGCCCCGGCAGCGGGGACGCGACGCAGGCGACGGATCCCGTCGTGCTGCTCGGGGCGTCCTGGGGCGAGATTGTCGGTGCGGACAACGCGCGCAAATCGCACCCGACGAAGGTCGAGGGCGATGCACTCGTCATCAAAACGGCAGGAAGCGGCTGGAGCCATGCGCTCAGCTGCGAGTCCGAACGGATTCTCGCCGCGATCCGTACCCGGTTGCCGAAGGCGGGCATCGAGAAGCTTCGCTTTCGGATCGGCACGATCGCCGCGCCCGGCAGCCTTTCGGCGCCGCAGCGGGTTACAGGGAAGGCAGCAACACGGGTTGAGCGTCCGTCGGCGGTTTCCGCGGACGAGGCGCTCGCACGTCTGCGCGAGGACGTCGAGGGCGTTCAGCGGGCCAAACGCGCTCGCGGGTGGAAAGAATGTACGGGCTGCACCGCCTTGATCGCGCCTGATTCCGGCCCGTTTTGCGTGACGTGCGAGATCGCACGAAACGACGAACGGGAACGCCTGGTCTCGCGGCTTCTCTTTGAAGCTCCGTGGCTCGGGTATGCCGGAACGTCCAGCCTGGTCGAGGGCCTTTCACGTGACGAGTACGAGAGCATCCGCCTGCGCCTGCTGACGCGATGGTGGGACCGGCTCTCGCGCGCTCGTTACAACGGCAAGGTGTCGCGCGACGGATCGGAACGGTTGATCGCGAGTTCGTACGTCTTGTTGAAGAGCGAGCTTGCGCCCGAGAAGATCAGTCCCGCGACCGTACGCAACGTGCTCGGCGACGAGCTGCACGATCTCATTTACGGAACGGAACACACAGAGTAACGATGTCAAACAATTACACCGGCGAACAGATCGAGGTCCTCAAAGGTCTCGAGGCGGTTCGCAAGCGTCCGGGCATGTACATCGGCAACACGTCCGAGCGCGGGTTGCATCAACTCGTTTACGAAGCGGTCGACAACGGCGTCGACGAAGCGCTCGCGGGTTATGCGAAAAACCTGGCGGTCACGATTTATAAAGACGGCTCGTGTTCTGTCGAAGACGACGGCCGCGGCATCCCGGTCGATATTCACGCCGAAGAAAAGATGCCGGCCGTTGAAGTCGTGATGACGATCCTGCACGCCGGCGGCAAGTTCGGCAAGGGCGGATACAAAGTCTCGGGCGGATTGCACGGCGTCGGTATTTCCGTCGTCAACGCGCTTTCAGAATGGATGATCACTCGCATCAAGCGCGACGGCAACGTTTATGAGATGAAATTCGAGCGCGGCATCACGGTACAAAAGCTCAAGAAGATGGGCAAGACCGACGAGACCGGCACGTTCCAGTGGTGGAAGCCCGATCCCGAGATCTTCGAGACGCTCGAACTGCACTGGGATATTTTGCAGAAGCGCCTGCGC
>DASSZO010000268.1:0-15674 GCA_035702815.1 Candidatus Aquilonibacter sp. | reverse complement strand
GCCCGCGAGCTGATCGAGCTCGGGGTTATCGTAGTAGTCGTAAATCTGAAGCGTTTGCGGCGTTCCTTGGAACGCGCCTGCGAAACCACTCGCCGTGCCCCATAGCGGGACAGTCACGTTCTCCGGCGTGAGCGGATTCGTACCGTAGAACTTCTGACGATTGATCGTCGCGTGATAGTAGCGAGCGAGGATCGTGTCTTTGTTCAGGGTCGTAAGAATTTCGCCCTGAAGGATGGGCTCGTTATTGATTTCCTTTTCGCCCTGCCCACCGCTGTAATAGAAGCTGTAGAGCGCCGGAAGGGGGCCAGTCGCAAGACCGCCGGCCGGGTTATACGCCGCGCCGGGAACGAACGCCGAGTTGGCACTGAGTTCCGAAGTGTTGCCGCTTTGATTCGCGTACGACACGCCGCCGAGGTATGAGCCGGTAAAGGTGGTGGCCGAGGAAAGCTTATAGCGGCCTTTGAGGAGCACGGTTTGGTTGCTGTAGTCGCCGTAGAGCTGCGCACAGCAGGCGATCACGTGATAACCGTTGTTGATCGTGCTCGCCGTGTACGGAAGCTGCTGTTTGCCGGGGCTATCGAAGAGCTCCTTACCGTTGAGCAGGGCGACGTTCCCGGCCCCGGGATCGAAGTAGTACGACTGGCCGTTGAGCGCAGACGGTTCGCTTTCTCCGGCGATTTCGGCAACGAAGCCAAGACGGCCCAGCGTATTCGAAACGCCGAGATCGTAGAACGAGCCGCCGTGGTTCGAAAAGCCGAACGTGTAGGTCGGCGTCACCGTCGCGGTCGGATCCTTCGTACGGAAGTTCACGGTACCGCCGATGGCATAGTTGACCTGGGGCGCCATTGCGCCCGGGCCTTTAATGACATCGGTGCTTCCGAAAACAGCCGGGTTCAAGAACGTGGTGACATAGTCGCCATAGAGACCGACCGACAGCGGATGTCCATCGATCAGCGAAGCCGTCTCGAACGAAAGACCGTTGCGGACGTTGGGGAACGTGATCGCACCCGGCACGGCTCCGTTTGCCGAATTGCCCGGAAGGGAAATTTGCACGCCCGGAATCTGATTCAAGACGTGGGTGACTTGCGTCTGACCTTGGTTCAGGTACGTCGCCGAAGAGATGGTATCAACCGATGCCGGCGACGTGTTAAACGACGTACGAGCGCCGACGCGAACGCTAGCGATCGTGCGCAGCGAGGTCAGTGTCGCGGTGTGCATCGTGATGCTGTAGGTTGCCGTCTCGCCGGAGAATACCGCGACGTCGGAAGACGTTGCGGTGTCGTAGCCGGCTTTGGACACCGACACGAAATAGACTCCGGGGGCAACGTTAGAAATCGTGAACGAACCTTTGGCATCGGTCGTTCCGCTATAGGTTTGCTGGCCGCGAACCGTTACGGTTGCGCCGGCAACGGGGGCGCCGGTTTCATCGACGGCCGTGCCGCTGATGCCACCGGTGGTTGCGCCCGCGGTCCCCTGGGCGACGCGCGTCGCTGCGTTCGAGACCGTTGCCGCACTGACGGGTCCAACGGAAAACGCGACGATCGCACATACAGCCAGGATGCGAGTCAGAATACTCAACTCATCCTCCAAAAATGGAAGCAACAAAAAGGAGGCTCGGCGCAAAGGCCCAGCGACCCGCCATTAGTGTAGGGTTAGAATATTAAAGTCGGATTATGGCCGGCGATTTTCAGCCGTCGGACTGCGCCTGCGTCAGGAAGATGCGTTGCGCATCTACATGCATTTCGCCGCCCTCGGGGCTGCGACGTTGGTAGGATCCGTTGGCCATGAGCTGGCGGCTCTTGACGTTATCCGTCAACAGCACGCTCAAAATTTGGCTCGTGAGGAGCTCGGAAAGCACGGGGTCGAGGACCGGGATCCCCAACTCGACCCGGCGGTCGAGGTTGCGGCCCATGAGGTCGGCGCTGGAGATGTAGACCTCGCGCTCGCCGCCGTTCTCGAAGACGTAGACCCGCGAGTGCTCCAGGAACCGCCCGACGATGCTCGTGACCGTAATCGTATCGCTGACGCCGGGCACGCCGGGACGCAGGATACACATTCCGCGGATGAGCAGCTCGATCGGCACCCCGGCTTGCGATGCGCGGTAGAGCGCGCGCACGATGTCGGGATCGGTCAAGGCGTTTAACTTGGCGCGAATGCCCGCCGGGCGTCCCTCGCGTGCGTGTTCCGTTTCGCGGTCGATCATCGCCGTGATCTGCCGGCGCAGCGTCACCGGCGCGACGAGCAAATCTTCGTAATCGGTTACGCGCGAAAAACCGGTGAGCGCGTTAAAGAGCTGCGTGACGTCTTCGCCAAGCTCGGGACGGCAGGTAAAGAGGCTCAAGTCGGTATACAGCCGCGCCGTCTTCTCGTTGTAGTTGCCGGTTCCGAAATGCATGTAGCGGCGAATCCCATCGTCCTCTTGCCGAACGACGAGCGTCGTTTTCGCGTGCACCTTCTGTCCCGGGAACCCGTACACGACGTGCACGCCCGCGCGCTCCAGACGCCGCGCCCACTCGATGTTGTTCTCTTCGTCGAAGCGCGCTTTGAGCTCGATGACGACGGCCACTTGTTTTTCGTTCTCGGCGGCTTCGAGCAACGCGCGCACGATCGGTGAATTTTTTCCCGAGGTGCGATAGAGCGTCGCCTTTATCGCGAGCACTTGATCGTCTTGCGCCGCTTGCTGGATGAACTGCACGACCGGGTCAAACGATTCGTAGGGATGGTGCAGCAGAACGTCGCCTTCGCGAATCTGCGCGAAGAGGTCGGTCTTTCCGCGCAGCACGCGGGGAATCGATGCCTGGAACGGGACGTCGCGGAGCTGCTCGTAGTCGGGAAGCCCGACGATCTGCCAAAGGTCCGATAGCGCGGTCAAGCCGTCGATTTCGTAACAGTCGACGTCGCTGAGATCGAGCGCTTGCAGCAGAAAGTCGCGCATGTATTCGGGCATGCCCCGCTCGATCTCCAAGCGCACCGGCTCGCCGAAGCGCCGCCGCTGCAATTCGCTCTCGATCGCGCGTAGGAGATCGTCGGCTTCATCCTCTTGCAGATCCAAGTCCGCGTCGCGCGTGACGCGAAACAGATAGGCTTCGCGAACGGCCATGCCGGGAAAAAGCGCGTCGAGGTGATGCGCGATAAGATCTTCGATGAGCACAAACCAGCGCTCGCCCGGCGGCGCGCTTTCGACCGGAACGAATCGCGGAAGCGTCGGGGGGATCTTCACCCGGGCGAAATGCAGCTCGACGCCCTCAGAGGACGGCTCCTCGAGTTCGACGGCGAGCGAAAGCGAGAGGTTGGAGATATACGGAAATGGGTGGCCGCTGTCGACGGCAAGCGGCGTGAGCACCGGAAAGAGCCGGTCGTCGAAGGTTCGCTCGAGTGCGAGTTGCGCATCTTCATCCAATTCGGCGACGCGAACGATGCGAACGCCGTGCGCTTCGAGCGCGGGGAGCAACTCGTCGGAAAGCAACGCCATCTGCGACGCCAGCGAGATACGCAAGCGTTCGGAAATTGCTGCCAAGTGCTCGGCCGGCAAGCGTCCGTCTTCCGAGCGCCGCACGACCTGCGCCTCGATCTGCTGCTTGATCGCGGCGACGCGAATCATAAAGAACTCGTCCAGATTGGTGCCATAGATCGCGACGAACTTCAATCGTTCGAGCAGGGGCGTCGATCGATCGAGCGCCTCCTCGAGCACGCGATCGTTGAATTCCAGCCACGACAGTTCACGGCTAAAGAACAGTTGGGGATCGTCGAGCGCGGGGGTCGCGGGGGCGGGTACGGCCGGAACGTCAGGCTGCATCAGCATGCTTCGATAAGATTCTCCGCCCCAAGCTCAAAACACTAGCCGTATGTGGCCAACCATCCTGCTGCACGCTTGGCGCCATCTGGTCTTGAGCATCGATGCGCTGAGCACGGCAGTACTTGCCGGGACGGCCCTCGGTCTGCTCGCATGGGCCGTTCGGCCCGCGCGAACGACGGTACTGGCTCTCGCGGCGATCGGGCGAACCGTCCCGAGCATCGCGTTGCTGATGCTGCTCATCCCGGTCTTCGGAATCGGCACGCTGCCTGCGGTCGTCGCGCTCGCGCTCCTCGCGCTTCCGCCGATCGTCGTCAACGTCGAAGTCGCACTGCGCGCAGTGTCGCCGGCCGTCCTCGACGCTGCGACCGGCCTCGGCATGACCCCGTTTCAACGATTCGCACGCGTGAGCGTTCCGCTCGCCTTGCCGGTCGCGCTTTCCGGCCTTCGCACGGCGAGCGTCGAAGTGATCGGGAGTGCAACGCTTGCAACCTTCATCGGCGCAGGCGGACTCGGGGATGATATCGTCCGCGCACTGCAGACGGGCGATGTGCCGCTGCTTCTCGCCGCGGCGGCGACGGTCGCCTTTTTGGCTTTCGCTGCAGAATTTTTACTCGCGCGCTTAGCGCACTACGTCGAGGTCGCTCTATGAATCTTTCCCGCTCGCGCGCCCTCGCGCTGATCGCGTCGGCTCCGCTCCTGGCGCGCTGCACGACAAGCGGTTCCATTCGCGTCGGCTCGAAAAACTTCACCGAATCGATCGTCATCGGCGAAATCTACGCACAAGCGCTCGAAGCTGCGGGCATGCGGGTCGAACGGCGGCTCAATCTCGGTTCGACGCAGATTGCGCTTGCCGCCATCCAACGCGGCGACATCGATCTGTACCCGGAATACACGGGAACCGCGCTCATCGACGTGCTGCACCACGCCCCCGTGGCAACGCCGGAGCAAACGTTTGAGATCGTGGACAAGGCGTTCTCGGCGCGCTACGGGCTGTCATGGCTGGCGCCTTCACCGATGAACGACTCGCAAGGCATCGCGACGACCGCGGCACTTGCGCAGCGCTACCATTTGCGCACGCTCTCCGATCTAGCGTCCGCGGCGCCGCGTCTGCGCTTGGCGACGATTCAAGAGTTTCTGGCGCGCCCCGACGGGCTTCCCGGATTGCAGAAGCGCTACGGCGGTTTTCACTTCAAGAGCGTGCGCACGTACGACATCGCACTCAAATATCAAGCGCTGCTCGACGGACGCGCCGATGTTGCGACCGCGTTTACGACCGATGGCGCGATCGCCGCAAATCACTTGCAGCTGCTTGCCGACGATAAGCATCTGTGGCCGCCCTATAACGTGGCTCCGGTCGTGCGCGCCGCGCTGCTCGGCGACGACCGCGCGGTCGCGACGCTCAACGCGGTATCGCCGAAGATCACAAGCGCCGTTGCATCGCGAATGAACGAAATGGTCGAGTCGGAGAAACAAGATCCGGCGGACGTCGCACGTGCCTTTTTGAAGGGCTCGATTCGTTGAGCGGCGCGTCGTTACGATTCGAAGCCGTGAGCGCGCGCTATCCGGGCGCGGATCGCGATGCGATCTCCGGCATCGACCTCGAGATCGCTGCCGGCGAGTTCGTAACGCTCGTCGGACCGTCGGGATGCGGAAAGACCACGCTGCTGCGTACCGTCAATCGCTTAGCACCGCTTACCGGAGGGCGCATCCTCATCGACGGCTCCGACAGCATGGCGATCGATGCCGTCGAACTGCGGCGCACGATCGGCTACGCGATTCAAGCCACCGGCCTCTTTGCGCACATGAGCGTCGCGCGCAATATCGGCGTCGTTCCTTCGCTGCTGCGTTGGAGCAAAGCCGAGATCGACGAACGGGTCGACGCCATGCTCGAACTCGTGCGTCTCGACCCGGTGCGCTATCGCGACCGCCGCCCGCGCGAGCTTTCCGGCGGCGAAGCGCAGCGGGTCGGCGTCGCGCGCGCGCTCGCGGCCGGGCCGCGCATCTTGTTGATGGACGAGCCGTTTGGCGCGCTCGATGCGATCGTGCGCCGAACCCTGCAGTCGGAGTTGCTGGAGATCGTTCGCACGGTCGGAAGCACGACGTTATTCGTCACCCATGACGTAAACGAATCGCTCCACCTCGCGGATCGCATCGTCGTCCTTCACGCGGGATCGATCGAGCAGGTCGGAACTCCAATTGAGATTCTCCGCAACCCGCGCACCTCGTTCGTCGAGCAACTCTTCGCGCCGGATGAGGCAATCGCAGAATTGCGAAACGAAGCGGCGCATCGGTGAGCTACATCCTCGCGCACCCCGAGCGGGTTGCGGCACTCCTCGCGGCGCACGTCGCAATCGTTGCGTCGGCACTCCTGCTCGCGATCGCGATCGCGCTTCCGCTCGGCATTCGCGCGGCGCGCGCGAAAAACGGCGCCCCCCTGCTGCTCGGGACGCTTTCGGCGATCTATACGATTCCTAGCCTCGCGCTGTTGGCGATTCTCGTGCAACTCGTCGGATTGGGAACGTTGCCCATCTTCATCGCGCTGGTCGCGTACGCGCAGTTCATGCTCGTACGCAACGTCGTCGCAGGACTACGCTCGATCGATCCGGCTATCACGGACGCAGCAGCGGGTTTAGGCATGTCGGCGCGGCAGTCGCTGCTGCGCGTGGAGCTTCCGCTTGCGCTTCCCGTCATTCTTGCAGGCGTTCGCGTCGCCGCCGTAGCGATGATCGCGCTGGCGACGCTCGGCGCCTACGTGGGCGCAGGCGGACTCGGAACGCTCATCTTCACCGGCCTGGCCCTGCACCATACGGATGAGATCGTCGCCGGAGCGCTGGCTTCTGCCGCGCTTGCCATCGGCGTCGACGTTCTCTTACGCGGCGTCGAACGACTCGTCAGCTCTTGACGAGCAAATGCACGTTAAACCGAACGTCGCGATCGTGCCACGCGTGGGCGACGGTGAAGCCGGCAACGCTTGCAAGCGCCGCGATATCGTCATCGTCAAATTTGTGCGACGATTCGGTGTGAATGCGCTCGCCCGCATCGAAGTGCGCGGCAAGGTGCAGCGTTTCGATGCGAACCGTCTGTTCGCGCGTCGACTCGAGGAATGAGTCCACCACCCCGCGTTCGGCGTCATATTTTGCGACGTGACGAAACGTCGAGAGATCGAACGTCCCGCCGAGTTCCCGATTGATCCGCCCGAGGAGGTTCTTGTCGAACGCTGCGGTCACGCCCGCCGGGTCATCGTACGCCGCTTCGAGCGTCCGAGCGTCCTTTTTACGATCGGTCCCGAGCAACAGGCCATCGCCAGGGCGCAACGCATGTCCGACGAGCGTCACGAGCTTGCGCGCCTCGGCGGGCGAATAGTTCCCGAGATTCGAGCCCATCAGCATCGCAAGAACGCGGTGCTCGAAACGCAGCGCCTTCGATGCGAGCACCGCGAAATAGTCGCCGGCATAGGCGCGCACGCGCAGCGACGGGTACGCCTCCACGAGTGCCGTCGACGACGAACGCAGCGCATCGAGCGAGATGTCGATCGGACTGTACACCAGCGACTTCTGGGCGCGCAACGCTTCTTCGATGAGCAGTCGCGTCTTGATCGCGCTGCCGCTACCCAATTCGAGAAAATCGACCGGCTCTTCGAGCATGCGCACGATCTGCCAGCCCCATTCGCGCAAAATCTCCGTCTCGGCTTCGGTCAGATAGTATTCCGGCAGATGCGTGATCGCTTCAAAGAGCGACGAGCCGAGATCGTCGTAGAAATACTTCGATGGCAGCCGTTTTTCGCGCGCGCTCAGGCCGTCGCGAACGTCGTCGGCGAACGTATGGCCGGCGGCGGCGCGAGGCAGTTCAACGATTTCAAACCGGTTGGTCACGGGCGTGATCGGTCGGTGCATACACCCTCCGAGATGCGATACCACCCTAACGCCCGAAACCGGCCACCGGTTTCAGCGCGCCAAGTACTACTTCGGGCAGACGTTCCGAATCGCGGCCTCGGCAGCGGAATCGGGCGCGGTATGAAGAGGCCGCGCGTACATCGCCATGTACGTCTTACCCGCGACGTTGGTCGCCAAAAACTCGATCTCGGACGGCCCGCTGGAGGATGAGCCGGTCGTCGTCTCGCCTTCGAGCTGCGCGAAGACGGCGTCTTGCGATCCGCCGCAAATTTTGATGTGCTCGTTCTTTTGCACTTTGGCGTCTTTGAGATTCGCTTGATCCATCGCTTTGTTGAGGTCCGCGGCGACAGGTAACGCCATGAGCATCAGCACGGTGTGCGGCTCGCCTTCCCAGATCTGCATGAAGGGCCCGAAGGATGCCTTTTCATGAAACGCCGGCGGAGCGGTGAAGGTGACCGAATCGGTTGCATGACCGCATGCAGTCAATGCGAGCACGAAGACGGCGAGAAGTCCAAGACGCGCTTTCATGGTCGAGCCTTCAACCGCCAGGCCGCCAATTCTTTCACCGCCGTTCGTACGACGCGATCCGTCCCCATCGTTCGAAGATGAGGGCGACGTATTCGCGCGTCTCGGCGTACGGAGGAACGCCGTGATAATAGGCAACGGCTCCCGGCCCGGCGTTATACGCCGCAAGCGACGTCGCGAACGCGTCATCGTAGCGTTTCGCGTACGCGCGGTAGTATGAACCAAGCAAATGCGCCGCTCCATCGATCGCGTCGTATGGGTCGAATGGATCAACATCGTACGCGTCGGCGGTATCGATCGTGAATTGCGCGATGCCGACCGCGCCGGCCGACGATATCGCGTTGGGGTCGAAAGCGGATTCTTGGAGCAGGGTTGCTCCGAGAAATTCGGGCGGTAATCGATGGACACGCGCAGCCGTAACGACCGCGCGGGCGAGGGTGAGCGCACCCGACGCCGTGATCCGTGGATTCGTGCGCATGGCCGCACGCGCGATCGCCATTTCCGGGTAAGAAACGGTGGAACCGTCTTCCAAGAGTCGAGCGCCCATAAGTGCATCGACGTGCGCGGGGGCCGGCCAGCTTAATGCGGTGTTAAGCGCGCGGCCGAGATCGGGCGTTGCCGCCGGCGCCGCGCGCAGATTACGATCAAAGGTAGATGACGCGCAGCCGCACAAGATTGCGGCAGCGAACAAAACGACGACGGTCCGCGGACCAAGGAAACGCTTCACATGCATCTCGCGCTGGCGACGCTCATCGTCTTACTCGTCGGGGATTTCGGGTCCACATTCTTTTATCACGTTCCGCAACATCTCTGGTTTACGCTGCATCTTCGGACCCACCACGATAACCGTCGTTCGTATTGGGATCATGCCGTCATCTCGTGGAAGCCCGAAGTGCTCCTGGACGGCTTCCTCGGCGCCGTCCCGTATCTCGTCGTCGCGGCGCTCGTTTGGCGCATCTCCTGGCCGGGAGCGATCCTAGGCCTCCTCTTGGGCCAGCTCCACGTCTGGTGGCGCCACACGACCGAACTGGGCTGGGTGACCCCGAAATGGGCGCTCGCGATCGCACGCCCGCTCCAAATCGTCCTTCCCGAGGACCACAACGGCCATCATCAGAATCCCGAGATCGAGTTCGGCGACATCTTCCGCTTCTACGATGCCCCTGCTCGGGCTATGATTGCTAAGCTTGCCCCAACGAGCCGGCGCCACAAGAACGCCGCCCTCCGCCGGGCCAAAAAACGCCAACCGGTTCGGGTTTAGGGGCCGGCGCCGCCTAGCGTGCGGCGCATTTTAAACGGGGGCCCATTGCGCGAAGTCGCAATGGGGGCGCGAAGCGAGTTTTCGGCGCGTAGTGCCGAAAGCGAGCGAAGTGCCAGGCGCCGCGCAACGTGCGGCGCATTTTAACGGGAGCGCGATATTGACCAAACGGGCACTCTTTCTGATCTCGGATACCGGTGGCGGGCACCGTAGCGCATCCAACGCGATCACGGCCGCCCTCGACGAGATCAGGGAGCCGTTTGCCTTCGAGCACCGCATCGAGGACGTTGCGGCTCATTGCTCCTTTCCGCTCACGCAGCTTGGCCTTGGCTACAGCATGGCGCTGCGCTATGCGCCGCCGGTCTACGGCGCGCTCTACTACGCCACCAACGGGCGCCGGCGCTATCGAGCGCTCGTCCGTTTCTGCGAGCCGCTGTATCGCGAGCGGCTTCGCGATCTCTTCTTGAGCTATAAGCCCGACGTCATCGTCTCGGTGCACCCGCTGCTCAACCATGCGGCGCTTCGAGCGCGAGCCGATGCCGGAATGGAAGACATTCCCATCGTCACCGTCATCACCGACCTCGGGAAGGTCCACGAATCGTGGCTCATGCCCGATGCCGACGCCGTCGTGGTGCCGGCCCGCGAAGTCTACGAACGCG
The DNA here is from genome assembly GCA_035702815.1 of Candidatus Aquilonibacter sp. Lineage (GTDB taxonomy): Bacteria > Vulcanimicrobiota > Vulcanimicrobiia > Vulcanimicrobiales > Vulcanimicrobiaceae > JAMXLG01. The sequence goes on along the minus strand of DASSZO010000268.1, from coordinate 5,546 downwards.
CGCTCTCGCGCGGCATCTCGCCGTCGCGGCTGCGCCTGCTCGGCCAGCCCATTCATCCGAAGTTCGACGACGTCGTCGGAACCAAAGACCAGATTCGCGCGAGCCTCGGGCTGCCCAAAGACGAGATGATCGTCATGCTGATGGCCGGCGGCGAGGGCGGCGGCAAATTGCTGCCGACGACCTTGGCGCTTGCCAAGGCGCGGCTCGGGATCCACCTCTTGGTCGTGTGCGGTCGCAACGAACCGCTCAAACAGAAGCTCGAGGAGATGCGGCCCTCGCTTCCCTCACCGATGACGATCCTCGGATTCACCGATAAGATCCCGGAATATTTCCGCGCCGTCGATCTGCTCGTGACGAAAGCCGGGCCGGGTTCGCTTGCGGAAGCGAACGCCGCTCAGCTGCCGGTCGTCGTCTATGACTACGTTCCGGGACAAGAGCGCGGCAACGTCGACTTCGTTCGCAATAACGGTTTAGGCTCGGTTGCGCTTCACGGCGCGGGCCAGGTCGTGCAGGCGGTCAAGACGTTGATTCGGACGCCGCATCGCCTCGAAGAGATCCGGCGCAATCAAGAAGGGGTCGCACCGGTGCGCAGCTCGCGCAAGATCGCGGCGCTCATCGCGCAGATCGCAAACTCCGGCACGATTCCCGAACAGGACGAGGCGGAGCGGCGGTCGCTCATCGCGCCGCGCGTCACCGCTGCATCGGCGTAATTACTGTTCGACGGCCTTCCGTGACGTCCACAACAGCAGACGGCGCGGGGTGATTTTCGGCGAAAGCGCGACGATCTTATTTGAAAGTCCGGGGATCACGAGATCGCGCCCCTTCATCATCCCGCGGTAGCCGGCAAGCGCCACGCCGGCGGCATTCGCCTTCGGTAATTTGAACAGCAACGAACCGTGCATCTCGGCGCGGTCGGCGAAGCCTGTCTCGGTCGCGCCCGGACAGAGGCACGTCACCGAAACGCCGCTTCCGCGCAACTCTTCGGCGATCGCTTGCGAGAACGACAGGACGTACGCTTTGGACGCATAGTATACGGCCATGAACGGTCCGGGTAAAAACGCCGCGGTCGACGCAACGTTCATGATGCGGCCCGAACCGCGAGCGCGCATCTTCGGAAGGTAGAGTCGCGTGAGTTCCGTGAGCGTGACGACGTCGAGCAGCATCTCTTCACGAATGCGTTGCGGGTCTAGCGTATCGAATCGGCCGTTGCTCGCGAACCCGGCGTTATTGATCAGAATGTCGCAGTCGGAAACCCGCGCACCAAGCTGCGACGCCGCGTCGGGAGCGCTCAAATCGAGCGCAATCGTTTCGGCATTGATGCCATGCGACGCGCGCAACTGCGCGGCGAGCGCTTCAAGCTTCGCCGCCGAACGCGCGACGAGGACCACGTCGTGCTTGTCCGCCGCGAGCAGTTTTGCAAACTCTAGCCCAAGGCCGCCGGATGCTCCGGTCACAAGTGCTTTCATGGTTACCCCGGCTTGCCCAACAGCGCGCAGACTGATTCGAGCACGATAACGGCGCACGCCACCGCGTACGACGACACGCGTTGCGCCCGCCTCACGTGTTCCTCGGCTTGCTGCGGGCTGAGATTCGCATACTTGAAGTAGTACTCGCGCTCGCCTTGCTCGTGCATCTTCGACAACTCGATTCCGACGAACGCGTCATACAATCGCGGACCGCCGAGCAACAGCAAAAAGAGAAGGTGCCACGCGGCGTTCAATCCGTGGCGGCTAAAATCGATTGCGTATAGCGCGGCGATCGCGACCGCCAAAACGGCGGTGGCGACGTCGACGCTACGCGCCGAGCGTGGTGAGTCCGCCACGAAAAGCCATCGTCGCGGCGCCGACTTGACCGGCATCGTTTCCAAGCTGCGCGATGACGATGCGCGTCGTACCGCGCGGCACCATCGTCGTGAGTTCGTCAACCTTTCCGCGAACGGCGTCGAGCATGAAGTCGGCCGCGCTCGAAACGCCGCCGCCGAGCGCGATGACTTCGGGATTGACGAACGCGACGATGTTCGCCAGTCCGATCGAGAGATCGCTCGTAAAATTCTTCCATGCCGCAAGTGCGTGGTGGTCACCGGACTGCGCCGCCTTGCGAATCTTTTTGGATCCCAGCTTGTCGCGATCGACATCGAGCAAGCGGCTGCGCGGGAACGAAGGCGCGACCGCGAACGCGTGCCGGATCAGGCCGGTACCCGACGCTTGCGCTTCAAAGCAGCCGGTCTTGCCGCAACTGCAGATAAAACCATCGGTCGGGCGAATCTGGTGGTGGCCCACTTCACCCGCGCCGAAGCGATTGCCCAGGATCAGTTCGCCGTCGGAGACGATGCCGCCGCCGATGCCCGTGCCCAGCGTCAGCAGAACGAAGTTCTTCGTTCCGCGACCCATGCCGTACGTGAACTCGCCGAGCGTTGCGCAACGCGCGTCGTTCGCGACGAAGACCGGGCAGTCAAAGTGCGAGCGCAGCATCTCGCCCAGCGGAACGTTCGTCCATCGGAAGTTGGGACTATACAGGACCGCGCCCGAGCGCGGTTCGATGTTTCCCGGCGATCCCAAGCCGATACCGACGCAGTTTTTGGCGTCGACGTCTTTGAGCGCCTTGCCGATCGTCTCGACCAAGACCTCGCTCACGGACTCAAAGCGCAGATCCTCGAGATCCACTTCATATTGATGATGGATCGTGCCGTCGTCGCTGACGACACCGGCCGTAACGTGGGACCCACCAAGATCGACACCGATTGCCGTGCGCACGGTCTCCCCCTTCGTCTCTACGACGCGAGCAGCAAACGCCAAGATTCTTACCCAACCCGCTAGGCCCTACCCGCAACGCACCGCGAATCACCCATGCACGCTATGGAAACCATCGACCTGATCGCCCTTCGCGATATCACCCGCCGCACCGGCCAACCGACGCATCCCGAACTCCTCGACGCGCGCCCGATGGAGCAAGTCAAAGAGATCGAGATCACCGAAGAACACATCACGATCACCTACAACGAAAAGACGACGCGCTATTACAACGCGAACGAGATCACGCATCGCGAGTGGGTCTACAAATACAATGACGATCCGGAGATGGTTCGCGCCATCGCGAAAGTGATCGAGGTCGCGCGCAAGCACCTCAAGGACGTGCCGGAGAACCTCAGCTGCCCGCCGGGCTGCGCGGAGTGCTGCAGCGGCTACGAGCCGTTCGTGAGCAAAGCCGACGTCCAGCGGATCGCCAAGCACCTAGGCATGACCTATCAAGACGTGATGGACGAGTACATCGTCAAGCGGCCTTCCGCGGACGGCTATCACGTCGGCTGGGTACGCAAAGTCACCGACGATCTCGCGGATAACTGCGTTTTTCTCATGGGCGGTAAGAGCGGCCGCTACTACTGCGGCATCTATGAGGCGCGCCCGCACGACTGCGGCGACTTCACGCCGATCGGCTGCGAGGATGTCGACGAGAGTCTTTCGCATCGGGGCGCGTACAAGGTCGGGGCACCCTTCAGCCCCAATCCGCGGCGGCAGCGGCGACGCCGCTAGCCGAGGTGACGGCCAGCTAGAGCAAAAATGGAAGCGGCATGCATATGCCGCTTCGCCGTTTTGGAGCACTCGCGGTTGCGGCCGCGTTCGGCTTCGCTTTACTCCCGATGCCGGGCCACGCGCAGCCCATCGCGCCCTCGCAGTACGCCGGAATGAAGTGGCGGTTCGTTGGACCGCTCCGCGGAGGACGCACGAAAGGCGTTGCCGGTGTTCCCGATCATCCGAATCGCTTCTATATGGCCGCGGTCAACGGCGGCATCTGGAGAACCGACGACGCGGGCCGCACGTGGCGCCCGATCTTCGATTCGCAGCCCACGGGTTCGATCGGGGCGCTTGCGATCGCGCCGAGCGACGACAACGTCATCTATGCCGGTAGCGGCGAAGGCGAACAGCGTCCGGATCTCTCGGTCGGCAACGGCATCTACAAATCGACCGACGGCGGAACGACTTGGAAACATCTCGGTCTGCGCGACGGCCAGCAGATCAACTGGATCGCGGTCGATCCGAAAGACCCCAACCGGCTCTTTGTCGCGGTCGTCGGCCATCCGTTCGGCCCCAACAAGGAACGCGGCATCTTTCGCTCCGTCGACGGCGGCGCGACGTTCACGAAAGTACTCTACAAAGACGAGAACACGGGCGGTAACGACGTCAAGATCGACCCGAGCGATCCGAACGTCGTCTACGCGACGCTGTGGGCTGCTCGATCCGCGCCGTGGGAAGCCGGTCCTTTCGAGCGCCCGGGAAGCGGCGTCTTTAAATCGTCCGACGGCGGCGCGACGTGGTCGAAATTGACCAACGGACTACCGCCGCGCATCGGCCGCGCGGAAATCGGCATCGCGCCTTCCGATCCGACCGTCGTCTATGCAGCCGTCGATGCGCCGACCGGATGCGGCATCTACCGAAGCGACGACGCGGGCGCACACTTTTCACTTCTCAACAGCGAGGACCGTCTGTGCGAACGCGCGGGCGATCTGCTTACGCTGACCGTCGATCCGAAAGACGCGCACACCGTCTATGCGACGAGCACGTCTACGTATAAATCGACGGACGGCGGCAAAACCTGGAAAGCCATCCGCGGCGCGCCGGGCGGCGACGACTATCAGAACGCCTGGATCAATCCGAACGACACGAATATCATCGCGTTGGCTTCCGACCAAGGCACGATCATTACCGTCGACGGCGGCGCGTCGTGGAGTTCTTGGTATAACCAGCCCACCGGTCAGATGTATCACGTCAACGCCGACGATCGTTTTCCGTACTGGGTCTGCGGCGGACAACAAGATTCCGGATCTGCATGCGTTTTGAGTCGCGGCGATTGGGGACAGACCAACGAGCGCGACTGGCATCCTGCGGGTGCCGAAGAGTACGGCTACGTCGTTCCCGCTCCGCTTCACCCCGGCGTCTTCTACGGCGGAAAAGTCGAACGATACGACGAGCACACCGGCCAAACGCAAGAGGTTTCACCCAATCCGCTGCGCGCCAAACCGTATCGCGTCGTGCGCACCGAGCCGATCGCGTTCGATCACTTCGACAAAAAGACGCTCTACTTCGGCGCCAATCAAATCTACGCAACGAGCAACGCTGGGCAGAACTGGAAGACGATCAGTCCCGACCTGACGCGCGCAAAGTGGGCGATGCCCTCCGTCATTGCGGCATTCGAAGGCAACGATCCGGAGAAAGGCGCGCATCGCGGCGTCGTCTACGCGCTCGCGCCGTCGTACACCCACGCGGGCACGATTTGGGCGGGCACCGACGACGGACTCGTATGGATCACACGCGACCACGGCGCGCATTGGAAGAACGTAACGCCGCCGTCGCTGACGCCATGGAGCAAGATCTCGCAGATCGATGCCTCGCGCTTCGACGACAACACGGCCTACGTTGCGGTCAACCGCCTTCGCCTGGACGATCTGCGCCCGTGGGTACTTCGCACGCACGACGGCGGCGCGCACTGGACGTCGATCACGAACGGCCTGCCCGCCGATGAACCCGTTAACGCGGTGCGCGAAGACCCGA
>DASSZO010000227.1:0-4960 GCA_035702815.1 Candidatus Aquilonibacter sp. | reverse complement strand
TTCTTGCGTTGCGCGCTGACCGTTTCGCGAGCGACGACTTTGCCGCCGATGGCCGCTTGAATCGGCACTTCGAACATCTGGCGCGGAATCAACTCCTTGAGCTTCTCCGCTAAAGCGCGCCCGCGGGAGGCCGCTTTTTCTCGGGCAACGATGAACGAGAGCGCGTCTACGGCTTCACCGTTGAGCAAAATCTCGAGCTTGACGAGGTCGCCTTCGCGGTAACCGATGATTTCGTAGTCGAGCGAAGCGTAGCCCTTCGTGCGCGACTTGAGTTGATCGAAGAAATCGACGATCACCTCGATGAGCGGCATCTCGAACGTCAAGATCACGCGTCCGTCATGGAGATACTCCATGTTGTTGAGCGTGCCGCGCCGCTGAATCGTAATATCCATGATCGCGCCGACGTAGTCGGGCGGCGTGATGATCGTCGCTTTAACGAACGGCTCCTCGATGGAATCGATCGTGTTCATCGCCGGCAGTTTTGACGGGTTGTCGATCATCTCGACTTGACCGTCGGTCTTGGTGACCCGAAATACGACCGAGGGCGACGTTGCGATGAGATCGAGGTTGAAATCGCGCTCGAGCCGCTCTTGCACGATCTCCATGTGCAAGAGTCCCAAGAAGCCGCATCGGAAGCCGAAGCCGAGCGCAACCGACGTTTCGGGCTCGTACGAGAGCGCCGCGTCGTTGAGCTTCATCTTGTCCAGCGCGTCACGCAGATCGTCGTACTCGACGCCTTCGTTCGGATAGAGACCGCAGAACACCATCGGCACCGCTTTGCGGTATCCCGCGAGCGGCACGTGCGCCGGATTGCTCGCCTCGGTCAACGTGTCGCCGACGTCGATATCGCCGAGCGACTTGATATTTGCAATCACGTATCCGACGCTGCCCATGCCGAGCGTCTTGGTCGGCCGCATCTGCGGGCTAAAAACGCCGACCTCGGTGCACTCGTATACTTTTTGATGGGCCATCGACATAAAGCGGCTGCCGGCTTTGAGTTGACCGTCGACGACGCGCACGTATGAAACGACGCCGCGATAGGGATCGAACTGCGCGTTGAACACCAAACCGCGCAAGTGATCGTTGTGTCCTTTGGGCGGCGGAATCCGCGTGACGATCGCTTCGAGGATATCTTCGACGCCGATGCCATTCTTGGCACTGGCGAGGATGCACTCGCTCTTCTCGATGATCAGCAATTCCTCAACCTCCCCCATCACGCGTTCGGGATCCGCGGCGGGAAGATCGATCTTGTTGATGACCGGAATGATCGTGAGGTCGTGTTCGACGGCCAGGTGATAGTTCGCCAGGGTTTGGGCTTCGATGCCCTGCGCCGCGTCGATGATGAGCAGCGCGCCCTCGCACGCGGCGAGCGAGCGCGACACTTCGTAGGAGAAGTCGACGTGGCCCGGGGTATCGATCAGATTGAGCTCGTAGGTCTGTCCGTCTTTGGCCTTATAACGCAGCGTGACGGGATGCATCCGAATCGTGATCCCGCGCTCGCGTTCCAAATCCATCGCATCGAGCGCTTGATCTTCGAGGTCGCGCGACTCGACGGTTTTGGTGAGCTCGAGCAAACGGTCCGAGAGCGTCGTCTTGCCGTGATCGATGTGCGCGATAATACAAAAGTTGCGAACGTTGCTCGCAACTTCGGTGCGGTGCGCGGGGTGTTCCTTAGTACTCAAAAGACGGGGCCTCGAACGTTTAGGGGTAGAGGCAGACGTTGCCCATCGACATGGCCACGAGCCTCGGAATGATGTACGACGTGATAATGATCACGACGAGGAAGGCTAGATCGAGGCCGCCGACGGGTGGCACGATTCGCCGGACGGGCGCGAGCACCGGCTCGACCAGCATCGCCAGATACCGGACCCACTCACCGCGCAGATCCGGGATCCACGAAATGACCGCGTAGACGAGCAAGATGAGCGAATAGACGCGCGCGACGATGATGATCCAGCCGTCGAGCTGGCAAAGGAGACCGTTCACGGGAATTGCCTGTTCTACGGAAGCGAGGCGATGACATTCGACGGCACGCCGTCGAGGAACGGGGTCGGGTTGATCGCGACGCCGTTGTGCATGATCTGATAGTGAAGATGCGGCCCGGTTGAAAAGCCGGTGCTGCCGACCTGCCCGATCACTTCTCCCTTATAGACGTGGGCCCCGACCTCGACGTCGACCTTCGATAGGTGCGCGTACCAGGTGTGGTAGCCGTTGCCGTGATCGATGTCGATCTTGATGCCGTACCCGCCATCGTAGGAGTTGGCGACGACCGTGCCCGCCGCTGCGGCATGTACGGCGTCGCCATAGTCGGCGCCAAGGTCGACGCCGGAATGGAACTCGGTATCGGGATAGGTTCGATAGCAGAAGCAGCCGAGGATCGGTGCCCCCGGTACGGGATCGATCGACGGAATCGCCGCGATCAGCTGCGCGCGCGCAAGGTCGTGAAGGTGTCGGAGGTTCAAGACGTGCAGCGCGAGGCGCTTGATCGAGTCCGATTCCTGCTGCGTCGCATTGCTCGCAACGTTGAGCGCCGCCATGCGCGCCTGCGCGATCCGAAGCGGCGACTGCGCCGAGCGTACCCACGACGTGCGCTGGATCGGCCGGTGTGCGTCGCTCTTAGGCGCCGGGGCACCGATGAGCTGACGGATCTCCTGATTTTGCTTCTGAACGTGCTGCAGTTCTTTTTTAAGCGCGTCGGCTTGGGTGTCGATCTGCTTGAGCGTTGCTTGCTGCGCCGCCGTCTGCGCGCGCATTTGAGCAACCGCAACGCGGGCCCGTACGATCGTGATGCCGGCGAAAGCTAACGAGCCAAGGATCAGCACGCCCAGAATCACCGCGGCGCCTACGATGTGGCGACGGTGAATCTGAAAACGATGAACCGTCTCACCCTTGCGGGGGACGATCTTCACGTAATAATGATCGTCGATCATGCCTTCATTGATCGCGCCAATTCGATGGCGCGCAGCTCTTCTTCGGAAGCGTTGACGGCGGGCTTGTAGCCCGTGACTGCTTTTCCGTACGTCCGTGTGTCGGTACGCGAGTAGATGCTGGAGATCACCACGCCGTCACCCTCGCGATTGAGGAGCGCCAGCGCATAGGATAGTTCGGATCCGGTGTCTTCGAAGGCGTCGTACCGGACAAACCCCACTCGCGAGAGGTCCGTACGAGCCAGCGCTTCGAGTTCGCTTACCCGCCCCGTGACCCTGCCAAGCGCCGAGCCCTGCTCCGCTACTTGGGCATCCAGGCGGTCCAGGCGCGCCGAGGCTCCGGCTCCCCCGCCGATGAGGTCATCGTGCGTGGCCGTGAGGGTGCGCAGCTGTGTCAGCGCGGGCTTGACCGCGACGGCATGATAGATCGCCAGCGCGATGAGCGCGGCGACGAACGCTGCGGCCGAGGCTATTAATAAGGATGTCAGCATAGAATGCGTAGTAACCACAACGAGGGCCAGGTGGTCCACGGCACCCGTAAGTGCTCGCTTACCGTTGCTACCTTCCGGTCCTGGCGGGGTTCACAAGGTTACGCCGCGTGAAGCCCAACCCCCGTTATGGCCACGCCATGATACCACACGCGTCCAAGACGCTACTGCCGGAGATTCGCACATGCCGCTTTTGTCGCTCGTCCTTGCGTTCCAACTCCAAAGCACGACGTTTGCGCCGGATACGACCATACCGAAGCGCGCAATCGCAAAAGACTGCGGCGGTCAAAACGTGTCGCCGGAATTGCATTGGGATCACGCGCCAAAGGGTGCGAAAAGTTTCGCGCTCGTGGTGCACGACCCGGACGCTCCCATCCCCGGCGGTTTCTATCATTGGGTGATTCCATCGATTCCGGCGTCGCTGCACGAGCTCGCGGAAGGCAGGGCGCGGTTCGCCGGTTATTATGGTCCTTGCCCGCCGCCGGGAAAGGTCCATCATTACCACTTCACGCTCTACGCGCTCGATACGGTGCTCGAAAACGGCGCGGCCCTCGATGCGCCGCACCTTCTCGAGCGCATCAAGGGCCACGTCATCGCGCAAACGACGCTGATCGGGCTTTACGCGGTCACTTCATCTCGGTGAAGCCGGGCGGTATTTCAAAGAGCGGATCGGCCTGCGTTCGATAGAGAAACGCAACGTTTCCGCGCTCGAGCAGCTGATTGAACTTCCCGGCGTTCGCACGGGCTTGCTCGATCGTGTCGCCTCCGCTCATGCTCGTGAGCACGTACATCTCGAGAAAATCAGACGAACGGTTCATCACGTTTCCACTGGCAGTCGCTTTGAACGTCGGCTTGCAACCGCCGCGCACGATATCGCCGGGCTCGGACGCAACGTATTTCGGCGTGACGAGCGGACAGTACGCGCGCGGCTTGCGAATGCCCGAGACGTACGACGTCATCGTCATGAGCATGGCGCCGTTGTGGCATGAACCCGTCGCGTTGGTCATCGCCATCTGGAAGTCGTGGTTCGAACCGTTGGTATGGACGCCGTCAAGCGTCTTGGGTCCGAGGCTCTTTGCGTTGGCCGACACGGTCATGTCGACGGTTCCGGGCGCTTCGTTGCGAACCGTAGGCGCACTACGCGAGGCGCTTTGCTGTGGCATCGTATCGCATCCCTTGGGCGTCGTGTCGCTGATACGATAGGTCTTCTTCGCAAGATCGAGCGTGATGAATTGATGCTGGCGGCACTTGGAAATGGTCGCCGTTTGCGCAACCGGATCTTCTTCACGCACCCAGCTCTTGGACCAATAATACGTGTAGCGGACGACGTGGCCGTTGCGCAGCATATTCATCATCTGCATGGACGCGCCCATAGCGGGGCCCATCATGTTCTGCGCCATGTGATCCGCGGCGTTTTCCGACGCCTGATCGACGGCGGCGCCCATTGGATTCATCGCAGCATTGAGCAAATTCCCCAGGCCACCGTGCCGTTTGGGCGGCGTCGGCTGCTCCGCGACGTTTGATGGCGGCGTCATCGCGAGTTTG
>DASSZO010000129.1:0-2844 GCA_035702815.1 Candidatus Aquilonibacter sp. | reverse complement strand
ATTGAGGAATTTATTGGAATGCCAGCTTGCCGCGAGGGCGCCCGTCTCCGCTTCGCCGTCGCCGACGACGCAACACGCAAGCAAGTCGGGATTGTCGAAGACCGCGCCGTATGCGTGTGCAATCGAGTAGCCGAGTTCACCGCCTTCGTTGATGGAACCGGGTGTTTCCGGGGAAGCGTGACTTGGAATGCCGCCGGGAAACGAGAACTGCTTGAAGAGCCGCGCTAACCCGCCTTCATCTTCGGTGACGTTCGGATAACATTCGGTGTACGTGCCCTCGGCGTACGCGTTTGCCACGACGGCGGGACCGCCATGACCCGGGCCCGCAAGAAAAATCGCGTTCCATCCGTCGCGCAGAATCGCGCGGTTCATGTGCGCGTACACGAAGTTGAGGCCGGGCGTCGTTCCCCAGTGACCCAGCAGACGCGGCTTAATGTCACCTGGCGCGAGTGGACGACGAAGCAATGGGTTGGCGAGTAAGTAGATCTGTCCGACCGCGAGGTAGTTCGTCGCCCGCCAGTACGCGTCGAGGCGCTGCAGTTCGTCGCTCGTCATTACTCCCGATTCTGACAACAGGCGCCTCGCTTGGTGGTGAACGACCGGGGAAGAGTCATTCATCGTCTTTTCTTAGGCACGCTTTACGATGCGACAATGTCGACCCTGTTTCACCGACGCTACCTCGCATGTCCCTACGACCGGGCGCGCCTCGCGCTCCACGACGCATTGAATGACTTTGCCGAAACGGGCGAACCGCAGCTTGCGCGGCTTCGCGTTCCGCTTCCCGGCGTGGAAACGGCCGGCCCCGCGCTTGAGAAAGATGTGGTGCTCACCTACGGGCACGGTACGGATCCGCTGCATTTCGATCAACCATGGACCGTGCGTTGGGCGCCAAGCAACGGCGGACCATTCCCGACGTTCAACGGAACACTGACAGTTCGCGCCGACGAAGATTATTCGACCTGCGCGCTCGAGCTACGCGGCACGTACGAGCCGCCGCTCGGAGCCGCCGGCGCGATGTTCGACACGGTGCTCGGTTCGCGCATTGCGTCGGCTACCGCACGTGAGTTGTTGCGCGAGGTCGGCTCGCGCATCGAACAGCGCTATCGCGAGGAAGAGCAGGCGAAGGCAGCATCATGACGGCGGGAACGCCGATCGAACTCTACGTTACGCTCGATCTTCCGCCGCTCACCGTCCGTGACGCGGTCATGCACGTGATGCAGGCGATCGGCGAACGCAAGGGACGATATCGCGACCTCTCCTTATGGGTCGATAGCCGCACGCCGGGCGCCGGTTCGTTGAACGTACCGATCGACGCGCGCGTGGTCACGCGCCCGGGCCGCTGGGAGTGCGGCGTGCGCATCGAAGCCGCGCACAGCGAGAAGTTTTTTCCGGCGTTTGAGGGCACGGTTTCCGTTACTCCCGACGGCGGCCACCAAAGCGAGTTGTGGCTGCAAGGACAGTACGTGCCCCCGGGTGGCGCGCTCGGCAAAGGACTCGATGCGACGGTCTTGCGCGGCGTGGCTGAACGCAGTCTGCGCGAGTTTTTGAAATGGCTATCGGAAGAGGTGAAGGCGGAAGCGGAACGATCGGAGCGCGAACGGTTGGACCAGGCCCGCCACTACCACGGCTGAGAACGGCGCTATTCCAGCGGCAGATCGATGATCAGTACGGTGTGCTTTTCTCCGTCGCGCGTCTCGACGAAGGCTTCGCCGCCGATCGATGCGACGAGCCGTTTGATCGCCATCAGTTCGGCGCGCGGCTGGTGGTTGGTAATACGCAATTCCAGTTGATGATCGTGAAGCCTACACTCGATCGCGATGCTGCCGCCCGGCGGCGTGAGGCGAATTGCGTTGAGGATCGCTTCCTCGACCACGTTTCCGATGAGTGATGCGTCACCGCGCAAAAAGCGCGCTTCCTCGGTGTGGCGACGGGTTGCATAGGCGATATCAACCCTCTTCGCGGCGGCCATGCCGCGCAAGCCGTCGATGCGCGATCCGATCAGTTCGCATGCATCGAATTGCTGCACGCTGACGACTCCGTTCGAGTCGGTAAGCGAAGTATGCCGCAGTGATTCCAGCATGCCGGAGGCGGATTCAAGCGCCCGCACGAGGCCAATAAGACGCTGCGGGGTCGCCGTCAGCAGTCCATCGATGATGCCTTCGAGGTTCGCGCGCGCAATCGAAAGTGAATTTCCAATCTCGTGACGCACGACGGCGAGTTGGCGATTGCGTGCCTCCTCGCGCTCTTCGAGTGAGGAGAGCAGGAGAAAGAGACGGTCTGAAACGGCGTTGCCCATCGGCTCGACCAGCGCTTTTGCTTCCTCCCATTCGCGGGCGGCAGCGAGGTCGATTGCGTGGAGCAGGCGTTCCCGTAACTCGCGATCTTCGATCATGACTTCCTGAATTTATAGCCGACGCCAAACACTGTCTGTATAAACGTCGGATGTTCGGGATCCGGTTCTATCTTTTTTCGTAAATTGTTGATGTGGCGGTCAAGCGTCCGTTCGTAGACGGACCCGTCGTCGCCGAGGATGTCGAGGAGATGGGCTCGGGTGAACGCGTGACCGGGCTGTTTGGCCAGGACCGTGAGGATGCGGAACTCCGAGGGAGTCAGGCGAGCCGGCTCGTTGTGGACCCGCACCTCGTGCTCCCCGAAATCGATCTCGAGGCCGTCGAAGCGCACCACGTCGCCGCCGGCTTCGGCTTTACCGCCGTCGGCGCGCTGTTCGACCCGGCGCATCACCGCGCGGACCCGTGCGACGACCTCGCGAGGCGAGAACGGCTTGGTGATGTAGTCGTCGGCGCCCAGTTCGAGTCCGACGATCCGGTCGAGTTCGTCGGCGCG
>DASSZO010000269.1:0-6928 GCA_035702815.1 Candidatus Aquilonibacter sp. | reverse complement strand
CTGGGAAGCGTCCCCAGCAATCCGATCGTTCCGGTAACGAACGGCAAATCGTCCGGCACGACCGCTTTACCGAGCAGCGCTTTCGCAACGCCTGCGCCGAGCCGCTGCGCCACTGCAATGACCTCGTCGGTTGCAGCCATACATCCGGAGCCGACCAGCATCGCGACGCGCCGGCCGCTATTGAGAATGTCGGCCGCGGCAGCGAGCGCTTCGCGCGGGGGAACCGAAACGGGAAGCGTTACGCCGGCGCTCGAGTGCAGCGTGTTGTGCTTGTGCGGCGGGTTCTGATATTTCTCTTCCTGAATGTCCTTCGGAACGACGATCGTGCACACGCCGCGATAACCGATCGCGGTGCGGAATGCGCGGTCGATAATGTGCCGAAGCGCCTCGACGCTCGACGCGGTGTAGACGTAATCCGACACGTCCTCGAACAGCTGCTGAAGATCGACCTCCTGCTGGTAGCTTCCGCCCAACGAGGTCGTCGCCGCCTGCCCGACGATTGCAACGACGGGAACGTGATCCATCTTCGCATCGTAGAGGCCGTTGAGCAGGTGAATCGCCCCGGGGCCGGACGTCGCCATGCACACGCCGACTTCGCCGGTATATTTTGCATGCGCACAGGCCATGAACGCCGCCATTTCTTCGTGACGGACTTGGATGAATTGAATTCGGCCGTCGATCCGGTCGAACGCCCCCATGATGCCGTTGATGCCGTCGCCCGGATAGCCGTACACGCGGGTGACGCCCCAGTCGATGAGACGGCGCATCAAAAAATCGCTCGCATTCATGCTTCTACACGTTCCCGACCCGGCGCGGGAAAACACGGTTGATTTTAGTTACCTAGCGCTTGAGCTACGATCATCGGCGCGCGGAGGTGCCATCGTGCTCGTCCCGATGCTGCGGATGAAGAGCACCAAGAGTCCAATGCCGAAGATCCAGGCAACGAGCCCCTCGGCAACGGGACCGACGTGAGCGAGCGACAGTCCGCCGGCATCGACCGATGCAGGCGTGGTCTGAATGTAGTTGATGTAATGCGCGATGTCGCTCACGTCTTGGTCGCTGAGCACGTCAGGGCCGAAGCGCGGCATCAGTTCGGGCCCGGAACGTATGGCTTCTCCGACCTGGAAGACGCTTGCGTTCATAAGCGACGGCGCAACGTTGTCGTAGCCGACGGAAGCGCCGTTGCCGACCGCACCATGGCAGTGGGCGCAATTTTCGTCGAAGAGTGCTCGCCCGCGTTGAACGTTCCCCGGCATGATGCGAGGCAGCGCTGAGTCGGTGCCGCCCGGCGTAAACGTTTGGACGTACCGCACGATCTGCGTCATTTGAGCCTGCGTAAAGCGCGGCATCTTATGGATTTCGTTGATGTAGGGCACCGCTGCAGGCATGCGTCCCGTGTCGAGCATGAGATGGATGTCCGCGGCGGACTTTCCGATGATCGATGGGGCAACGTCGGAACCTTGACCGTTGTCACCATGACACGACGAGCAGTGCGTCATGTAGAGCGATTCCCCGCTGTCACCCTGAACCGGCGCCGTCAGAGCCAAGACGAGCGCGGGTATAGTAAAGATCATGAATAGAGCGTTCCCACTCTGGGCAGTGGTTGCACTTGCGGCAGTGACGATCTCGGGCTGCGCGCCGGCGGTCTCGGCAAAGACGGATACCACGGCGGGAACCAGTACGACGCTCGGCGGCGACGCGCATCGCGGCGAACAGATCTTCCATCAAAATTGCTCGACGTGTCACGGCCCCACGGGCGCGGAAGGCGGCGCCGTCGGACCCTCGCTTCGAAACGAAAACATGCGGATGGATTTCGGTGCGACCGATTCGTGGATCAAAGATCCGCAGCCGCCGATGCCTAAACTGTATCCGCAGTTTCTCTCAGACCGGCAAGTGCGCGACCTCGCAGCGTACGTGCAAAGCCTCTAGATATCGCGCGTTTGAAACGAGCGCACGCCCACGCCAAGAACGACGAGCAGCCACATCGCACACCATACGAAGTACAGGTTCGGCGGCGGAACCTTCGGCACGAGGGGATTGACGTCGTTCGCCGATACCATCGCCCGCATGATCAGCGGTTCCATTGAAAACGAAGCCGCCCGCCAAATGCCGTCGCTTGGGATGATCAAGCTCACCAGAGTGGTCGCATCGCGAACACCGCTGTTGTGAAAGACGTCGGCCATGCTGCCGACGATGCCCGCCATCCAGGCAAGTCCGTACAGCACGACGGTGACGAAGCCCGCTGCAATGGCCGAGAGACGAACGCTAAGCGACATCGTCAGCGTCAGTAACACGAGCGCTTGCGCAACGAGCAAAGCGACGCTCAACACCGGATTGGGCGGCGTATAGCCCGTTACCGCCGCGATCGCCCCAAATTCCAACGCACTCGTACCGGCTGCATATAAGGCCAGTAACACGGCGTTGCCGAGCCATTTTCCCACGATGACTTCGATGCGGCGCAGCGGACGCGGAAGAATCGCGAGCAGCGTGCCGTTCTCAATTTCCGAGCCGAGCGAGAGCGCACCGAGAAATGCGGCTCCGAGTGCGAGCACGAAGCTAAACATGAATGCCATCATGATCTCAAGCATGCTCGTCGCAACCAGTACATCGTGACGTGCGATGGTGGCGCCCCCACGCTGGTGCATCGTCGCGAGCGAATGAAACCCAAATGCCGTCAATGCGACGAGCGCGATCGTGACGATTCCCGCCGCCAGCACGAGCCGCCGGCGCGCCGCTTCACGAAGCGTGAGTGATGCGATCAACAACAGGTTGCGCAAGCGGTTCACTCCTTACGATTTCCAAGAAACGTTCTTCGAGCGTCTGACGGATCGGAACGACGGAAACAATGGCGGCGCCCTTTGCAACGTAGCTCGCCACAAGCGCCGGGATCTCATCGTTAGGGACATCCTCGACAACCGAGGTTCCGTTTGCAAAGGTGACACGGACGCCGGGGCGTCCCAACAGCCGATCAATCGGACCGGTCGCGCGAATGCAGCCGCCCGTGATCACGGCAACGGAGTCGCAGACACTCTCGACTTCCGTCAAGAGATGCGAGTTGAGAAATACCGTCGTGCCGCGCGACTTGAGCTCTTGCACTAAGGCGCGCACATCGGCGCGGCCAAGCGGATCGAGAGCGGAGGTCGGTTCGTCGAGGATCACCAGCTCCGGCTCGCCAAGAATCGCCACCGCCAATCCAAGGCGTTGCTGCATGCCCTTTGAAAACTGGCCGACCCGATCGTTTCCGCGCTCGGCTAAGCCGACGCGGCGTAACACCTCTTCGATCGCGTCGCGCCATTTGGCCGCATGCAGGCGCAGAACGGCCGCATGCCAGTGCAAAATCTCGTGCGGCGTCAACCACTCCTGGTACCGAAAGAGCTCGGGAAGATAGCCGATCTTCCGGCGCGCATCCAACGAGCCGAGCGGTGATCCGAGCAATGCCGCGTGACCGGAGCTCGGGCGTACGAGACCGAGCAGCATCTTCACCGCGGTGGTTTTTCCCGCGCCATTGGGTCCCAAGAAGCCGAAGACCTCACCGCGCGCAATGCGCACGGTGAGGCTATCGACGGCGGTACGAGCCCCGTAGATCTTCGTCAGTTCGCGCGTCTCGATTGCGTACACTATCGCGCGGCTTCCAGCGATTCGGCGACCTTCCTGACCTCATCGGCACGGAATCCACCGGCGACGGAATAGAACCGGCCGTGCGCGATCCAAAACATCGCGCTTCCCACGCCGGTGTTATCCCCGACGAGGATCGCTTGCGCGTCGCCGACCCGTACGTGTGTCGCCGTGTTTTTGTCAACGATCACCGGAAGCGGCAGCGTCGACCCGGGATCGGCGATCGCGCGAATCTGCGCTTTGAGTTTCGCCGGCACGTTCGGCAGCGACAAGAGGTAGTTTTCGATCTCGCGAGCGTTCCCGCGGTCTGCATTGACCGTCGGAACCGGGCCCTGCATCACGACCACCCCGTTTTCGGGAAACTCGCGCTCGTGCCCGCGATCCTTGTGCGGCTTGCCGTAATAGGTGATCACCACCGCACCGCTGGACGCCGTGAGGGTGGCGCCGTCGATACCCGCAGGCGGCGCGGGGATTGCAACATGCTTGCGCGCTGCCGTCGCCTTGGCTTTGCGCGCATCGAAGGTAAAGCGCACCGTCGCAGGCGGGCTTACCGTATAGGCGGCATCGCGCGGAAGCGAGGCCGGCAGGTACGTCGGCTGCAGGATCGCTTCATGTGCGAACCGCGCGGCCTCGTTGCGCGACGAAAAGTGCCGTGCCTTGGCATTGCCTTCTTCGCTGACCGTGCCGAAGTCGCGTAGCTCGGGAATCGCGTGGAAGTTCTTGACGTCGGCACTCGTAAGCGAGACTTGCTCGATCTGGCGCGGCTCGAAGATCGTTAACAGATTTTGAGCATACGCGCGAAACGGCGCATAGGTGAAGAACGCGACGAAGACGACGACGGCGGCCGCAACGGCGCCCCAGCGCCATGATAACGCCGTGCCCTTCGCGATTGCCGCGACCGGCAGTTCGCGCGCCGAAGCGGCGGCCCGTCGTTCGATTTCACTACGGGCGCGGTTCAGATCGGGCACTGCATCGTCAGCGGCCAAGAGCCGCTGCGCCGTGAGCGCATTCTCGCGCAGGCGTTCGTGTTCGCCTCGGCAGCGCGCGCATTGCAGCAAATGTTCTTTTTCGTAAGAAAGCAGGGCATCCGGTTCGTCGATATGGCGACGAAGCACGGCGTTATCGAGATGTCGTGACATCCGGGATCTCCTTTTTCAACGCGGCTTCCGCGCGCATCAGCATCACGCCGATGCGATCCGCGGGCACGTCGAGCATTGCGGCTATGTCTTTATAGGAAAAGCCGCTCGCGCGCAACGAGAGCGCCGCGGCATAGGACGGTTTGAGTTTCGCGAGCGCACGGCGCAGCGATGCGGCGGCCTCGCTGCGCTCGATGAGTTCGCTGGGTTGTGGGGGGACGTCGACGGCGGCCGCTGCGATCTCTCGATCGCGGCGAGACCGGTCGCGCCGCACGGCGTCCAACGCGCGGTGCAGGGCCGTTCGGTACAGCCAATGGCGCGCGTGCGCAGGGTCGTCGATACGCGCTCGAAGGAGCGCCGCGAACGCCTCTTGAGCAACATCTTCGGCAACCGAGGGTCCTGCGACCCGGCGCCCGAGCGCCAAGACGCCGCGGTATTCGGTCTCGAAGAGCGTATCGAAAAGCCGATGTTCGATGCGGATGTGCATTCTATCGCCTAGTACGCACAGCCCCCCGGGTTTAGTACAGTTCGATCCAGGTCGGAGCGTGATCGCTGGGCTTTTCCTTCGCGCGGACCTCGCGGTCGACGCCGGCAGCCTTCAGTCGCGGTGCTAGGGCGGGGCTCAACAACAAGTGATCGATCCGCAAGCCGGCGTTACGCGCGAACGCGTTTCGGAAGTAGTCCCAAAACGTATAGATCCGCTCGCCGGGGTAGAGATGGCGGACGGCATCGGTCCATCCCTGTGCGACCAGTTGCGCGAATGTGTCTCGCACCTCCGGCCGGAAAAGCGCGTCGTCGCGCCAGCTTTCCGGCTTGTAGACGTCAAGGTCGGTCGGCATCACGTTATAATCGCCCGCGAGTACAACGGGTACGTCGCGCCGCAGCAACTCCGCGGCGTATGCTACAAGGGCGTCAAACCACGCAAGCTTGTAGTCGAACTTGATACCGGGAGCAGGATTGCCGTTCGGCAAGTACAGACATCCGATCAGCACGCCGTTTACGTCCGCCTCGATGTAGCGCGACTGCGCGGGATCCGGTTCTCCCGGCAGCCCGCGCTGTGTTTCGCGCGGTTTCTGACCGCGCGCGAGGATCGCGACGCCGTTCCAACTCTTCTGCCCAAGCCAGATCGCCTCGTATCCGGCCGCTCGAACGGCATCCTCCGGAAATTTTTCCTGCGGCGCTTTAAGTTCTTGCAAACACGCGACGTCCGGCTTTGCCGAGGCGAGCCAGTCGAGAAGGTTCGTCAAGCGTCCGTTGACGCCGTTGACGTTGAACGTAGCGATCTTCACGCGAAGTGAAGTTCGAGCGACGTGAGGCGCGCGTTGACGGTCGTAAAGCCCTCGTCCACGCGCATTTCGAGTCGCGTCATTCGCCGCGTCAGCGAATCGATGCTCGATTCGGCCACGTCAAGGCGTTGCTCGACACAATCGAGGCGTTGATCGACACGATCGAGACGCAGTTCGACACGATCGAGACGCAGTTCGACACGGTCCAAACGCTGCTCGACGCGCGCGAAGCCATGGTTGACGGCTCCGCCGAGATCGATCAAGGCTTGCTGCACCCACGAAAACTGCTCATCGCTCATCCAGGCCATCGTCCATCGAATTCGTGTCATCGGCGTTACCGCCTTGTGGCCGCGCCAAGACTACAGTGAAAAGACGTAGAGCGTTCCGCCTAGCGGGATCCCCTTGAACATCGGCGCGACGTGCTTACCGCCCCAGTAGGGCGTCACGCCGCCCCAGCCGGCCTGCACGGCAATGTACTGCTTGCCGTCGACTTCATAGCTGACCGGCTGCCCGACGAATCCCGAGCGCGCGTGGAACGTCCAGAGTATCTTGCCCGTCTTGATATCGAACGCTTGGAACTTCTGGTCAGGCGTACCGCTGAAGACCAATCCGCCGTCGGTCGAGAGCGTACCGTCGCTCCACGGCAACTTCGTCTCGTGTTTCCACACGCGCTTGCCCGTTGAGAGATCGAAGCCCTGGATCGCCCCGAATCCGTGCGTTCCGGGAACCGGAAGGACCTGGAATCCCTCGTTGGTTTGAAATGCGCCGGCATTGAACTTTTTCGGCGGTTTCTCGCCGGTCAACTTCATGCAGGTCTGCATCCCCGGCGTCACCGCGATGTGGGTGTTCGGATCGTACGTGAACGACCACCAGTTGTCGCCCCCGAAGAAC
>DASSZO010000244.1:0-3602 GCA_035702815.1 Candidatus Aquilonibacter sp. | reverse complement strand
TTATACTTCACGCAGATGTGCGCCATCTCGTGCACGAATCTGCGGTACTTCTCGATGCCGTCTTTGGTGAAAAGATCGAAATTGATGCGGCAGTGAACGCAGCCCTGCCCGAAGTGGCCGTAAATGGATGCGAAATACCCGTACTCCTGCATCTTCTGCTGGAACTCGCGTAGATATTTACCGAGATATTCCGGTGCGACGGCCGAGTCTTCCCAGCCCGGATAGAACTCGGGCTGATTCGGAATTTTGGCGTTGACGCCCAGTCCCGCTTCGCGAATCTTGACGATTTCGGAGACGATGTGCTCGTCGCCGGCTACTCGCGCACCCTTGACCTGGGTGCTGTGCTTACGGACGTCGTCGATCAGGCTCTGCGCTTTACGCGAGGCCTCTTCTTGCGTGTCGCCGCCGAACGTGCACATGAGCCACGCACGGCCCTCGGGGAAGAGATCCTCCTGCTGGTGCGGGTTTTTGCCCTTCTCGTGCATGTGCTGGAAGAGCGTCTCGTCCATGCCTTCCAGCGCATGCGGCATATGCGTGTTGCAGAACGCCACGTGATCCCCGCACGTCGCGATGTCCTCAAAACCTATCAGCGCCATCGCGTCGTACTTGGGTTTGGGAACCAGGCGCACGGTCAGCTCGAGCACGTGGACGATCGTACCTTCGCTGCCGATGAGCGCGCGGGCAATATTGAAGCCGTTTTCTTCGAAGAGCTGGTGCAGGTTGTAACCCGAGACGCGGCGCGGAATGTCGGGAAAGCGCTCGACAATCAGCGTCTTGTATTTGTCGCGGATTTCCTTGAGTTTGGCATAGATTTCGCCCTTGCGGCAGCCTTGACGAATGATATCGTCGAGTTGCGTGGGGCTCGTCGAGCCGACGCGCATGCGCGTTCCGTCATGCAAAAGCACCTCGGCGTCGAATACGTTCTCTTCCAGGCGTCCGGAGAACTGCGCCGGCATCCCGCATGAGTTGTTGCCGAACATCCCGCCGATGTTGCACCGGTTGTGCGTGGACGGCGCCGGGCCGACCGTCAGTTGATACTTATCGGCGGCCTCGCGAATGTCGTCGAGGACGACGCCCGGTTCGACGATCGCGATCTTCTTGTGCGGGTCGATCTCCAGGATGTGATTCATGTACTTGCTGTAATCGAAGATGACTGCCGCGTTACAGCTGGCGCCGGTCAAGCTCGTGCCGCCGCCGCGTGGAGTCACCGGCGCGCTGTACCGGTGGCAAATCGCCATCGCCGTTTGCGCGTCGTTTGCGTCCTTGGGCAGTACAACGGCAATTGGCACTTGCCGGTAGTTCGCGGCGTCCGTCGAGTACATCGCTCGGTAGCCGTCTTCGAAATGTACTTCTCCACGCACGGCCTCGCGCAGCTCGCGCTCCAGACCACGCACGTCGAGATCGAGATCCTTGGCGTTGACCGCATCGGTACGCTGGGTCGGCACCGGACGTTTCCCATCGGGGCCGGGGGTGTTCGTTATCGATGTTTCCAGTACTTTGATCACAGTTTATATCGCTCCGCATCCGCTCGTTTGAATTCCAGACCTATGCCGGGACGGTCGGGGTCCGGCTTCAACGCTCCGTCCTGCGGATCGGGCGTTCCGTCGAAAAATTGTTTTTCGATGCGCACGTGATCGTGAAAGTATTCTACGTGGCGAAGCATCCTGGCCGCCGCACCGGCCGGCAAGGTGACGTACGGAGCGCAGTGGCTCGAAAGCGGCAGATCGTTCGCCTCGCACAGCGCATCGACGGCGAGGAAACCGCTGTACCCTCCACAGCGCGTGACGTCGGCCTGCAGCACGTCCGCCGCCCCCGCAGAAATGATTTGTTCAAAATTGTACGGCGCGTACCCGTACTCGCCGTTGCTGATCTCCATGACCGGCGGCGCGTGATCGCGCACGAAGCGGTTTCCTTCGAGATCGTTGTGATACACGGGCTCTTCGTACCACGTGACGTTGGACTGAGCAAAATGCCCCGCCAATTCCAACGCCTGTTTCTTCGTGTAAGCGCCGTTTGCATCGACGAAGAGTTCCGCTTCCGAACCGATGGCTTTACGGGCGGCGGCGACACGGCGCGGGTCGGCGGCGGGCTCTCGCCCGATCTTCATCTTGACGCGAGGGATGCGCATTTCGTGCACCCAGCAGGCGAGTTGTTCGGTTAGACGCCGCTCGGTGTAGGACGTGAATCCGCCGCTTCCATACACGGGTACGCGATCGCGAGCCGCACCCAGCAGCACGCTAACCGGCGCGTGCAGAATCTTCCCTTTGAGATCCCACAACGCGATATCGACCGCGGAAATCGCCATGGCACTGATGCCCTCGCGGCCGTTGTTGCGGATCTTCGCAATCATGTCGGCGTAGCGCGCGGCCGTCTGCATCGCGTCCTTTTTCAGCAGCGCCTCTTTGAGCATACCGCCCGCGACCTTCGTTATCGCGGCGTCGCCGTACGTATAACCGATGCCGCTTTGGCCGCCGGCACGGACTTCGACGAGCACCATGGTCGTCGAACTCCACTTCAACGTGCCGTCGGATTCCTCGGGTTCCTCCGTAGGCACTTTATAGGCGAACGCGTCGAGCGACTCGATCGGGCACTCGACGCGCACCGTTCCTGCTGTAGGCATGGCTACCGGCTATTCGCCCTTCTTCGCGGGCTCTTCCGACCGATGCGGAATGACTCCGGCGATCATTTGCTTGATCGACTGTTTGATGACGCCGCCTTCGTCCGCGTCACCCTTGCGCATGGCTTTCAGGAAATGGATCGCCTGTTGGCGCGAGATGTGCGGAGGAAGTGTTGCGACGTTACCGTCGACGATCGCTTCGAAGACGACCGGTCTATCCGCGTTGAGCGCCTGTTCCCATGCGCTCTCAACCTCGTCGGGAGACTTCACTCGAATGCCTTTGAGCCCGAGCGACTCCGCGAACCGCGCGTACGGGAAATCGGGCAGCGGCTGCGTCTGCATGTTGCGGGGCGATCCCGACATGATCCGTTCTTCCCAGCTCACCTGATTGAGATCTTGATTGTTCAGAACGAAGAAGATCAGACGCGGGTCGCTCCACTGCTTCCAATACTTGTGAACGGTGATGAGTTCGTTGATACCGTTCATCTGCATTGCGCCGTCGCCGGGCAGCGAGATGACGCAGCGGTCCGGAAATGCGAATTTCGCGGCGATGGCGTACGGAACCGCCGACCCCATCGTCGCCAGGTTGCCGGAAAGCGAGATCTTCATGCCCCGCCGCACCATGATATGGCGCGCCATCCAGTTCGTCGGCGTGCCCGCATCACCGGTGAGTATCGCATTCGACGGAACGGCTTTGTTGAGTGCCGTGAAGAGCAGTTGCGGGTTGACCGGGTCTGCCGCCTGATGGGCGCGATCGTCTTCGATGCGATACCAATCCTCTTTATTCTTCGCAATGCTCTCGCGCCATGACGGGTCATCCTTTTTATTTAGGTGCGGCAGCAGCGCTTGCAGCGTATCGGTTGCATCGCCAATCAAGTTCACGTTGGTCGGATACCGCAATCCGATGTAGCGCGGATCGATGTCGATTTGGACCGCCGGTACCGATCCGTCCTTCGGAAGAAACTCGGAGTATGGGAAGTTCGTT
>DASSZO010000091.1:0-6905 GCA_035702815.1 Candidatus Aquilonibacter sp. | reverse complement strand
CGGGGCGGGGAACCCGGGGATGGGGTGAGCGCCGGCGATCGCGTTGCGCGACTGGGCCGCGGCGGCGGCCTGCTGTTGGGCGATGTAGGCGGCGATCGCGCCCTTGGCCTGGTGCAAGGCGGCGTTGAGGGCGTGCTGGAGGGCCTGGGCCTCGTGGAACGCCTGGGCGGCGGCGCGCTCGGCGGCGCCGGCCTGGCGGTCCTCGTTGGCGAGGATCCAGCGTTCCTTGGTGAGCTGGATCTTGTAGTTCTTCAGGTTCGCGAGGGTGGTGGCGACGTTGCCTTCGGCCAGCTGGTTGTAGACGTTGGTCGCACCCACGTCCGCGCCGTGGGTGCTGAAGAGGGGATTGTTGGCCGCGGCCGAGCCGTTGGTCACGTAGGCGAAGATCGCGTCCTGGCGCAGCTGGATGTTGCCGCGCGCCACGTTGGCCTTGATCGAGGCGACGACGCTCTTGGTGTTCTTGATCTCGTTGTTGAGCCGTTCGAGCTTGACGTGGGCCTCGTCGTAGCGCTGGCCCAGCACGCCGACTCGGCTGTTGATGCTCTGGATCTGGCGGTAGAGGATCGCGGCCTTGGCCTTCTCGTTGGAGATGCCCGAGGCGCCGGCTCGAGGTGAGAGTCCGCTCAGCGTGCTCGTCGCCATCGCGAGAGTCACCACCACGCTGATCCACCGGGACCCCGCCGGTCCCCTGGGTGGCCGTCGCGTCGTTGGGCGCGCGGGGCGCTCGACGTCAGTCACGGAGGCCACGTTACCGGCTGGGCCGGGCGCCGTGCGCGGCCCCGCACGTAAGAAATTTCGTATTACCTGATCACAGTGGGCATGAGCGGACGGCCGCCCGCGCCCGGACCGTTCGCCGTTCGCCGAGTCGGGCGCGCAATAGGCTCTCGCCCATGTCAGAACGCTCGCGCACCCTCCCTCGCCGCTCGTGCTTGTCCACGCCCGGCTCCTCGGACCGCTTCCTCGCCAAGGCCCCGACCGCGGTGGCCGACATGACCTTCCTCGACCTCGATGGCTGCCGGACAGACCGGCGTGATCTGGAACGACGTCGTTCTCGGCGTCACCGCCATCATCACCGCAATCGTCGCCCTCGGCTACGAGCGGATGACGGCTTCCGCAGGCGCTAACTACTCAAATCGTACCTAAGCCGCCTCACCTCGCACGCTCGCTCATGCTCATACATGAGCGAGCGTCGCGCTACTGCCCGAGTAGCGCGGCGTAGCGAGAACGATCGACGTTGCCTCCGCTGATAATCGCGCCGACTCGCTTACCTGCCAGCGGAATCTTGCGATAGATCAACGCGGCAAGCGCTGCGGCGCCGCTGGGCTCGATGACGAGCTTCATCCGCTCGAACACAAACCGCATCGTCTCGACCAATTCCGCATCGCTCACCGTGGCGATGCCCGCGGCGTGTTCTTGCAACACCGCAAACGTGATGTCGCCCGGCGATTGCGTTTGCAAGCCGTCGGCGATCGTCTGCGGCACGCTGATGACGACGCGTTCGCCTTTCGCGAGCGATTGCCGCACGTCGTCGCCGGCTTCGGGCTCGACGCCCCAAACCGCGATGCGAGGATCGTATCCGTGTGCGGCGAGTGCGGTACCCGACAGCAACCCCCCGCCGCCGACGGGGGCGACGATCGCATCGAGGTCGGGCGCGTCTTCCAAGAGCTCCAGCGCAGGGGTTCCCGCACCGGCAACGATCTGCTCGTCATCGTACGGCGGCACGATGATCGCACCGCGCTCCTGCGCGAGACCTTGCGCGATGACCGCGCGGTTCTCTTCAGAGCGTTCGTAGAGCGCAACCTCGGCGCCATACCCGCGCGTTGCCGCAAGCTTGCTCTCCGGCGCATCGCGCGGCATGACGATGACCGCCGGAATATCGAGCAGCTTTGCCGCGAGCGCGACGCCCTGCGCGTGGTTTCCGCTGGAATATGCGACGACACCGCGGCGCCGTTGCGCGGGCGACATCTGCACCATGCGGTTGTAGGCGCCGCGGAATTTGAAGGCGCCCATCCGTTGAAGGTTCTCGCACTTGACGAATACGTGCGCGCCGGTTATGTCGTCGAGCGTCGTCGACGTAACGACGGGCGTACGGTGCGCAACGCCTTTAAGGCGTTGCGCCGCCGCGCGAACGTCGTCGAAGCTAACCGGCATTTGCCGCGTGGAAATGCCAGTTCACGACCTTATTCTGATCGTCCATCTGCAGCCATTCGTGGTACGTGCTCTTGTCGAACTTCACGTCCAGGCAGTGGAAACCGGCCTTGTCGCACGGCGTGACCTCTTTGACGGATTTGATCTTGCCCTGCGCGCTCAATTCGTCGGACCAATTTGCGACCTGTACGCGATTGAGCTTGATACTCGGCGAGAGATCGTCTTTGACCGAACTCATATCGTTCTTCTGAACGGCTTGCGTAATCTTCTGGGCTTCGCGTTCGTATTTGTTTTCGGTCGCGCAACCCGCCAACAGAACGGCGACGGCGGCAAGCGCAACGAGCGGACGAGTCTTCACGATGAAACAGTCTCCTGCGAAACGTCGGCAACGAAAGGCGCGAAGACGAGCTGCGGATTCCATTCCTCCGCAAGCCGCACGCTCCACTCGCTTTCAAAGAGCGCGACCGGGCGGCCTTCCCAATCTTCGACGAGCTTGGCGTTCGACGGCATCTGCGCGCGCGTCATATCGGGGGCTTGTTCCGACCCCGCGCGCGCTTCGATGCGGCGCGCGAGGCCGAACGGTAAGCGGTCGAAGACGGTTTTCACGCCGTACTCGGATTCGAGGCGGTACTTGGCCACTTCGAATTGCAGCTCACCGACGACGGCCATGATCGGCTCGGTTCGCGTGGAACCCCACGGATAGAACACTTGCACGGCCCCCTCTTCGCGCAACTGCGCGATGCCTTTGCCGAACGATTTGTAGCTCGACGTGTCGATACTCCGAACCGCGGCAAAATGTTCCGGTGCAAACGTGGGGATCGGCGGAAAGACGACCGGGGCGCCTTCATAGAGGGTGTCGCCGATCGCGAAGACGCCTGGATTGGCCAAGCCGACGACGTCGCCGGCGTAAGCGGCATCCAGGGACTCGCGCTCGTCGGCAAAGAGTTTCATCGCCCGTGCCAGACGGACGTCCTTGCCGGTGCGTTCGTTGCGCACCATCATGTCGCGCTCGAATTTTCCGGAGCAGACGCGGATGAACGCGATGCGGTCGCGATGGCGCGGGTCCATGTTCGCCTGAATCTTGAAGACGAACCCGGTGAAGCGGTCCTCATCGGGATCGATGGCGCCCCGTCCGGCCGGCGGCGGGCTCATCGCGATGAACTCGTCGAGAAACAACTGCACGCCGAAATTCGTCACGGCCGATCCAAAGAAGACCGGCGTGATCTCGCCGCGCAGCATCGCGTCGCGATCGAACGCTTCGCCGGCACCTTCGAGCAACTCGAGTCCGTCGATGAATTGCTGATAGGTCGTCTCGTCGACCATTTGGCGAATCTGCGGATCGCGCGGATCGGTCGTCTGCACCGACGCCTTCGTCGCTCCGTGCGCGCTGCGTTCGAACAGATGCAACTCGTGCGTTTGGCGGTCGTAGACGCCCTTGAACGTATCGCCGCTTCCCAGCGGCCAATTCATCGGAAAGACGCCGATGCCCAGGATGCGCTCGAGTTCGTCGAGCAATTCGAGCGGATCGCGGCTCGGGCGATCCATCTTGTTCATGAACGTAAAGAGCGGAATCTTGCGCTCGCGGCAGATCGCAAAGAGCTTTTTGGTCTGCGGCTCGACGCCCTTGGCCGCATCGATCAGCATCACCGCCGCATCGGCGGCGAGCAGCGTGCGGTACGTGTCTTCACCGAAGTCTTGGTGTCCCGGCGTATCGAGCAGGTTGATCGTGTATCCGTCGTAGGGAAATTGCAGGACGGTCGAGGTGATCGAAATGCCGCGTTCCCGTTCGAGCGTCATCCAGTCGCTCGTTACGGCCCGCTGGCGCTTACGCGCGGAGACTTGACCGGCGACGTGAATCGCGCCACCGTAAAGCAAGAGCTTTTCGGTCAGCGTCGTCTTGCCCGCGTCCGGATGCGAGATGATGGCAAACGTGCGCCGTTTGCGGACTTCGTCGGTAATACTCATTGCGTGTTCTTTGGCGGCGAATAAATGCGAAGATCGCCGTGGTTACCGCTCGTGCGCAAGAGCGCAAGTTTCTGTGCCGTGCGATAGAGCGTCGCACGGGGCGGAATGCGTAACACGTCGGGGCCTCGCGAAACGATAGCTTCGCCGTCGCGCACCGAAATCGTGCAAGGACCGTAATGCAGGACCGACCCGGGCGGCACGACCGTCGCGCCGGCAGGCAATTTCGAACGAACGAAAGCAAGCGGTCCGGTGGCCTGCGAGCGCTGGATCAAGCAGTCGGGCAGCGCCGAGAGCGCCCACGGCGCATCGCCGCGCAACGCACCGCCGGCCTTGCCTTCTTGCGCCTCGAATCCCGTGTGCGGCGAGCTTGCGGGCGAACCCCGCATCGGCTCCGCGCTGGGTGCAGGAGCGGGGGCACTGCGCTCGCGCGTGCTCCACGCCGTCGCGAGCGCGACGACGATCACGACGATGACGGTTGCAATCGCGAAATAACGAAGCAATTATTCCAGCGTCAGACGCGCCGCACCGATCGTGTAGTCCGCCATTCCGTAATACACGTCGAAGACGCGCGCTCCGAGATCGTCGCGGACGTCGATTCCCGTCGGGAAAACGACGTTGTCGACGATGCCGGTGCGTTCGAGTTCCGATTCGGGAGCCAGCACGGGCTTGGGCGATCGATATAACACGTGATCGGGACGTTCGTAGTCGTGAATCACGATGCCGGCGCTGTAGCGAAACTTCGGTTTTACACCGTTGTTATCGAGCAAATCGACCGCGTGATAGAGCGACATCCAGCCTTCTTCGATCCGCACAGGAGGCGTGCCGCCGCCGATTTTGATCGACCCCCAATGTTCGTCGGGAGAAAGGACGAGCGCGCTCTCCGCAACGTCGAGTAAGCGGTTGCGATCTTCGAGCGCCGGTTGGAGCGGAATGTAGCCGATGCGAATCGATTCGCGGTCTTCAAAGGGCATGCGCTCGATCATCGGAATGGCGGCGCGCCCGTCGACTGCGGAAAGATGCAGCATCGGACGGTGATAGAAAGCGAACGACGGCACACCCGACGGCGAGATCACCGGCTCGGGAAAGAACGCGCCGTCTTTATCGTCACCTTGCGTCATGCCCGGCGAGCTAAAGCGCAAGAGGCCCAAGCGCTTCCATGTAAACGCGTCGTCCGAGAGCGCGATGGCAAGACGCGGTCCGGCCGGACCGTACGCCGTGTACATCATCACGTAGGCGTCGAGCATCGGCACGAACGTCGTACGCGGATCTTCGCACCCATAGCCGGGATGCTGCCGGACTTCGTACGGCGCCTCGGGTTGGAGGGCAAACCCTTCGCGCTGGACGTTAAACCCCGAGGGGCTCTGCTCGACCCGCACGCGCCCCACCCGCGAAATATTTCCGCGTGCAACGGCGCGGGGGAACATGAGCAAGCGCCCGTCGCGCGATCGCGCCGTCGCAGGATTGAGTACGCCCTCGACCTCGGCGGGATCGCCGTCGGGTGAAAGTACCAGCCCCAGGCGTTCTACGCGCACCTCGAGGCTCTCGACCGATTGAATCACGGTCTTTTGTATCGTCCCTTCGTCACGGCAAACTGACCCCCGCCGGCCCGAATTTACGGAAGCTGCGTCTGGGCGACCGGCTCGTCACCAGGCGTCACCACTTCTACCCGGATGCCCCGGCGGTAGACACTATTCGGCACGATCCAGAGCGTGTAGGTCCGGTACTCGGGCGCGGGCTCGCCGCCATTGCCGGGAGGCGCTTCAAAGGCGACGACGCGCACGCGCTCGTCGCTCGCCCGAATCGATTCGATGATCTGCCGGTAGCCGGTGCGGTCGTGCGGGCCCATGAGCAAGACCACGCCGAACTCGCCCTTGAAGCGAACCGGCGCTTTGATGCCGAGCCGTCCAAGCGCGTTCTGATCGCGAACGACGACGATCTGCGTTCCTCCCGGAGCCGCGGTCGTGCCGGTCGCGTAGGTTTTGACCCGCACTTCCCGGCAGCCGGCCAGGAGCAGCAGGGCCACCAGGGCCCACCAGCGTTTCACGGTCGCAGGGCTTCGCGCGACGAGCAATTCACCCATTCCTCACCGTCACTTCCACGCGCTACTCCGCGTTGTACAATGAACTATGCTCGCCCTGATCCTGGCCATTACGGCGGCGACCGCTTCGCCCGCGCCGTCACCGGCCGTCTCTCCGTCGCCGTCCGCATCCGCGGGCCCGCTCAAAACGATCGTGACCGTTCGCTCGACGACGTTTTGCGAGCAGATGGCCACGCATCTCAACTCCGCGATCACCTCGGCGGTGACGAACGATCAGACGTTGGGAACGACGATCCTCACGTTGCGCTCGAACGATTTGGCGGGAAGCGACCTGTCGCGGCAACACGAGATTCACCGATTGCAGGATCTCGCCGACGGAATTTATCGCAATTACCGTAGCGGGCTGGGCGAAGTCGGCCGCCTGCGCGCTCTGGCAAAAAGCGCGCAAGACGCCGACGAAAAAGTGCAGCTGAAGGCGGCGGCCGACGCACTCGGCGGAGTCCTGTATCGTCAACATCTCCTGCAACGCGACCTTGACGGATTCGTCGCCTATCTCTACGCGGCCGACATGCAAGCGGATACGAATCGCGACACGCTCACGCGCGAATTTATCGGCAACGACGAGGCCGACTATCCATACGGCCCGCGAACCCGCACCGAACCGTACTTGAACATCCTCCAAACGATGGCGCAAGAGAGCGTCCATCCGTACATGTATCGCACGCCGGACACGGACGTGGCGCTCGCGGTGAAC
>DASSZO010000237.1:0-31857 GCA_035702815.1 Candidatus Aquilonibacter sp. | reverse complement strand
GTGCGAAATGCGACGCAAACGCAAAGCGCAAACCCATCGCGGCTGCTAGCTGTGCGCTAAACAAACTTGATCCAAGCAGCCACACTGGAATATCGCTACCGGCGCCTGGAACCGCGCGCACCGCTTGTCCGGGAAGCGCCGGCGCAAAATATGCGAGCAGTTCCGCGACGTCGTGCGGAAATGTTTCATCGCTTGGACCGAGATTACGGCGGAGCGCACGCGCGGTGCGCTGATCGGTACCAGGCGCGCGCCCTAGCCCCAGATCGACGCGTCCGGGGAAGAGCGATTCGAGCGTTCCGAACTGCTCTGCGATGACGAGCGGCGCATGGTTGGGCAACATAATGCCGCCCGAGCCGATGCGAATCGTTGACGTGCCCGTGCCGATGTACGCGAGCACAACGGACGTCGCCGCACTTGCGATGCCGGGCATATTGTGGTGCTCGGCGACCCAATAACGCCTAAAGCCTAAGCGCTCGACGTGCTGCGCGAGATCGAGCGAGTTGCGCAGCGCTTGACCGGCGTCTCCGCCTTCGATAATAGGGGAGAGGTCTAAAACGGAAACGGGAACTTTCGAAGCGCTCACCTACGTCATGAACCGCATTCGACACGGTTCGTTGCGCGCTAGGAGTTCGTGTCCCCGGTGAAGAGGTAGACACCGCCCGAAGGCTTGCAGAACGAACGGCCAGGAGCATACGTCGAATCGCGCGCGGCGTCGAGCACCGCGTCATCCCACCAGACGTTTCCGGAACCGCTGAACAACCATGTTTTTTCAATAGACCCATCGCGCCGTACGGCGACACCGACCATCGTGCGCAACTTTGCATCGCCGAGCATGTTCATGAGAAGATCGGAAACGCGCGGGATTTTTGCGTTACTGATCGACACGCGCTTGAACGGTTGCTCGCAATTCGTATCTCCCGGCGCCTTTGTCGCACTCACGTACACCGGATCGGGCGCGTTATGCGGCGGCAAACCCGACCACGAACGTTCGATCATGCTCTGCTTACCGGAGATCTCCGCAGCGCAGGCCTTCTGTCCGGTCGGCGCAAAGACGATCGCATCGACGGCGGCGGTTTCCGAGAACCGAATCGGAAGCAACGACGCTCGGTAGGCAGCGTGATCGTTCACGACGGATCCGCCTTTGAGCTGCAACACGCTTGGCTCCAAGCGGGGCGAGATCTCCGTCGTCACATACCAGCCGCTGTCCGTCTCGAAATAGACCTTGCCGGAAACGGTCTGCTGGGAGTCACTCCAGACGATCGCATTGAGCTGCTTCGTCGATGGATCCATCGAGTTGGTGATCTCCACGTTGAGCGGACAGACGACCTCAGCCGCACGGACCGGAGCACGCGAGGCCACGATGAGTACAAACAGAGCGATCGCCGGCAGCCACATGCGCGTCAGCCGCGGCCGTCGCCCGTGACGGATCAACGGGCGTTCCACTGCACGCGGTAGAGATAATCGCCGGGAACATTCACGCAGAGCGAGCGACGAGCGGTATACGTCGCAGCTCGCGCAGCGGCGACCGCTGCATCATCGAACACGCTCACGCCCGTCGGCAGAAACACCGCCGCATCGTCGATCGTTCCCTCAGGGCTGATACGAACGCGAACGAGTGTCGTCATGTTGCGGCGGATGTTGTACCCCATCGGCCAGTTTGGCGCAACCGGCTTCTTCACCGTGGCATCGGCAAATGGCGTGGTGCATTGCGGACGTGCAGGCGCAGCCGTTGGTTGTGCGGAGAGGAAAGCGGTTTGCGCATTTGCAACCGACGGCGCAGGCGTCGGATCCGTCCGCACCGCTAGCGTCGCGGCGTGTTTCTTGGCTGGTGTCGCCGCATCGTATGCCGGACACGAATGCACCGCGCCGTCCCATCCGGATGCCGGATCGTTCGCGACCGAGGCGTTCGAAATCCAACTCGCAACCATCGTCACCGGCTTCGGAAATTTCACGAACACATAATCGGAATAATCATGTTCGCGCGTGAACGTTACCCATGGTGCACGGTAGTGTTCGGTGTGAGCAACGATTGGAACGTCTTTGAAATCGACGGAGAAGTATCCGCCGTCCGTGTGCAACGTCGCCGATCCGCTAACCGCGCGCGGATTATCCGCCGAAAAGACCAACGCGTAAACCGCGGAGGACGCGTCACCGCGCCCGCCCACGGGCTGCGCGGCAACGGTCGCGCCGCAGTATTCTACCCCGGCGACGGCACGGCCGGTTCCAATCCCCGCGACGGCGGCGACGAACGCAACGAAAAGCAGTGAAAGACGAAAAGAAGCACCCATAGCGGGCGGCTATTCAAGCGGGCGGGCGAGCGAGACCTGCGGGAAGGAATCCGTTTGGTCCAAGCGGACTACCGTACGTCGTGGCACCCAAGAGCAAAACTGGTAGCACGAGTTCTACCTTTGAACGGCACGGACTGACCGACGACCAACTCATCGCGATTCTGCGCACGATGCTGATGCATCGTCGTCTCGAAGGGCGCGGCTTCGAACTGAACCGCCAGGGCAAGATTCCGTTTGCGTCTGCCGGCGAAGGACATGAAGCCGTTCAGGCCGGCGCGGCGATGGCGTTCGAGCGCGGCAAAGACGTGCTGGTTCCCTACTACCGCGATCTCGGGCTCGATATCGGGGTGGGACTCTCGCCGCTCGAAGTGCTGCTCTCGCTCTTCGCACGCGCTGCCGATCATTCCGGCGGCCGTCAGTTCCCGCATCATTACGCGAGCAAGAAGCTCGGCATCTACTCGATCAGCTCGGTGCTCGCGGCTCAGCTGCCGCACGCGGTCGGCGCCGCGTACGCCATGAAGTACCGCAACGAAACCGGACGCGCCGTGCTCACGACCACCGGCGACGGTGCGACGTCCGAGGGCGAGTTCCACGAATCGATGAACTTCGCGGCGGTCCATAAGCTGCCCGTCGTGTTTCTCTGCGAGAACAACGAGTGGGCGATCTCGACGCCGCTGGCCAAGCAGATGGCCAATCCGAACATCTACGAGCGCGCCGCCGGCTACGGGATGCCCGGGGTGCAGGTCAACGGCTTCGACCCGATCGCGTGCTATGCGGCGACCAAAGAGGCGATGGACCGGGCCCGCTCGGGCGGCGGTCCGACCTTTATCGAAGCCAAATGCTATCGCTTTCTGGCGCACACGACCGACGATGACGACCGGACGTACCGGTCGCGCGACGAGGTCAACGAGCGCCGCAAGGACGATCCGGTCCCGAATTTCGAGCGTGTGCTCGTCGAGCAGGGCATCCTGACCCCCGATGGGCTCGAGGATTTGAAGCGTTCCGTCCTGGCCGAGGCGAACGAAGCCACGGACCGGGCCGAAGCCATGCCGTACCCGGCCCCGCACGATCTCTACACCAACGTGTACGCGGATTCGCATCAGCCCTGGCGCTGACGCGCTCTTCGCCCTCGACACGCCGGGAAGACAACTTGAACCTGAGGATGACACTACTAAGGATGATTCAACGTGGCTAAAACCGACACGAAGGCCAAAAGCCTCGACCGTCGCGGGCTGACCGACGAGCAACTGCGGACGATGTTCCGCAACATGCTCCTGCAGCGCCAGCTCGACAATCGCGGCTTCCAACTCAATCGCCAAGGCAAGGTGCCGTTCGCGCTCGGCAGCGAGGGACATGAAGCGCTCCAAGCGGGCGCGGCGATGGCCTTTCATCGCGGCAAAGATATCTTGGCGCCGTACTATCGCGACCTCGGGCTCGCGCTCGGCATAGGATTGACGCCGTACGAGATCATGCTCTCGATCTTTGCGCGCAGCGAAGATCACAACGGCGGCCGTCAATTCCCCAACCACTATTCATCCAAAGCGGCCGGCTTGATGTCGTTCAGCTCGATTCTCGCCGCGCACATCCCGCACGCGGTCGGCGCGGCGTACGCGATCAAGTATCGCGGCGAAAAGGGTCGCGCGGTGCTCGTGACCTGCGGCGACGGCACGACATCCGAAGGCGAGTGGCACGAGTCGATGAACTTCGCGGCGATTCACAAGCTGCCGCTCGTCATGCTCGTCGAGAACAACGAGTGGGCGATCTCGACGCCGCTCGACAAGCAAATGGCGCAACCGGAAATCTGGAAGCGCGCGCAGGGCTACGGCATGCCCGGAAAACGCTTCAACGGCTTCGATCCGATCGAGACGTACGCGGCGGTGAACGAAGCGATGGATCGCGCGCGTTCGGGCGGCGGCCCGACGATCGTCGAAGGCACCTGCTACCGCTTCTTGGCGCACTCGACGGACGATAACGACATGACGTATCGCACCAAAGAAGTCGTGACCGAAGCGCGCAAAAACGATCCGGTTCCGATGTTCGAACATCTGCTCGTCGAGAACGGCGTGATGAGCGCCGACGACGTCGCCGCGATGAAAAAAGACGTGTTGCGCGAGACCAATGAAGCGACCGACAAAGCGGAAGCGGTCCCGTATCCGCAGCCGTCCGATCTCTATACCCACCTCTACGAAGGAGCCTGGCAGCCGTGGCAGTGACCGCCGGAACGAAAGTCCTCAACAACGTTGAGGCCGTACGCGAAACGCTGTACGAAGCGATGAAGAATGACGATCGTACCGTCATTCTCGGTGAAGACGTCGGCGCGCGCGGCAACGTGTTCCTTATCACGAAGGACTTCATCAACGAGTTCGGTCCGCAGCGCGTCATCGATACGCCGATCGCCGAAGCGTCGATCGTCGGTATCGCCATCGGCATGGCGATGGAAGGTTTGCGCCCGATCGCCGAGATCCAGTTCGCCGACTTCATCTATCCGGCGTTCAACCAGATCGTCGGCGAAGCGGCCAAGACGCGTTATCGCAGCAACGGCGAGTATACATGTCCGCTCGTGATTCGCACGCCGTACGGCGGCGGCGTCCGCGGCGCGCTCTCGCACTCGGTCTCGATCGAAGCGCTCTTCTATCACGTGCCGGGTCTCAAGATCGTCGCGCCGGCGTTTCCGGCCGACGTCAAAGGCCTGCTCAATGCCGCGATCGACGATCCCGATCCGGTGCTGTTCCTCGAACACAAGAAGACCTATCGCCTCATCAAAGGCGAGGTGCCCGAAGGCCACTATACGATTCCGCTTGGCAAAGCCAACGTGCTCAAAGAGGGCACGAAGCTCACCGTCGTTTCGTACGGCCTGTACGTGCACTGGGCGCTCGAAGCCGCCAATCAACTCGCGTCCGAGGGCATGGACGTCGAGGTCATCGACCTGCGCTCGATTCGTCCGATGGATAAAGGCACGATCCTCAACAGCGTGGAGAAGACGCGCAAGCTATTGATCATCCACGAAGACAACAAGTTTGGCGGCATCGGCGCCGAGATCTCGGCAATGGTCGCCGAAGAGGCGCTCTTCTCGCTCGACGCGCCGATCCGTCGCCTCTGCGCGCCGGACGTTCCCGCGATGGGCTACGCCGAGCCGCTGGAACACGAATACATGTCGTCGCCTGCGAAAATGGCCGACGCGATGCGTGAAATGGTGAAATTCTAAATGGCAACCACGATTACGATGCCGCAACTCGGCGAAACGGTCACCGAAGGCACCGTCGCGCAGTGGCTCAAAAAAGTCGGCGACACGGTCGAAAAGTACGAACCGTTCCTCGAAGTGTCGACCGATAAGGTCAACGCGGAAGTTCCCGCGCCGGTTACCGGCGTCATCAAAGAAGTGCTCGTCAAAGAGGGCGACACGGTGCCGATCGGCACCGCGATTGCGGTGATCGAAGAAGTCGGCGCCGCGACCGCGGCAGCGCCTGCAGCTCCCGCGCCGGCTGCGGCGTCGGCGGCTGACACCTTTTCACCGGGCGTGCAAGTTGCAAACGCGAGCAGCGCACCGAGCAACGGCCACACGCATGCCGGAAACGGCGTCGTTCCGAGCTCGTACGGCGCACCCGGCGGCCTCGATGCCGCCGGTATGGAAGAGGCGCTGCGTAAAGCATCGCCGGCCGTCCGAAAACTCGCGCGCGAGCACCACATCGACATCCGCTCGATACGCGGTTCGGGTGCAAACGGACGCGTGACCGCCGACGACGTCATGACGGCAGCATCGATGGGACCGGCCGCCGCGGTCGGGCAAGCGATCGCAACGGGCACGAATTTCGGCGCGACGCCGCCGCCGGCGTTCGCTCCGGCAGCATCGGCGCCGCCGGCAGCTCCTCCGGCGTCGGGCACGTCGACCTACGGCGAACCGATCCCCGGCACGATCATTCCGCTCAATCAAGCACGTCGCATCATCGCCGAACGCATGGTCGAGTCCAAGCACACTGCGCCGCACGCGTGGTCGATGGTCTCGATCGACGTCACCAACGTGTGGAAGTGGCGTGCGCGCGAAAAGGATCGCTTCGAACGGGAGACGGGTTACAAGCTCACGCTGTTGCCGTTTTTCATTCGCGCGGTCATCGAATCGATGGGAACCTTCCCGCTCATGAACGCGAAGTTCACGGCGGACGGTATCTACGTCAACAAGGACGTCAACATCGGCATCGCGATCGGCCTGCCGACCAACTTGGTCGTGCCGGTGATCAAGAATGCCGACACGCTGTCGATCAAGGGCCTCGCCATTGCGGCGGGCGCGCTAATCGACAAAGCACGGCGCGGCAAACTCGGCGTTGACGATCTCGCGGGCGGCACGTTTACCGTCAACAATAACGGCGCGAACGGCTCCTGGGCGTCGGCTCCGATCATCAACGGCGGTCAAGCCGGCATCGTCACGATGGAGACGGTCGAGAAGAAACTGCTCGTGCGCGACGACGACTCGTTTGCGCCGCGCTACGTGATGAACTCGTGCCTCTCGCTCGACCATCGCGTCGTCGACGGCTATGTCGCCAGCGGCTTCCTCGCCGACCTGAAAAAGCGCCTCGAGAAGATGGGGCCGGACGGCGCGCTGTAGCTGAAACGGAAGGTCTCATCCGGACCTTCCCGGACTCTTCCCGAACCACGGAGATCGCGAATCTACGCTTGAGCTCGCATGAGGGCAACGGCGCGACTCGCGATCTTCGTTCTTTTTCTGACCGGTTGCGCTCGATCGACCGGAACGCTCGTCACCACGCCGGTCACGCGCGAGGACGCCAACGCGGTCGTCACCGCATCGGGAACCGTCAACGCGCAAGACACCGTTATCGTCGGCTCGCAGGTCTCCGGTACGATTCAAGCGATCCTCGTCGACTATAATAGCCGCGTGCATCGCGGACAGGTACTCGCGCGTATCGATCCGAGCACGTTCGAGGCGGCATTACTGCAAGCGCAGAGCGCGTACGCGCAGACGCAGGCGCAACAGGCGACCGCGCAATCGACGGCGGCGGCCGCGATGATGGACGAGCGATCGGCGCAGGCGGCCATTCGTCAAGCGCGCAGTGCGTACGCGCTCGCACGGAAAAACGCCGAGCGTGATGAAGAGTTGCTCGCCAAAGGGTTCGCGGCGCAGAGCGTCGTCGACAGCGACCACAACGCGGTTACCTTTACGCTCTCGGCATATCAAAGCGCCGTCAGTGCCGAAGCGGCCGCGCGCAATCGCGCCGATGCGGCGGCGGCGACCGCGCGTGCAGCCTCGCGGCTCGTCGAGGCGAATCGCGCGGCGGCGCAACAAGCGCAGCTAAACCTGGATCACACCACGATCACCTCGCCGGTCGACGGAACCGTCATCCAGCGCAACGTCTCGATCGGTCAAACGGTCGCCGCCGCTTTTCAATCGCCGACCCTTTTCACGATCGCGCGCGACCTCGGCAAGATGGAGGTCGACATCGCGGTCGGTGAGCCCGACGTCGGTTCGGTGCATGCGGGGCAGCCGGTGAGTTTTACCGTGCTCGCATATCCCGGCATGACGTTTCACGGCAACGTGTATCAAGTGCGCGAAAACCCGACGATCGTCTCCAACGTGACCACGTACAACACGGTCGTGTACGAGGACAACCGCGACGGCCGTTTGCGCCCCGGAATGAACGCGACGGCGAGCATCGTGATCGCGCGATTCGCGGGGGCGCTCGTCGTACCGCTCGCGGCGCTGCAATTTCGGCCGACGGCCGCGATCGCGCAGCGGTACCATCTGCCCTCGCGCTCGCCTTCGCCGAAGCAAACCGCGGCGCGTGCGGGTTCCCAGTGGGGGCAAACGGGTACGGCGGCAGCATCGGCGGTCGTCGCGCGTGCACGCGGGCGCGTCTTCGCCTTGCGAGACGGAAAGCTCCAGGCCGTTGCGTTGACGATCCTCGCCGTAAACGGAACGACGGTTGCGGTCAAGCCGGCGGCGGGCGCGCACCTTTCGGCCGGCGATGCGGTAGCGACGGAGATCGCCAAGTGAGCGACGCCTTCGTGATCCGGACCGAAGACCTCACCAAAGTGTACGAAGCGGGCGAGAACCGGCTCGTCGCGATCGACGCCGTCAATTTCGCAATGCGCGCGGGCGCCTTCGTCGCCGTGATGGGTCCGTCGGGATCCGGAAAATCGACGTTTCTCAACATCATCGGCTGCCTCGACCGTCCGACCTCGGGGCACTATTATTTCGACGGCAACGACGTCGCCCGCTACGGCGCGGACGAACGCGCCCGGCTGCGTCGCGAACATATCGGGTTCGTTTTTCAAGCGTACAACTTACTCGCGCGAACCGACGCGATCGAAAACGTCGAGCTCCCCATGATTTATGCGGGCATCGGTAAAGCCGAGCGCCGCCGCCGGGCGATCGAGGCGCTGCGCGACGTGCGTTTGCCCGATCAGTATCATCGCCACATGCCAAGCGAACTCTCCGGCGGCCAACAGCAGCGGATTGCAATCGCGCGAGCGCTGGTGACCAGGCCAAGCGTCATTCTCGCCGACGAGCCCACCGGCGCACTCGATTCGAAGACGTCCAACGAGCTCATGCAGCTCTTCTTCCGCCTCAACGCCGAACGCAAGCTTTCGATCCTGATGGTCACGCACGAACCGCACGTCGCGCAGTATGCCGAGCGGCTCGTGACCTTTCTCGACGGACGCATCGTTTCCGATCAAGCCGTAACCGCGCGCACGATGGTGACGGCGTGAGACTGCTCGTCGCGGTATCGATCGCCATTCGAGCGATCCTTCGCAACAAGGAGCGTTCGCTGCTCACGACGCTCGGGATCGTCATCGGCGTCGCCGCCGTGATCGTGACGGTCGCGATCGGCGCCGGCGCGCGCGCCTCGGTTCAAGCGCAGA
Source organism: Candidatus Aquilonibacter sp. (assembly GCA_035702815.1). Taxonomy (GTDB): domain Bacteria; phylum Vulcanimicrobiota; class Vulcanimicrobiia; order Vulcanimicrobiales; family Vulcanimicrobiaceae; genus JAMXLG01. Next base: position 22,696 of record DASSZO010000237.1, on the reverse strand, counting down.
TCGCCAACCTCGGCAGCAACATGGTGATCGTCATTCCGGGCAGCACGTCGATGCAGGGCGCAAACGCCGGCCTCGGCGGGGCATCGACGCTGACGCTCGACGACGCGCTTGCGATTACGCGCGTCGCGCACGTCACGGCCGTCAGCCCGGCGGTGAACATCCGCACGCAAGCGATCTCGGCCACGAACAACTGGCAAACCTCGGTCACCGGCGTTTCGCCCGCATTTCTGTTTATTCGCGGCTGGGATCTTCAGTCAGGGACGTTCTTCGGCGACACGGATGTCGCCGCCAGCGCGAAAGTCGCGGTCATCGGAGCGACCGTCGCCGCCAATCTGTTCCCCGAGCAGGATCCGATCGGACAGACGATCACGATTCGCGGCGTGCCGTTTCGCGTCATCGGCGTGCTGCAAACGCGCGGTCATAATGCGTTCGGCATGGATCAAGACGACGTGATTTTCGTGCCGTATACCGCGGCAATGCAGCGTTTACAAGCCTCGAGCGCCGGCGCTAACGTCATCGGCATCCTCTTCTTCTCGGTGGATGCAAGTCAAGACATGTCGACGGTCATCGCGGACGTGACGTCGCTGCTACGCGAACGCCACCGCCTGGGACCGGGCGTCGCTAACGACTTCAGCGTGCGCAACACGCAAGATTTAGCGAACGTCTACGCGAGTACCGCACTGACGCTCCAGATTCTGCTTGCGGGCGTCGCGACCGTTTCGCTGATCGTCGGCGGCATCGGCATCATGAACATCATGCTCGTCTCGGTCACCGAACGCACAAAAGAGATCGGCCTACGCATGGCGGTCGGCGCGCCGTCGACCGCCATCCTGTTGCAGTTTCTCGTCGAATCCGCGGTGCTTGCGAGCGTCGGCGGCGCGATCGGCGTCATCCTCGGGACGATCTTCGCGTTGCTCGCAAGTGTCGTCGGGCATTTCCCCTTCATCCCGTCGCCCGCCGCGGTCGTCGCATCGCTGGTTTTTTCCGCGATCGTCGGTATCTTCTTCGGCTACAGCCCGGCGCGCCGCGCCGCGCGCCTCGATCCGATCGTCGCCTTACGAGCCGAGTAGCGCGCGCAGCGCCTCAAAGCTCGTTTCCCATCCGATGCGATTCGCGTCGCACGTTTCTTGGCTTGGGAATCCCGCGTGGGTGAGGATGATACGCGTTCCGTTCGCCGTCGGCTGGAGATCGTAGGTGACCGTCGTCGAGAACGGCATGCCGACGAGGTGCCAGGTGTGCACGAGCCGGCGCGGCTGCTCGACTTCGAAAAACTCGCCGTCCAGCGTGTACGGATTGCCCCGGCCGATTCCCGAGGCTCGCCAGGTTCCACCCGCGCGCACGTCGCCGCTCCATTCGCGCGTATCGAAGAAGCCCGGCCGCACCCACCATCGAGTAATCTCGTCGCTCGCTAACGCACGAAACACACGTTCACGCGTTGCGTCGAGGTCGACGGTCACAACCGCTTCCAATGGCTCCGGGTGCATCTATGCGACGCTCCCCAACTGATCGAGAATCGCTTCCCATCCGCGCGTGTGTCCGGCGCGAGACTCTTCGCTTGCGAACCGTTCGTGCGTCAAGGTCAATTCCGTACCCGTCGCGATCGCTTTGAATTCGAGCGTCAACAACGTCTCGTGTTCTTCCCTTGGATCGCTCTCTTCCCAAACCCACGTCATCTGCAGGCGGTTCGGAGGCGCAACGATGCGATAGGTACCCTTGACCGCCCAGCGTTCGCCGTCGGACATGTTCATCACGATGCGGTAGCTTCCGCCCACGCGAACGTCCATTTCGACGTCCGACGCTTTGACGTCGCTCGGGCCAAGGAACTGTTGTGCAACCTGCGGCGTCGTCCACGCTTCATACAGCCGCTCGGGCGAGACCGTGTAGGTTCGGCGCAGCACCGCGGCGGGAGTCGTCGTTTGCATCGTCACTTCTTCTTTCGTTGCTTCGGTTCGGCAAGCATGGTATCCAAACGGTCGAGAACGCTTGACCAGTAGCGGCGTTGTCGCTCGATCCATGCCACCGCCGATTCCATGGCCGCGGGAGAAAGATTCAAGACGTGCACGCGGCCGGTGATCTCGCGCTCGATCAAGCCCGAATCCTCGAGGACGCGAACGTGCTTGGATATCGCGGGCTGCGAGATCGTGAACTCCGCCGCAATCTCGCCGATCGACAGCGGCTTGCGCGCAAGGCGCTCGACGATTCGGCGTCGCGTCGGGTCGGACAGCGCCGCAAAGACGGCGTCCAATTTCGCTTCATTAACCATTTGGTTATATAACCATAGCGTTATGCGATTTGCCTGTCAAGCCTCGGCGCCGCGGCTATGTGAGGGCGAGGCGCCGAATCGTTCGCGCCAAAGCCGTCGAAGATGGCGCCCGTCGCGTAGCCCGCAGCGCTCCGCAACCTCCTCTACTTTGAGGCTGCGGTCGCGCAGCAGTTCGCGGGCGAGCGCAAGGCGCAACGAGGTCGCGTAGTCCTTGACCGTGCCTCCGGTTGCGGCACGAAACTGCCGGGTCAGCGTGCGCGAACTGACGCCTGCGATGCGCGCGAGCGACTCGAGACTATACGGCTCGTCCAGGTGCTCGACCAGCCAATCTTGGGCCGCGTGCACTTCGGCAAACACGTGCTCGCGCGCATGAAAATACGGACTCAATTGCTCGTCGGCGCCCGCGCGCCGCACGCCCACGACCATCTCTCGCGCGGCAATCGCGGCGATGCGAGCTCCCGCGTCGCGCTCGACGATGGCCAGCGCGAGATCGACGCCGGAAGCAATGCCCGCGCTCGTTGCGATACGTCCGTCGAAGATGTACAGACGGTTCGTCGCAACGCGCGCGTTCGGAAACGCCTGCTGGAGCGCTTCGATGTATTTCCAATGCGTCGTGACGTGACGGCCGTTGAGCAGCCCCGCGGCGCCGAGCGCGAACGCGCCGACGCAGACGGAGCACACTCGAGCGCCGGCGTCGTAGGCGCGCCGCAGCCACGCGACCAGCGGGCGTATGCGAGCGCGCCTGGCACACGCATCTTCGCGCAAGATCCCGCTGCCCGGCACGACGATCGTATCGGAAGGGCCGACGTCGTCGGGAAGCGGGTGAAGTCGTGCGAGCGTCAGCGAAGGGACGCTCGTGACTTCCGCGGATGCCGCCGCAAAGACAAGCGCATAATCGGCCCCGGCCGCATTTGCCTCATGGAAGACCTGCGCCGGGCCTGCGGCGTCGAACAACTCTACCCGCTCGGTGAGCACGAAGATGACGCGCTTCACACCGCAACGGGCTCCCGCACTTCACGTACGACGTCGTCGACGGTCGCGATACGCGCGAAGCGGCGGCGCAGTGCGAACTCGGTGCGCTCGATGATGTCTTGCGTCGACAAGATACGGCCCGTTCCATCGGCGTTTTCCGCGATCGGAAACGTCATCGTTGCTTCCGTCACGAAATCCACGGCGAAACCGAGGTCCGCAGCGACCCTGCTCGTCGTCTCACAACACTGTTCGGTTTGAATGCCGGTAACGACGAGTCGACGGATGCCGCGCGCGAGAAGCAGCGGGAGCAGCGGCGTGCTGGTCAACGCGTTGGCCGTCGTCTTGTGGATGATCGGCTCGTCGTCGCGGCGATCGAGAAAACTCATCAACCGGTAGTCCGGGCCGTCGAACGCGAACGCCTCATCGCCGTCGCTGTGCATCACGTAGATAACCGGGCGGCCGGCGTCGCGGAAGGCGGCAATCAAACGGGTGACGGCGGGTTCGAACGTGTGCGCGAAACTCCGCTGCGCCCACGACGGCCGGCGCTTGAACGAATCTTGCACGTCTATGACGAGCAGCGCGGCCTCGTTCATCGAAGGGCGGTCTTTTTCAGCCATTCTGCAACTCCTCTTGCATCAGGTGCGATACGGCTATTTTGCAATATTTCAAGGCGCCCGTCCGACTCGAATCGGGACGATCGCCGGACAGAACGAGCCAATTTTTGGACCGCGTTACGGGGCGAACAGGCGAACTCGTGAACGCCGCAGCATAAGAACGAGGCACACACTTGCAGCCGTAGGGAGAGATCCTTGAATCCGATTACTGAAACCATGCGCTTGCCGTCCCCCGCGCCGCTTCCCCTCGGCCTCGCCTTCGACGGCACGACGCTCTGGATGGCGAGTCGCGAAACCAATCGCCTCTACGCGATCAACGCTCCGACCTGGACGGTCGGCGAAGAAGCCGAAGCCCCCGGCGGTCCCTTCGGCATGACGATGGTGGGCGACGAGTTACGGGTGGTCATCGGTCTCGGCGAAAAAGATCACGACCGGTACATTTACCGGTTCATCCCCGGGCACGGCTTCAAGAGCGAGCGCATCGCGTGCCCCGACCTCACCGGCGCCCACGTCGCCTTTGACGGCGACACGCTCTTCTTATCGCAAGCGTCGTATCGAAAGATCCTAGCGCTGGACGGACAAGGCAACGTCATCCGTGAGATTCCGCTGGATCGCGTTCCGCTGGGCATGACGATTTCCGAAGGCTGCTTCTATCTCGTGACCAGCGATGCCGAATTCGAGAATCTCGAATTCGCGCGCCTGGATGCGCGCACGGAGACGCCGCAACTCACGACGCTCGCGACGATCCCGTTCGATGCCCGCGGTTTGGCGTTTGACGGCTCGCGCTTCTGGACGTCGCATCGCGATAATAACGAAATCGTGGCGTTCACCGCGGAGTAACGTAGCATGATCGCAGCCGCGCTCCTGTCCGTGCTCATTGCGCAGGCACCGACGGCATCACCCGCCGCGATGGCGGGCGATGCCGCCTTCGCGCGCGGCGATTTTCAGACCGCCTTCACAGATTACAACGATGCGATCATCAAGAACCCGTTCGATGGCGAAGCCGTGCTCGGGCTGGGCACCCTGGACCTGTATCGAAACGATTGGCAGAACGCGCGAACGTACTTGAATCGAGCGCATCATCTACTGCCCGGCGACGAACGGGTCATCGCGCGATTACGCGTGCTGCGGCAACGGCTACCCAAACCCGGACACTACGCATTCGATTTAGTGAACGCCCGTGCGGACATCCCGTTCGTGACGATCGATCCGGTGCCGGTCGTCAAAGCGACGATCGGAATGACGACGCTCTCGCTGGTCGTCGACACCTCGTCCGGGTCGGTCGAGTTGACCCCTGCGGCGGCACGATCGATCGGTGTTGCCGACGGTGGCCTGATCCCGTCGCTGAGCATGCCGAACCTCATCGTGCGCAACGTGCCCCTCACCGTTCGCAATCGCCCGTTTACAACGGGCGTGCACGTCGACGGCGCGATCGGAACGGTCTTCCTGTCGCATTTTCTCCCGACGTTTGATTACGCGCACAACCGCCTGATCTTACGCCGTTGGGAAGCGTCACCGTCGCTCGATGCATCGTTCGTGCAAACCGGCGCGAAGATCGAGCGCATGTGGCTCGTGGGGGACCGGCTGCTCGTTGCGTCCGGGCGCATCGCGGGCTCAACGCCCGCGCTGTTTGCCGTCCTTACCGGCGACGCCGCGGCGATCACCGTTCCCGCACCCGCCGCCTTTGCCGCGCCGTCGCCCGACGTACCGTTCGAGATCGGCGGAACGCTCGGGAACGGCTTTTTTCGTAGCGCGACCCTCACCCTCGATTTTGCCTCGATGAAAATGATCGTAAGCCGATGAACCACGACTACGGAATCGAAACGCAACTGCTGCACGCGGACCGCATCGAAACCGGCGGCAGCGATGTGACGCCGCCGATCTACCAGACGTCCACGTTTGCGTTCGACGACGCGGAATCGATGATGCAAGCCGCATCGGGTCCGAACGAGCGCTTTTACACCCGTCATGGAAACCCGAACCATGCGCAGGTCGAGCGGATCCTCGCGGCAATCGAAGGTGCGCAAGCAGCGACCGTAGCGGCTTCGGGAATGGGAATCATCTCGGCCGCGGCGATCGCCTTTACCAAAGCCGGCGATCACGTCGTCGCGCAGCGGATGATGTATGCCGGCACCCGATCGCTGCTCGCAACGCTGCTCGCGCGATTCGGCGTTACCGTCACGTTCGTCGACCAGCACGATACCGGCGCGTTCGAGGCGGCGATGCAATCGAACACCTCGCTCGTGATGCTCGAGACGCCGAGCAATCCGCTTCTCGGCATTACCGACATCGGCGCCGCGGCGCGCGTCGCCCATGCGCGCGGCGCGCTCGTCACCGTCGATAACACGATCGCGACACCGGTCAATCAGAGGCCGCTCGACCACGGCGCCGATGTGGTGCTGCACAGCGCGACCAAATATCTCGGCGGTCATTCCGATCTCATCGCCGGCGTTGCCGCCGGTTCCCGGGCGCTGATCGACCGCATCTGGGACACGTCGCATATCCTCGGCGCAACCCTGGGTCCCATCGATGCGTGGCTCTTGCTGCGCGGGTTGCGAACGCTCGAGATGCGCGTGCAGCGGCACAACGATAACGCCCTTGCACTCGCGCGGCATCTTGCGGAGCATCCGCGCGTCGCGCGCGTCTACTATCCGGGTCTCGCGTCGCACGACGGGCACGAGGTCGCGCGGCGGCAAATGACCGGCTTTGGCGGATTGTTGAGTTTTGAAGTCGACGGCTCGTTCGACGATGCGCGCCGCGTGATCGACAAGCTCCGTCTGGTTGCGTCGGCGGTCAGCCTTGGCGGCGTCGAATCGCTCATCGCGCAACCGGCGGCAATGTGGCCCAATGCGAGCGAATCGCCGGAGGCACGCTCTTACGGTATTTTGACGGCGATGCTGCGTCTCTCGGTCGGTTTAGAGCGGATCGACGATCTCATCGACGACTTCGATCGCGCCTTACGCTAGCGCAGCTTGAGAATCTTCGCGAGGTTCGCTTCTTCGTCGACTTCGACGTCGATCTCGCCGGCCGTGGACGAGAGCAACGTGGTCACGCCGGGACCGTGCCCGGCGACGAACGAACGGCCATGCACGACAACGCCGACGGAGATCGCGCCGCCGCGGTAGATTCGTCCGTACGAATTGTCGGCATCCACGATCGCGACGATATCGCCCAAACGCAATTCGCGCAGGCCGTGCGTCTGCGCCATTCCATCGTCGAACGTCTGAATGTCGTAGTCGCCGCGAACGACCGTGGAACGCCCGAGACCCGAACCCATGACGGCCGCCGGGACCGTCTTTGCGACCCGCAAGGAAATCCGCCCGTTCTTGACCTCGACGCCCATGTGATGAAAGAGGTCCGGATCGGCGTTGAACGCTTTGACGCCCGGCGCGTCGAGCAACCGCATGCCGAGACCGCAGCCCCAGACTTGAATCTTGTCGCCGATCGTCATCCGGCGCATGACCTCTTCGGTGAAGTCGATCATGACGTGCTCGACGCCCCCGTGCTTGCCGGTCACCCGGCCGCGCTCGCCCTTGGCTTCGCCGGAAATGATGATCGCCTCGTTGCCGATGCAGGCGAGCGTGTTGAGCGCGATATTCTGACGATCGTCCGGATGACGCACGCTCACGCCCGGTTCGACGTGGTCGGCCATGTAGGCAAAGGCCGAGTCGCCGACCCGTACGTTGGGGGTAATCCCTCCAACGGATGGTACGATCAGCGGCTGCCCCTCGAAACTCACCTCGTAGAGCCCGGTGTTGACGAGCATGGGAGCCGCCTCGCCGACGACGGCGCTGACGACCAGTTCTTCGCGATTGATACGTACGGTCAACGGACTCCTCAACAATGAGCGCGAAACGCTCCGGCAGTTTCCACATGCAAATACGCAAGCACTTCCGCTTTGAAGCGGCGCACGTACTTCCATTTCACCTGGGCAAGTGTTCCCGGATGCACGGCCATTCCTACAGGCTTGAAGTCGCAATTCGCGGTCCGATCCAAACCGACGGCCCGGCTCGTGGGATGATCGAAGACTTCGACGTGGTCAAGCGCATTGTCCGCGAGCAGGTCGTGGATATTTTGGACCATCAGACCCTCAACGACGTGATCGAAAACCCGACCGCCGAGCAGATCGTCATGTGGACCTGGCGCCGCCTGGAACCGCACCTTGCGGGACTCGAGGAGCTCGTGTTGTGGGAAACCGCGAACAGCTGCGCCGTGCTTCGCCGGAGCGATTTCGCTTAGCGATGCTCGCACTGGCCGAGATTTTCTACAGCGTCCAAGGCGAAGGAACGTGGAGCGGAACGCCGGCCGTATTCGTGCGGCTCGCCGGCTGTAACTTATCGTGTAACTTCTGCGATACGGACTACTCTTTAAAGTTTTTCGCAACGATCCCGCAGATCGTCGCGCGGGTTCGAGAGCTGGGCGGCGAGTGCCCCATGGTGATTCTCACCGGCGGCGAACCGCTGGCGCAAACGCAGACGCTCGCCTTGATCGAAGCGCTGCGCGCCGACGGCCGCCGCGTCCACATCGAATCGAACGGTACGATCTTTACGGAACTGCCCGAGGACGTGTGGCTGTGCGTCTCGCCCAAAGAGCGCGTTGACGCCCGCATGGCCGCGCGCGCCAATGAAGCGAAATTCATCGTCGACGGGCGCGTTCCCGAAGAGCACCTCGCCGCGTTCGCGCGCCACGAAACGATCCTGTTGCAGCCCGAGGGCAACAAGCGGCCCAACGTTGAGCTCGCACTCGAATACGCAAAGCGCCACCCGCGCCGTTTCCGGCTTTCACTACAGACCCACAAAATGATCGGAGTGCCATGATTCTTCTTGCTTGCGCCGTTGCAAAGGAACTGGACTGGCTCAACTCGCGCGCCGGGGTCGAAGTATTGGTTACCGGCGTCGGACCGGTCGATGCTGCGGCGCGCGTGAGTAAGGCACTCGCGCACAAACACTACGATGTGGTCGTCAACGCCGGAATTGCGGGCGCGTTCCCCGGCTGCGCGGAGGTCGGCGACGGCGTCGTCGTCGGTGAAGAACTTATGGAGATCAATCGGGAGACCGGCGATGCGATCGTGCTCCCCGACGGCAATATCGTCATCGACCGCGTTCCAGCCGACAGCCAACTCGTGGAGGCGGTGACGGCACTCGGATTTTCCCTCATGCGCGGCATTACGGTCGCGCGAGTGACCGCGACGGAGAACACGGCGCAGCGACTGCGGGCGCGCGGAGCGGAGGTCGAGACGATGGAAGGTTTTGCGGTGCTGCGAGCGTCGCAACTCGCCGGCGTGCCGTCGATCGAAGTCCGCGGCATCTCCAACCTCGCCACCGTCCCCGCCGCAAGCGCATGGGATTTTGAAGCCGGACTGCGCGGCTTGCGCCGGGTGCTCAACGCAACCCTCGATCTTCTTCACACGCAAAGCGTCAGTGCAGATTAGCAGCCGAACGTACACGCTCGCCTACTCGCCGTGTCCGAACGACACGTTCATCTTTGCGGCTCTCACCAACCATCTGCTCGCTAGCGCTCCCGACGTGCGCGTGCACTTTGCCGATATCGAAGAGCTCAACACGGCCGCTGCGCAAGCGCGCTACGGGCTGACGAAAGTCAGCTATGGCGCAATTCCATACCTGATGGACGATTATCGGCTTCTGCGCGCCGGCGGCGCCCTCGGACGCGGTTGTGGGCCGCTCGTCGTCGCGCGTCCCGATACGCTTGCGAACCTCGAGGCGTTGGCGGAGCGCCGGGTTGCGATTCCCGGCGAACGCACGACGGCGTTCATGCTGTTGCAACTCGCACTCGGCATGCGGCCCCGGACGCAGCAGATGCGCTTTGATCACATCATTCCGGCGGTTGCTTCCGGAGCGGTCGATGCGGGACTTATCATCCACGAGTCACGCTTTACGTATCAAGAGGCGGGCTTAGTCGCGGTGGCCGATCTCGGGCAATGGTGGGAGACGGTGACAGGCCGGCCCATTCCGCTGGGCGGCATTCTCGTGCGCAACGAGATCCACGATGCGGATGCGCGAGCAATTAACGACGCGATCCGGCGCAGTCTGCGCTTTTCATACGAGCACGAAGGTGAGATCATGCCGTTCGTGCGCGATCACGCTTTTGAAATGAGCGACGAGGTTATGCGTAAGCACATCGATCTCTACGTCAACGAGTACAGCGACGATCTCGGCGACGACGGCCTTGCGGCGGTTGCCGAACTCTTTGCGCGCGCGCGCGAAGCGGGCATCCTTCCCGAGCAAACGGAACTGCGCGTGGTGCCCGCATGAACCGTCGCGAACTTCTCGTCGCCGGCGGCGCATTTGCGGCGACGACGGCACTCGGCCGTGCCGCGGCCCTTCCGCGAGCGAAGGTAACGCTCGGCGACGAAGTCTTTCTCCACGAGACCTGGCGCGAGCTCAAAGGTCGCACGGTCGGCGTCATTACCAATCAAACCGGCGTCACGTCGGGATTGATCTCGATCGTCGACGCGATTCGCGCGAATCCGTCGATTCGGATCAAAGCGATCTACGCGCCGGAGCACGGATTCCGCGGCGACCGCACCGCCGGTGCGTACGTACCGTCGTACACCGATCATGCCACCGGGCTGCCCGTCTACAGTCTCTACGGCCCCACGCGTCACCCGAGCGCCGCGATGCTCGCCGGCGTCGACGTGCTGCTCTTCGACATCCAAGACGTCGGCTCGCGCGCCTACACGTTCGTCTCGAGCATGGCGTACGCGATGGAGAGCGCCAAACAGTACGGCAAAGAGATCTGGGTACTCGATCGTCCGAACCCGGTAGGCAACACCGTCGAAGGCCCGGTGCTCGAGCCTGCGTTTCGTTCGTTCATCGGCCTCTACCCGATCGCGATGCGCCACGGCATGACCGTCGGCGAGCTCGCGCGTCTGTTCAACGATCATTTCGGCATCGGCGCAAATCTGCGCGTCATTCAAATGCACGGGTACGACGCGTCGATGATCTGGCCCGACACCGGGCTGCAATGGGTGCAGAGTTCGCCGAACATCCCCGAATGGCAGACGACGTTTCCGTATCTGTGTACGGGACTGATCGATAATGCCGGCATCAATAACGGAACGGATTTTACGAAACCATTCTTCTATGCGGGAATGGCCGGACTCGACGGCAACGCTCTCGCCCGAAGGCTCAACGCGCGCAACCTTCCCGGCGTCTATTTCCGCCCCGCGTCCTGGTCTCCGATCGCGGGGTTTTGGGCCGGCAAAGAACTCAGCGGGGTCGAGCTCGTCGTATTCGATCCGCGCAGTTTCCTTGCGATCCGCACGGCGGTTGAAATTCTCGTTGCGGTTCGTACGATTGCGCCGCACGTCATTCGGGTCAAAGACGCGTCGCTCGATCGGGATTGGGGAACGTCGTCGCTTCGCACGGGGCTCATGGCGGGCGCATCCGCCGAACAGATCATCGATCGATGGACGCCGTCAGTTCAAAATTTCCGCATTCTCAAGAATCGCTACGCGCTCTACGGTTAACAGCGCGGCTTAGCGATTTGCTTCAGCGCGCAATCGGATTTGATGTAGTTGCCAGAGATGCACGAACCGCTGCAGTTCTTCTTGCGATTCCTGGGTGAGGTTGACGAACTTCATGCCGTGCGCGAGCCGGCGGGTACCCGGAACGTAGAACGTCGAGAGCACTTCAGCCGACAGACGCATCGGTTCGAACGGCGGCGGCTGCGTCTTGACCGTCTCGGGCCGCAATCCGAACGGCGTCTGCTCGAACACCTCTTTCTCGATGGTCAAGCCTTCGAGAAAGTCGTCGGGCAAGCGAAAGTCGAGCTCGAGCATCGACCCTTTGATCAAGTCCTCGTCGGCCGATAGCCGCAGACCGCCCGCGGAAAGGTCGTTCGCCCGCGCGTGGCGGCGGCCCGTTCGGTTGCGCAGCGTGTAGAACACGTCGAACTCGACCGGCATACGGAAGGCCGAACGCTTTTGCGTCGGAGCGGCCTTGGCCGTCTTCGGCGGTTTCCGCTCACCTTTTTTGCGCCAAAACGAGAACACGAGACCACGAGCGTTAAGGCGGGCAGGCCCCGCTTCCTGCTCCCCCAAAACGCTGCTCTTGATGTTGAGTCGCCTCGTCGACGCGCTGGGCGCCGACGCCGTCAAAACGCAGCCCGAAGATCTTCTGGTCTACTCGTTCGACGCCTATACCGAAGGCCGAACGCCGCGCGCCGTCGTGCTGCCGTCGACCGCTGCCGACGTGAGCGCGGTGGTAAAGATTGCTGCGCAGTACGACGAGCCGATCGTCGCGCGCGGCGCGGGAACCGGTCTCTGCGGCGCAGCCGTTCCCGTCGAAGGCGGCATCGTGCTCTCGTTCGCGCGGATGAATCGCATCCTCGAACTTGACCCCAAACGCCGGCGCGCGCGCGTGCAGCCGGGATTGATCAACCTCGATCTCAGCAGCGCCGCTGCGCCGCACGGGCTGTTCTACGCGCCCGATCCCTCGTCGCAGAAGGTTTCGACGATCGGCGGCAACATTGCGACGAATGCCGGCGGTCCGCACTGTCTTTCATACGGAACGACCGTCAACCACGTCCTCGCGCTGGATGTCGTCGATCATCGCGGCGAGGTCTTCACGACGTCGATCGACCGCCCCGGCTACGATCTCACCGCGGCGCTGGTCGGAAGCGAAGGCACGCTCGGCATCGTAACCTCCGCCTGGGTTCGTCTCATGCGTGCGCCCGAGTCGGTTCGCGTGTGGCTCGCCACCTTCGGCGACGTCGAGAGCGCGTCGGCAGCGGTCTCGGCAATCATCGCCGCAGGCATCGTTCCGACGGCCCTCGAGATGATGGACCGGGTGATGGCGGCGGCCGTCGAAGCGGCGTTTTCCGCCGGATACCCGACCGACGCCGGTGCCGTGCTGCTGATCGAACATGCGGGATTCGAAGATGACATGAACGCGTACGCCGCGCAACTCGAACGCATCGCGCGCGAGCATGGCGCGACGACGTGGCGATCGGCGCGAAGCGAGGCCGAACGCGCGGCGCTGTGGGCGGGACGCAAGGGCGCGGCCGGCGCGATGGGCCGCATCTCGCCGAATTACTACCTGCAAGACGTCTGCGTCCGGCGCAGCGCGCTGCCGCAAGCGTTGCGCGCCGTCGAAGAGATCGCGCACGAATATCGACTCACGGTCGCCAACGTCTTTCATGCCGGCGATGGGAACCTTCATCCCATGCTCTGCTACGACAAGCGCGATCCCAAGCAAATCCAAGCGGTGATCGAGAGCGGCAACGCGATCTTGGAAACGGCTATCCGTCTCGGTGGAACCGTTTCCGGCGAACACGGCATCGGGTACGAAAAGCGCGATGCGATGACGCAGATCTACTCGACGGACGACCTTGCAACCATGGCCCGCGTGCGTGAGGTCTTCGACCCGAAACGCCGGCTCAATCCGGAGAAAATCTTTCCGAGCGGCGTTCGCTGCCCGGAAGTACGCATTGCATGAAGACCATCGAAGAACTCTCGGCGCTGCTTTCGCGCGCGCATGAAGAACGCAACGCCGTCGTCATTACGGGCGGCGGAACGCTCACCGGAATGGGACTGCCGCCGTCGCAGCGCGAGACGACGGTCTCCACGCTCGGCTTCGACGCCATCGTCGAAGATGCGCCGGCCGACCTCACGATCGCGGTGCAAAGCGGCGTGCGCGTACGCGCGCTCATGCAGCGCTTGAGTACGCACGGAACGCAGATTCCGTTCGATGCGCCGCGTCCGTCGGACGCCACGGTCGGCGGGACGCTTGCAGCGGGATGGCTCGGCCCGCGCCGCCATCTCTACGGACGGCCGCGCGATTTCGTGATCGGGTCGGTGTCGGTGCTCGCCGACGGCACGATTGCGCGCGCGGGCGGTATGGTCGTCAAGAACGTCGCGGGCTACGACATGAGCCGTCTCTACGTCGGTTCGTTTGGAACACTTGCCGTGCTCGTTCAAGTCAACTTCAAAACGATCGCCGCACCGGAGCAAACGCGCGCGTTCACCATGCGGCTGCCCGAGGGCACGCGGGGGCGCGCGTTGGAATTGATCGGCTTGCTCGACGTCACGCCGGCTGCAGCCTTTTGGGTGGACGGTTTCAAGAACGCCATCGACGGCGACGAAGGCGCCGAGGGCCGGCTGGTCGTCGTTCTCGAGGGGAGCGCCGCCGTCGTCGATCGCGGCACGCGCGATTTACGCGCGGCGATGGGCCGCGCCGGAGTCCCCGAGACACGCATCATCGACGGCGGCGCGCGTGAGACGTTCGAGCGGGTCGTCGACGCCTACGTCGCACCGGTCGGAGAGCGCTCGATCACCTATCGCATCGCGGCGTTTCCCGACGAAGCGATCGACCGGCTCGTTCGCGTTACGCAGCTCGCGCAGCGTTTCGAACTTCGGCACGACGCCTTGATCGACGCCATGAACGGCGACATCATCGTGCGCGTAAGCGACCTCGATGCGTACGCGCTCGGCGCCAAGATCGAAATGTTTGATGACGCGCTGCACGACGAGGAGCCGCTAGCGATGGTGATCGCCGGCAACCACGCAAAGCGCCCGCTGCTCGCCGTCTGGGGACGTGAAACCGAAGGATTCGAACAAATGCGCGCACTCAAAGACCGGTTCGATCCGAACCGCATCCTCAACCCCGGACGGTTTCTCGCGGGCCTCTAGTGCGTAACGACATTTTGTTCGCGCTGCGCACCGTGCTGCGCAGCCCGCGCCGCTTGCAAGCGCTCGTGGCCGACGATCCGCTTGCCCCGATCGATCTGATCCGCTTTCTTACGAACATCGTTCCCGCGGCCGCGCGTGAACTCGCCTCGATCCGTGCGACGGCATCGGCGATTCCCGACCCCGCGCTGCAAGCGCAAGCGCTCGCCAGCGTCGAACACAAGGCATTTCACGTCGCGGGAGCCTGCATTCTTGCAACCTTTCTGCCTCGCGACCGCGCGGCCGCCTTCGTACGCATCGTGACGCCGCTCGAAACCATTTACGACTATCTCGACAACCTCTGCGATCGCCATCCGGATGTGTCGTCCGATGCTTATCCCGTTTTGCACCGTGCGATCGCCGACGCGCTCGACCCCGATGCGACACCAGCGGACTACTACGCGCGCGGTCCGCGCGGCGATGACGGCGGCTATTTGCGCACGCTGGTGGAGACGACGCAGCGGGAACTTCGCGACGTTGCGCACCTCGAGGTGCTCCGTCCGCTCTTTGCGGAGGCGGCACGCTTCTACGGCGAGCTTCAAACCTTCAAGCATCTTCCGCGCGGCGAGCGCGAATTGACGTGCGTGGCGTGGTACGAGCGCAACCGCGACCGCTTCGGGGAACTGGACTGGCACGAGTTCGCGTGCGCGTGCGGTTCGAACATGCACGTATTCGCGGCGCTCTTCGCGGCGTTCGACGACCGTCCCGAATCGATTCGCCCGCTCTACGACGCGTATTTTCCGTTCATCAGCTCGCTGCACATCATGCTCGATTCGTTCATCGACCAGAACGAAGACCGCGAGCATGACGACCTCAATTTTGTCGCCGTCTACGGCGGTGCCGCCGACCTGCGGCGACGGACCGCGTTCCTGACGGCGCGGGCGCGCGAGCGGCTCGCACCGATTCCGCACGCCGGGCGTCACCGCTTCGTCCTAGACGTGATGACGCTCTTCTACCTGAGCCATCCACAGGTAGCAGCTTGCGGGCTCGAACGCGAGGCCCAGCGCTTGCTCCGCGCGAACGCCTGACCATGGTCCGCCTTTTTGCCGCGCTCCTGAGCGCCTCGCTTCTTCTGAGCATGCCCGTCGCCGCGCGTGCTGCTCTGACCACCGACGAGCAGTACGTCCTCGACGCGCTCACCGCTTCCCGAGCCTTGCAAGACGCGCAGCGCATCAACGCGGAATCGCATTACGCGAGCACGCCCGGCGACTATCATCTTGCGACCTGGATGCGCGAGCAACTCGCGGACGCCGGCTTTAACGCGACGCTCGAAACGTTCACCCACGACGTTCCGTTCTCGCGCGAACTCGTGCTCTCGTCGCTCGTCGAATCAAAAAAGAAACAGGCCTGGCGAAACTTCGTACTCGGCGAGACGCCGATCCCGCAAGATCACGACGGAACGCGGCCCGACGCGGGGGTGCCGTTTAACGCCTGGAGTGGAAACGGCGAGGTCATCGCCAACATCGTGGACGCCGGACACGGCATGCCGGCGGATTACGCGTCGCTTGCCGCGCGCCACGTCGACGTGCGGACGCGGATCGTGCTCGTGCGCTACGGACGCGAGTTTCGCGGGCTGTTGGCCAAACGCGCGCAAGCACACGGCGCCAAAGGTGTCATCTTTTTCAACGATCCGAACGATCCCGGCGGCTCGATGCGCGGTCCCGCCTATCCGGACGGACCGTATCGCCCCAACGGCTCGGTCCAGCGCGGCGCGCTCGAGGAAGGCCAAATCTCGATTCCAACGCTGCCGATCACCGCAACCAACGCGCAGCGGATTCTGCAAACCGTTCGCAACGGCATCAGCGATCGTCCCTATCGCCTCAAAGTACTGATGTACGTCCATCACAACGTTGCGCTCTGGAACACCGTCGGCATCTTGCCCGGAAAAGACCCGACGCACGAAATCGTTCTTGGCGCTCATCGCGATGCGTGGGTTTACGGCGTGACCGACAACGGTTCGGGTGTGTCGATTTTGCTGGACGTCGCGCGCGCGCTCGGCGCGCTGTACAAGACGGGATGGCGCCCGCAGTATTCGATCGTGATCGCCGGTTTTGACGGCGAAGAGATCGGCGAGGTCGGCTCGCAAGCGTACGTCCGCGAACATTTCGGCGCACTTTCGAGCGGTTGTCTGGCCTACATCAATGAGGACGAAGCGACGACCGGTCAACTCTTTGCGGCGAGCGCCGCCGCAGCCCTGGAACCGATGATCGTCCCGCTGACGCAGAGCGTGAGCGACCCGTCCGGAGAATCGAACGTACCGCTCTACTACCGCTGGAAGCGCCAGCCGCGCGGCGCGTCGGTCGCCGGGCCCGGCGGCGGTTCCGACTTCGAAGCGTTTCTCTACGATGCGGGCATCCCGGTGATGGACTTCGGATTTTATGGAACCTTCGGCGTCTATCACTCCGGTTTCGACGATCTTCCCTACGCAATGCAGCAGGCGGATCCTGGATTCAACAATCACCGCGGCGTTGCGCGTCTGGTTGCGCTTGCTGCGTTACGGATTGCGAGCGGCCGGGTCGGATATGCGTTTTCGCCGTACGTTTCGCGCATGAACGCCGCGGTCGACGCGTTGTCTTCGAGCTCCGGCGGTGAAGACTTGAGCGCGGTTCGCGCGGCGATCGCACGGTTCTCGGTAAAGGCAGCGGCGATCGATCACCGCGGCGGCGACGGCAACGCGGAAATCGTCATCGTCCATCGCCTCAACAAATTGTTCTACGGACGCAACGGATACGCGCCCGTCGCCTTTCCGGAGATCAGCACGGCGCTTGCTTCGCGCAACAAAGCGGAGGTTTCGGCGGCGACCGGCCGCGTCGCGCACGAACTCGATGAGATCGGCGCCTCGCTCGCGAATGCGACGCGCCGATGACGATCTACCAGGAACGCCGCCGGCGCGCGCTTGAGGATTTCGCAAACGGCGTGGCCGTTATTCCGTCGGCGACATTGCACCTGCGCAACAACGATACCGAGTTCGAGTTCCGCCAAAACTCCGACTTCTTCTATTTGACCGGCTTCGATGAACCCGACGCGCTGCTCGTGCTCGCGCCGAGCGGCGCCGAGCACCGCACGATTCTCTTTCTGCGCGAGCGCGATCGGGCGATGGAGATTTGGAACGGCAAACGTCTGGGCGTCGAGCGCGCCTGCGAAACGCTGGGCATCGATGCCGCCTATTCCGTCGAGGAACTCGACGAGCGCCTCCCGCGGTATCTGACCGGCGTCGACACGCTGTATTATCAGCTCGGCAACGAGCGGTTCGACGCGCGGGTTCGGACCGCACTTGCAAAGGCGCGTACCTTGACCCGGCGCAGCGGTACCGCTCCCGACACGATCACCGATCCGTCGGAGCGCATCCACGCGTACCGTCAGATCAAGAGCGGTCCCGAGATCGAACTCCTGCGCCGCGGGGCGGAGATCACCCGGCGCGGTTTCGTAGCCGCGATGAAGGCGACGCGTCCCGGCCTTTTCGAATACGAAGTCGAAGCACTGCTCGAGTACGAGTTCCATCGCGCCGGCGCACAGCGCGAGGCGTACGAGTCGATCGTCGCGAGCGGCGATAACGCGACGATCCTGCACTACAACACCAACCGCGACCGCCTTGCCGACGGCGATCTGCTCTTGATCGACGCGGCGTGCGAATACGAGTATTACGCGACCGACGTCACCCGCACGTGGCCCGTCAACGGCCGTTTCAGCGCCGAACAACGGGCCATCTATGAAATCGTCCTGGCAGCCCAGGAAGCGGCCATCGCGACCCTGCAACCCGGAGCGCCGCAGCGCGCGTTTCACCAGGCAGCGGTGCGCGTCATCACTGAGGGCCTGATCGATCTCGGCCTCTTGAGCGGTTCGATCGACGAGAATCTCGAGCGTGAAACGTATCGCGAGTACTACATGCACGGGACCGGGCACTGGCTCGGCATGGACGTCCACGACGTCGGGCGCTACCGCGACCGTTCCGATGAACCGGTCGCGCTGATGCCCGGCATGGTGACGACCGTGGAGCCGGGGATCTACGTGCAGCGTGATGCGGCGTGCGACGAGCGGTTTCGCGGAATCGGCGTTCGCATCGAAGACGACCTTGTCATTACGGAACGCGGATCGGAGAATCTTACGGCCGCGATTCCCAAATCGATCGAAGAGCTGGAGGCGATAGTCGGTTCATGCGAGTTGGAGTTCTCGGCGCAAAAGGGTTCATCGGCGGCCATCTGACGTCCGCGTTGCGCGCGCGCGGCGACGACGTCCTCACCGCCTCGCTTCGCGACCCTCAGGCGGCGGCCGCGCAACTCTCCGGCTGCGATGCGATCGTCAATCTCTCCGGCGAACCGATCTCGCAACGCTGGAATGCGGCGGTCAAGCACAACATCGTCTATAGCCGCACGGAACTTCCGCGCCGTTTTCTCGACGCAATTGCGGCGCAACCCGTGAAGCCCGCTGCCTATATCTCCGCCTCGGCCGTCGGCTACTACGGAACGAGCGAGACGGAAACGTACACCGAGCAGAGCCCCCCGGGAACCGATTTTTTAGCCGGAGTTTGCGTGCAGTGGGAACGCGAAGCGCTCCGCGCCCAGACGCTGGGCATGCGAGTGGCGATCGTTCGCACCGGCATCGCCCTCGGGCGCGACGGCGGCGCGCTGGCGCAGATGCTTCCGCCGTTTCGTCTCGGCGCGGGCGGCATCGTCGGCGACGGACGCCAGTGGCTTTCGTGGATCCACATCGACGACGTCGTCGGCATCTATCTGCGGGCCATCGATGGAGCGAGCGGTATCATCAATGCGACGGCGCCCGTTCCCGTCCGCAACGCAGAGTTCACCCGCGCGCTCGGCCATGCCGTTCATCGCCCGACGATCCTGCCCACGCCGACCTTTGCGCTGCGCCTGATGTTCGGCGAAGCGGCCGACATTCTACTTACCGGACAGCGCGTACTTCCGGACCGCGCGCTCGCCGACGGCTATTCGTTCGCGTTCACGGACGTCGAAGCGGCGCTGGCGAATCTCGTCGCGTGATTCCCTACGACGACTTTCTCAACGTCGACATTCGCGCGGGGACGATCGTGAGCGCGCAGCCGCTCGAGGGCGCCCGTAAACCCGCGTACGCCTTGCGCATCGATTTCGGGCCCGAGATCGGCGAAAAGCAATCGTCGGCGCAAATTACCGTCCGGCACCGCGCGCAAGATCTTCCCGGCACGCAAGTCCTGGCCGTCGTCAATTTCGCTCCCAAACGGATCGCCGGATTCACGAGCGAGGTGCTCACGCTCGGGACGAACGATGCGGACGGCGACGTCGTGCTCGTCCGCCCGCAATTCCCCGTTCCGAACGGTTCTCGATTGTATTAGGCGGTGGTCTCCACCATGGCGAACTCGAGGGCCTCGAGATATTTCTCGACGTCCATCGCCGCCTTACATCCCGAACCGGCGGCGGTGATCGCCTGTTTGTAGCGCAGATCGTTGACGTCGCCGGCGACGAACACGCCGTCGATGTTGGTGCGCACGCCGTCGGGCGAGACGATGTAGCCCGCTTCGTCCAGCTCCAGCTGGCCCTCGAAGATCGCGGTATTGGGCGTGTGGCCGATCGCAATGAAGAGCGCGTCCGCGTCGAGCGTCGACGTCGTCCCGTCGATGATATTGCGCAGCACGAGCCCGCTCATGACCGGATCGCCCAGCACCTCTTCCACGACGGTATTCCAAATGAATGAGATCTTTTCGTGCGCCCTCGCGCGCTCGGCCATGATCTTGCTCGCGCGCAAGCTTTCACGCCGGTGAATGACCGTCACCTTACTGCCGAATCGGGTCAAGAAGAGCGCTTCTTCCATCGCCGAGTCTCCACCGCCGACGACGACGATGTGTTTCTCGCGAAAGAACGCGCCGTCACAGGTCGCACACGTCGAAACGCCGCGGCCACGCAGCTTCGTCTCGCCGGGAACATCGAGCCAACGCGCGCTCGCGCCGGTCGCCACGATGACCGTCTTGGCTTCGAACTGCGCATCGGCCGTGCGTACGACGAACGGCTTGCGCGTAAGATCGACGGACGTGACGTCGACGTTTTCGATCCGCGCGCCGAAGCGCTCGGCTTGTTCGCGAAACTTCATCATGAGATCCGGTCCCATGATGCCGTCCGGGAAACCCGGGAAATTCTCGACTTCGGTCGTGAGCATCAACTGGCCGCCGTAGAGACCGCCGGCAAAGACAAGGGGATTGAGATTCGCACGCGCGGCGTAGACGGCGGCGGTAAGTCCGGCGGGTCCGGATCCGATGATGATCACTCGTTCCATGGTAGCGGTAGCTTCGACCGGCGGCATTGCCGTTCCGGTTGCGGGCGGCAAAGAGCCGCTGGTCGAAGCGCAGAGCATGGCGCACTGGCCGGAGATTCCGCTCGAAGACAGCTTCGGTGACGTTCTGCGCAAGGCCATGCGCGGCGCGGATATCGACGTGCCGGCGCTTTCGGCGGCTTGCGGCATCGCTCGCGCCGATCTCGACGCGTGGATCGGCGACAAGGGTCGCGCGACCGGTGACCAAGCGCGAGCGATCGCGCGCGTGCTCCGGCTCGATCCGGAAAAGCTTGCCGTGCGCGCGGCCGATGCCTGGCGTCCGCCGCCGATCGACCGTCCCGACGTTCGTCATCATCCGCAAGATCCGCATCCGAGCAACGGGTACGTCTTCTTCTTAGACGACGGCAAGCGCTCGGCGCTGGTCGATCCGGCCGGCGTCCCGGCCAACCTGCTGCGAATCTTGCGCGACGGCGCGTATCATTTGCAGTACATTCTCATCACGCACAAACATGCGGACCATTGCGATGCAACCGCGGAAATCGCGGCTGCCTTTCCCGCGGCGCAAATCGTGATGCACGCGCTCGATGCACATGCGATCGGAACGCTCGGCGCCCGCGCTATTCATGTCAAAGACGGCGAAGAACTGCCGTTCGGCGACGATGCGGCGATTCGCATGCTCCACACGCCCGGCCATACCGACGGATCGTCGTCGTATCTCTTCAAGTCGGCGCTCTTTACGGGCGACACGATCTTTGCCGGAAGTGTCGGCGGCGCATACGGAGACGTGACGGGATACGTCGATATTCTCAACGGTATCCGCTCGAAGATCTTTACGCTACCGGACGATACGGTGCTGATGCCCGGTCACGGCCCGCCGACGACCGTCGCGCTCGAAAAAGCGCACAACCCGTTCTTTTAGCGGTGAATCCAAAGCCCCGCGACTGCGGCGCACTCGGCGACGATCATCGCGGCGTAGGCGCTGCCGACCATCAGGCGGCGATCCCACTCGATTCCGTTGCCGAGCGCCAGCACCGAGAGCGTCCAGAAAACGAGCGCGACAAGCGTTGCAAGCCACGCGCCCAGGAAAAGGTCGACGATGGCGATGAGAAGCGCGCTGATCGCAACGACGAAAAACACCGGCATCGGTGCGTTCTACCTCGGTTTCACCGACACCGACGCGTCGCCGCTGCGCAGGACGGCGCCGCTGCTCGCCGGCGCGTGCTCGTCTTCGCGAATCAGCTCGAATTGCAGTTGCATCGTTCCCGATGCGGGGATCGTTTCTTTGACGTGTCCAGGCGAGCAGATGCGATCGTCGCAGAACGCGGCGATCCATCCCTCGGCGACGCCGGTTGCGCGCACGTCGACCGCTGTGCCCGGTGCCGCGGCAATCGTCAGGCGATATTTCCTCGCGCCGGCACTCGCGGTCGGAAGATCGCGCCCCGTCCATGGAGTCAGCAGCAACGTCGTGAGTGCGAGGGCGATCATGCTTACGTCCGCAGCTTATAGCCCAGCGACATCATGCGGAACGCGATCAAAAACGCGGCAATCGCCATGACGGTGAGAACGCCGAACGACAGCCACAGCGGAAGAAAACTGACCCCGGTGTAGCTGCGCCGGAAAGCATCGATCGTGTAGAAGATCGGATTGAAGAGTTCGAGCCGCTGTAGCACGCCGGGCAGCATCGTCGCACTGGTGAACACGCCCCCGACGAAGGTCAACGGCGTGATGACGAACGTCGTGAGAACGGCGAGATGGTCGAACTTTTCCGCCATCAAGCCGAAGATCAACCCGAGCGAACTGAAGAGGATCGAGACCAGGCAGAGCACTCCGAAGTAGAGCGCCCAATTCTGGGGCCAGGTGTGAACCAGAATGACGCCGAGCACCGTGATCAACGCGGCGATC
>DASSZO010000135.1:0-3143 GCA_035702815.1 Candidatus Aquilonibacter sp. | reverse complement strand
GTGCGAACCCGGGTGGCGACCGCACCGTCGACCGCGATGCGCGCGACGGTCGCCGCGGCCGACGGATTGACGCCCAGCAGCGTGCAGCGGCCGCGATCGATGTCGACGTTCAAACGCGGCGCGCCGCCTTCCGAGCTCGTCTGCACGTTCACGGTGCCGGGGATCGTGCGCAGGAACTGCGCGACTTTTTCGGCTGCGGGCCCGATCTCGTCGTCCGGACCCGTCAACGCGTAGAAGATGCCCGACCCGTTGCCGCCGCCGCCTTCACCCGCGACCTGGAAGTCGGCGCCCGGAACGAGATAGGCGAGCTTGCGGATCCGCGCGATCGTCGTGTTGGTGTCCTTGATGTGTCCGTCGTCCATCTGGGCGTGGAGCGTCGCATAATTGCCGCCGGTCACACCGCTGTGCCCCGATTGTTTGCGTCCGACGGTCGAACTCACGGACTTCAAGTGCGGCAGCTTCATGATCGCGTCTTCAAGCCGAACCACGTAGTCGTTCGTCGTCGCGATCGGCGTGCCGGGAGGGTAGGTGACGGACATGTTGATCGATCCGTCTTGCTGTTGCGGGACGAAGTCCGTCGAGATGCCGCCGGCAAAACCAAAGACCAGCGCGGAGGCGACGATGACGAGCGGGGTTGCGATCAGCGTTCCGCGTTTGGTTCCGATGCTGCGCAACAGGTTGAGGTTGTTGAACCAAAGCTCGGCGAAGACGTTGCTGCCGCGATACTCCCACGGCCGCTTCCTGAAGCGCCGCAGCGCAAACGCGACGCCGTGCACGATTGCGGTGACCGCGAAGATCACGACGTCGAACATCACCGTGTTCATCCCACCGCCGCTTACGAGCGTCACCGCGTTGAGGAAGAGCACGAGGCAGACGAAGACGACGAACGCACCGTGCGTGAGCGCGAACGGCAACAGTTTGCCGCGATAGAAGTCGAGGATTCGCTCGTAGCGGTGCACGAAGGCGTTGAGGAAGAGCAGCGCGACGATCATGACACCGACGACGTTGAGTAAGAACCAACCGCTGACGGTGCCGATGGCGAACAGCGCGACCGCGACGGTGAAGAGAACGGCGTCGAGGACGCGGTTATCGAGCGCCATCAACCACTTCGGTTTGGCCTCCGAGCGTTTGACCACGCTCCAGCGCGCGGCGAGCAACGGGGTCAGCGTAAAGGAGACCAGCAGCGAGAAGAGCGTCGCAATGACGACGACCGCGGCAAACTCCTTGAGATACGCGCCGACGATGCCGGGCAAGAACGCGATCGGCAAGAAGACGATGACGTCGACCATGGTGATTGCGATCGCGGCAGCGCCGATTTCGGAACGCCCGTTGATCGCGGCGTTGGTCGCATCTTCTCCCATATCTCGATGCCGGGTGATATTTTCGAGCACCACGATCGAGTCGTCGACGAGGATACCGATGATCAGCGAGAGTCCCATCATCGAAAGCGAGTCGATGTGGAAGCCGAAGAGCCGCATCAGAATGAACGTCGCGAAGATCGAGGTCGGAATCGCAAGGAAGACGACCACCGCGTTGCGCCACGCGTGCAGGAAGAGCAGCATGACGATCGCGGTGAGGATGATGCCTTCGATCAGCGACTGGCCGACGCCGACGAGTTGCTTCGACGTGTAGTCGGCCGGCGCATCGATCTCGCTGAATTTGAGCTGCGGGAACTTGCCCTCGATATCTTTGAGTGCGGCGCGCAACGTCGCCGTCGACTTGATTTGATCGGCCGTCAATACCGGGTTGATCTGCATGTAGACACGCGGCTTGCCGTTGTAGTGCGAGATCGTGCGCATTTCGACGTGCGAGTCCGTCGCGGTCGCAACGTCGCCGACGTGCAGATTCTTGTCCGTCGATCCCGGAACCGGAAGCGGAATGCCGAGGATGTCGTTGGCGTTGTCGATATAGGAATGGATCGCGACGGTGCCTTCTTGCGTCGGCTGCATCATGATACCGCCCGGGACGTTGAGGTTGTTGGTCGCGACCGCATTAAAGACGTCGCTGAGCGTCGCATTCGTGCCGACCAAACGGTTGGGGTCGGGCAAGACGTGAAATTCGCGATCGGCGGTGCCGTACACGTCGACCGACTGGACGTTGGGAACCGCCTCGATCAGCGGAACGACCTGGTTGTTGACCATGTCTGCGATCTGAATCTGCGAGAGCGACTTCGAGCTCACGGCAAGATCGAGCAGCGGCGGTTCCGACTGGCCTTGCTTGGTTACGGATGGCGGATTCAAGTCAGCCGGCATATACACGCGCGCGGTATCGACTCGGCGCTGCACGTCGACGGCGGCGAGATCGAGATTCGTTCCCATCTTGAAGATCGCGACGACCGCCGCACTGCCTTCCTGCGCGGTCGCGTCGAGTTCGTCGAGGTTCTCGATGCCTTGCATCTGGTCTTCAATCGGCTTGATGACCATTCGCTCCATGTCTTGCGGCGACGCGCCGGGGTAGCCGGCGTAGACGACGACAACCGGAAAGTCCGTTCCCGGCGGATTGGAGCTACGCCCCAACTGCAAGAACGAGATCAGACCGAACACGAGCAACGCGACGAACACCATTAAGGTGATCACCCAGCGTGCAATGGCAAAGCGTGTTAACCACACGATAGAGACTCCTCGAAACGAGCTACACTCGCTCTACGCGGGAAGGCAGACCGTTGTTTCGGCCTCCAACCTGACTCGGTAGCGCAAGCCTATCAGCCCGAAACATAAGGAGCACTGAAGTTGTGATCAGAGGGAGATCAAAAGGACGAGCGGACGCTAGCCCTTGCGCCGCTCCGCCGCAGTCAGCACCGCGCCGATGACGACCCCGAACGCGACCCCGAAGGCCAGGTGGTGGACGGCGACCCCCACGGACGCGCCGATCGCGATGCCGAGCGCGATGTATCTTACTCCATTACGGTTCATGCGAGGCTCCACAACGAGAAAAGGGTCCGCGTATACCCACGGACCCTTTTTTGAAATATGCACGGGCCGAGACTCGAACTCGGACGAGATTGCTCCCGCTAGCACCTCAAGCTAGTGCGTCTACCAATTCCGCCACCTGTGCGCGCTTGCTCTTTTTTGTCGAGCTGTGTCTGGTCTCCGGTTGGGGAGACGTTCGGCGCGCCCCTTCCTGGGGCGCTTCTACTCCCTCGC
>DASSZO010000036.1:0-2372 GCA_035702815.1 Candidatus Aquilonibacter sp. | reverse complement strand
CCTGCGCGCGAGGGACGTTACCGTCCTTGCGTGCCTTCGCCAATCGTGACGGCGTTGGGTCGAAATCCTTGCCGGACTCGCTCATCTAGCGCCGGGCACGATCAAGAGCGGATGCGCAGAACGAAGCACTGCCACGGGTAGCGCGATTGCGGTTACGATCAGCACGGCCGCAAAGACGAGGGGAAACGACAGCGTGAACGTGCTAAAGCGCGGGATCACGCGCGAGAGCACGGCAAGCGTCACCTGGACGACGAAGGCAATTGCGATAGCGGGTCCGGCGACCGACGCGGCCGACACCACGATCGTCCGAACCATCGTTAACGCAAAGGTCGACCAGGCGTGCGCCTCGACGACCATGCCCGGCCGAACGCGTACGAAGCTATCCGCAAAGCCGAGAAGCACCGGCCGGTATGCTCCGAGCAAGAGATATCCGGTCGTAAATGCTAACGACCAGACGCGCCCAAAACCGCTAGGCGCTACGAGCGCGACGTTTGGCGCGATCGCTTTTACACCAACGTAGTCGTCGAGCATTCGGCCTCCAGCGTAGGCCGCATCGTAGAGCAACGACGCGCTCATCCCAATCGCCGTGCCGAGCGCGAATTCAAACGCGACGGCGACGACGAGCAAGACACCGTCGAGAGGCGCACGATGTACGGACGGCGCGATCGCTAGCGCTAAGACGAGCGCAATTCCGGCGCGCAACGTACGCGGCACCGCCGGATGCGAAAATGCCGGTGCGCGGAACGTAAATCCGGCGCAGCGCGCAAAGACCAGCAAGCCCGCTGCGCTCACGGGCCGTACAATACCGTCGGTATTGCGTCGAGCGCATGATGGAAAAGCCCCGCGCAGAGGCGCAGCCCGAACGAACCGAAGAGCGCCACGAACGCTCCGACGGCGAGGACCTTCGGCAGCAGCGTGATCGTCTGTTCCTGGATTTGGGTCGCCGCTTGCGCAATGGCAACGCCCGTTCCCACGAGCGCGGCAACGCCGAGGACGGGCAGGCACAGGATGGCTGCGATGGTCATCGTTTCCCGCAGCAGCCCGTCGAACGCATCCATGCCGCTACGGTAGCGGCATGATGTTACGCCACCGTTACGTCAATGTGGCCGTCAGCTTGTCGATGTCATCCTGAGCTTGTCGATGTCATCCTGAGCTTGTCGAAGGATGGCCGCCAGGCGCTTCCGGCGATGAGTGCTGAGACGATGGCCCGCGTCGCCGGCGAGCGATTCAACGTGTAGAAATGAATGCCCGGCGCGCCGCCCTGCAGTAATTCCGTGGCCTGCAATGCAGCGTAGGCCACGCCCAGATCCTCAACTGCTTTGCCGTCTTCGTGGCGGAGCTCCATTTCGCGTAAGAGCTTTGGCGGAATCGTTGCGCCGATTGCCGAGGTGAAGCGCGCGACCTGCTGATAGTTCGTGATGGGCATCAAACCCGGGAGAATCGGAACGCGAATGCCGAGCGCCCGCGCCTCCCGTTCGAACGCCGAGAAGCGGTCGTTGTTGAAAAAGAGCTGCGAAATCAAAAAATCGGCGCCCGCGTCGACCTTCTCCTTGAGATGCGCGAGATCGCTCTGTGGGTCACTCGCTTCAACGTGCGTTTCGGGATAGCACGCAGCACCGATGCAGAAATCGTAGTTCCGATGCAGCATCGAGATCAGTTCCGAGGCATGCGAAAAGCCGCCCGGCGGCGTGACGAACTCCGTGGCGCCCTTGGGCGGGTCACCGCGTAAGGCAAGCACGTTTTCGATTCCCGAACGTGCAAGGTCGTCGAAGAGCGAGCGCAACTCGGCACGCGTCGATCCAACGCAGGTCACGTGCGCCATGACGGTCAGGCCCAACTCGGTTTGAATCTGCTTCGCGAGCGCTACGGTTCTATCGCGCGATGAACCTCCGGCTCCGTACGTGATCGAAACGAACGCCGGACGCAATGGGGCGAGGGCTTCGATCGTCGCAAGGAGCTGCCGGGAGCCGGCCTCGTCTTTGGGCGGGAAGAACTCGAACGAGAAGAACGGCCGCACCGTCGCGAGCGCGTCGGAGATACGCATGAATATCTGTTAACGGAACGGGAGGCGTACGCCTCTGCAACCGAGCGCCGAATCGCGCTTCCCGCGCTTGACGCGGGCATCCCGGCGAGCGACACTTGGGATCTATGCAAGCAACGGTCGTCCCCGGTGTCTCGATGTGGTCGGTTTGGCAACCGGATCGCGAAATGTATTTCAACTCGTTCTTTGTGGAGTGCGAGGGCGGAAATCTGGTCGTCGATCCTCTCGCCGCAGATGAAACGCTGTTCGCTCGAATGGAACGCGCCGGCGGTGTCGCGTGGATCGTCCTGACCAATCGCGATCACGAGCGCGCCGCGGCATCGTTCAAGGA
>DASSZO010000252.1:0-11523 GCA_035702815.1 Candidatus Aquilonibacter sp. | reverse complement strand
AAGCACGGCAGCGCGCGACGCGGTCACGGTCGCGCCGAGCTCCCGCAGAAATGCCCAAATGAGCCATGCCGTCAACGCGTCGCCGACCAGGATGGGCATCTTGATGAGCAGCGAGAAGAGCGGCTTGGTCAGGTCATACGTCGTGAGGCCCGGAATCGCGTACGGGACGATCGACAGTTCGCGATGGAACGGCATGACTCCGACGAAGGACGCGATGCGTCCCAGCGAGAGCAAGACGTATCCCCACAGCGGCGGATAAGAAAACAGCGCATCTTGATAGAGCGGGCGGTGGAACGATCCGTCGATGAGGATCTGCCCGTAAAAGCGCATGTCGAGCGTATTTGAAACGAAGGCCGCCACGACGATGCGTAAGATGACGCCCGCCACGACGCAAAAAATCCAGCCTCGCTCAGACGTAACGAACTGAGCCGTTTTTCCTACGGCGCTTCGCAACGAGCGTTACACCGCTTCTAAATCTTTGTGGACCGCTTCGCGTTCCATCTTGTCGAGATGCTTGGTGGTTCCAACCGGATCCCACACGCGATACTTCTGACGCGAACGCGCGACATGGTAGTCGTAATACGCTTTCGCTCGCGCAACGAATTCGATCGCGGCGACCGCGACGAGCCAATCGAGGCGCGGCTTCGTCTCGCGAACGTACTGTAACGTCGCCTTGAGAAGCATCGACGCATCCATCGTCGAGACATGCAGATGATAGTCGTCGATCACCTGGAAGTTCGCGGCAATCCAACGGCAGCGTTGCCGGAAGAACTCCGACAACGTCTCCGGGCCCTTATTGAAGACGGCCGCCTCGGAAACATAGGCGACGTCCAAGTTCGCGGCGCGGACTTGGTTCTCAACCGACAGTTCGTCGCACAGCGCCTCGGTCGGCAGACTGCGCAGGACGTTGCGAAACGCAATGAGTTCGCCCATCTTCGGATCGCGCTGGGCGATCTTGTGATGCAGATCCCACATCAAATGGACCGCGAACCCCGGGAACGTGCTCTTCTCGTTGATCGGAACGGGATGCGCTCCGGTCATGCCGATCTTTTCGCGGCCCAACGGCTCGCACAACTTCTCGATCGTGTCCGGGCGAAAAATTAGATCGCCGCACGAAACGACGAGATACGGCTCGGCTGCGGTGGCAAGAAACGTGTTGATCGCGGCAATTTTTCCGGCGCGCTTCCCTTCGGTGATCAGCTCGAGGCGCGAGTCACGCGGAAGAAACTCTTCAACAATGTCGCACGTGCGGTCGGTGCAGCCGCTCGCGACCACGACGATACGCGCGATGCGGTCGTCGCACGTCTGGCGTAACAGGCTTTCGAGCAGCGCGCGAATGTTGCGCTCCTCGTTGTAGGCCATCACTCCAATGGCAATGGATCGTTCGGCGATTGCAGTCACGTTAGTCCCCATCGACCCAGGCGTCTTCGGTTGTCACCCAACTGGTGGCGCCATGGTCCTCGAATTGAAAGTCGACGATACGCGCCCCTGCCCGTTCCATCGCCTCACGAACCCGCGTGCGACGAGTGAACGGTGCAAAAAGCAGCATGTGGCCGCCGCCGCCGGCGCCAAGAATTTTTCCGCCTATTGCCCCGGCCGCTCGTGCGGCGTCATAGAGCGTCTCGATTTGTTCGTTCGAAATGCCGCTGGCCAACTGACGTTTGAGCTGCCACGCGTCGTGAAGCAGGCCGCCGAACTCTTGAAGGCGCCCCTTGAGAAGCGCGCGCTTCAAATCAACGGTTAGCGCTTTCATACCGGCCAGCCGGTTCATGACCGGTTCGGATTCGGAAACGACGTTCGCGGTTTGCTCTTGCACGATGTTGCTCGACAGGCGCGTTTTGCCCGTAAAGCACAGCAACAAGTGATAGTGCAGTTCGGAAAGCACGTCTTGATTCAGACGCAGCGGCGTCACGTGCACGCCGTCTGCATCGAATTCGATGAAGTTGAATCCGCCGAACGCCGCAGCATATTGATCCTGCAAACCGCCGATAATGCCCAGATCGTTGCGCTCAATCTCAAATGCGAGCGCCGCTTTATCGTAATTCGATAGATGCAAGCCTTTTTCGCGCGAGAACGCTTCGATAAGCGCAACGATCATCGACGACGACGACCCTAAGCCGCTTCCCGGCGGAGCATCCGATTGGATGTAACACTCTAACCCGGTGCTGCGGAAGCGCTGTAAAATCGCTTGCGCGAGATCCAGCTTTCCTTCGAGCTTCTCGCCGCCGGCGGGTTCGAAGATGGCCTCGACGCCCTGGTGCTCGGCATACACGCGGACGCCGGCGTTATCGTACGGGCGCAACGACACATATGCATACTTGTCGATGGTGCACGAAAGCACGCAGCCGCCATATCGCTCGGGGTACGGGGGAACGTCAGTACCACCCCCGCAAAAACTAATTCGCAGAGGCGCGCGGCTTCGGGTGACTGTTTGCACCCCGTTCACACCCTTTTCGGCTGAAATCATGCACGCACCGGACTCGTCTGGAGCTTTGCGTACGCCGCTCCGAAGATGTCCTTATATTCGGCGTCGTCCGCGCCCACCCTTAGGGCATCGCAGCCCGCGCGTTCGGCCGCCTCGAGATCCCAGCTCTGATCGCCGATGAGGAGACTCTGTTCGACCGGGATCGCCAAGGCCGAGGCGGTTTCCAGAATCATCACCGGGCTCGGCTTGCGACACGCGCAATTCTCTTGTGGGGCATGAGGGCAAAATGCATATGCGCTCACGTGTACGCCGGCAGCACGCAGATCGGCGACCATCGCATCCATGATGTCCGCCTCGGCTTGCGCCGAGATCATGCCGCGGCCGACGCAGCTCTGATTGGAAACGACGACGATCGGTATGCCGGCGTCGGAAAAGGGGCGTAACGACGCGACGCATTGGTCGCGCAAGACGAAGTCTTTACGATAGTCGAGCACGTAGCCGCCGGGGATGTGCACGTTGATGACGCCGTCGCGGTCGAGAAACAACGCGCGCGTTTCTTTTGGAGCGTCAGCGGCGTACCAGGTGATCACCCAGCCACCCCTGCTTTTGCCATCATCCGCTGTTCGACGAGGTCGCAAATGATGTGGCCGAGGATCAGGTGCAATTCTTGCACGACCGCGGAGTACGAGGTGGGACCGACGATCGCGATGTCGGCGAACTCCAACGCCGGACCACCGCCGTTGCCGGACAGAAGCACCGAGGTCATATTGCGCGCCTTCGCTGCCTTGAACGCCTCGACGATGTTCGGTGACTTTCCGCTCGTCGTGAGCGCCACGACGACGTCGCCGGGTTTGCCCATCGCCTCGATCTGACGCGAAAAGATGAAATCGAAGCCGAAGTCGTTGCCGATGGCTGTGACCGTCGATAGGTTCGCTGCAAGCGCTTCCGACGGCAATCCCTCACGTTCGCGCAGGAAGCGGCCGGTGAACTCGGCGGCAAGATGCGATGCCTCCGCAGCACTACCACCATTACCGCACCAATAGATGCGGTTGCCGCTGCTCAAGCAATCGGTGAGGGAATCGACGATACGAGCGACGTCGGCGCTGTAGTGCTCGGGCGAAAAGATCGCCGCACGGTCCTGCAGCAATTCTTCGAATGAACGATCGAGTTGTTTGAAATCAGCCATGTTCTACGTTCGCCTCAAGCAATTGGCGCATCCCGATTTTCGGGAGGCGCGATAACGTGTCGTTCAAATTTCGCAACGACGCCGTTCCATGCGAGGCCCAACTCTTCGACACCGACGACTTTGGCGGCAGCGAGAAACGCCGCGCCGCCGAGCGCAATCTGACCGAAGAGATAAAAGGCGCGCGCCTGGAACGTCGGCTGCAGGTGGACGTGGAGCGCGGCGATCCATTCCAGTGCGGCAAACATCGCGAGGGACGCAACGACGATTTTCCCAACTGAGATCGCCAACTCGGACCACGCGATGCCGCGGACCAAACGGGCGACCAACAAGAGCAGTAACGCTGCCTGAAGGCTCTGACTAACACTGTTTGCCAACAGCAATCCGCGGCCACCTAAAGTAGGCAGCCACAGCATCGACAGCAGCACATTAATTACCACAGTAATGACGGAGATGGCAACTGGTATCGCCGTCTCCTTGCACGCAAAGCAGCAACGCGTGAGCACGACGTTTGCCGCAAGTGCAACGAGGCCGATCGACGCGTACGGCAAGAGGCTGGCCGTCAAATCCGTTGCCGATGGGCCAAATGTCCCACGCTGAAAGAGCGTTTCGATCATCGGATGCGCGAGCACGATGAGCGCACACACCGACGGGATCGTGATGAAATTGACGAGGCGAAGCCCGGTTACCGCCGAGCTCGCGACACCGCGTCGATTGTCTCGTGCAAACTGGGCCGCCAGCAGGGGAAAGATCACCGTTGCGATCGCCGCGGCGAACATTTGTTGCGGAAAATTCACCAGCTTGGTCGCGTAGTTGATGCCGGCCATGTAGCCCGGCTGCAGCTGCGAGGCGAAGAACCGGTCGAAAAACAGCGATAATTGGCCGGCTGCACCGCCGATCATGATCGGACCGAGGAGCGTCCAGATCTTCGACAGGCCCGGATGATGCAGATCGATGACCGGACGATATCGCCCAAGCTTCACGAACGACGGCAATTGAACGAACAATTGCGCGATCAAACCCCAGAGCGTGCCGTACACCAACCCGAAGATGCCATAGCGCGCATTGAGGATGACCACTCCCGCAATCGTGACGACGTTGATCGCAATTCCCAACATCGCCGTCGCGCGGAAGCGGTGGTAGGCGTTGAGGATTGCCGACAGGACGCCGCTCAAGCTCACCGCCACGATGCTCGGCATGAGGTCGCGCGTCATGTGAACGGCGACGCCCATTTGCGGCGCGGGGAAACCGTGGGCGATGAGCGGCACGTAATACGGCGCGAGAAACCATCCCACGACGGCGCACACCGTTAATACGATAGCCAAGATGTTAAGAACCGTGTTACCGAGGCGCCACGCCTCTTCGTCCTGGCCGTGCGTGATGTACTCGGAAAAGACCGGAACGAGCGCGCTCAAAAGCGCGCCATTGAATACGCCGAAAAGGATGGTCGGAATCGTAGCGGCGGCAAGAAACGTGTCCATCTCCCACCGCGTCCCGAAGTAGCGCGCATTGACGACTTCGCGAAAGAACCCCAACAGCGTCGACGCAAACGTAGCGACCATCACGAAGATGGTCGATCCGGCTATCGTATGATGGTGGCGTTCCTGCGGCTCGGACCGCACGACGCGAAGCTGCGGCTTAATGCGCTCCGTCCTTACGAATGACCGCGGGAATGGTCTTGAGCAGAATCGCGAGGTCGCCGCCCGGCGTCCACGTGTCGACGTAGAGGTTGTCGAGCTCCATCCACTGCTCGAACGAAACCTCGCTGCGCCCGTTGATCTGCCACAGACACGTAATGCCTTGCGGCACGAGCAGACGCCGGCGCGCAAACGCGTTGTAGTGATCGATCTCGCATGGCAGCGCGGGACGCGGTCCGACGAGCGATATGTCGCCGAGAATCACGTTGAGCAGGTTGGGAAGCTCGTCGATGCTCGTCCGGCGCAACAACGCGCCGAGGGGATGCAATCGCGGATCGTTCCGAATTTTGAAAACCGGCCCGTCGGCCTCATTGAGGTGCATGTACTTCTCGCGCAACTCGTGCGCGTTCTGCACCATCGTGCGCAGCTTGTACATTTTAAAGCGGCGTCCGAATTGGCCGACGCGCTCCTGCGCAAAAAACGGCTGTCCGCCGGTAACGGCAACGACGCCGAGTGCCGCGACGGCAATGATCGGAAGCGCAACGAGAAACAGGAGGCTACCCAAGACGACGTCCGTCACCCGCTTCATCGTCCGCCAGGAATATGGTATCGACCGCTCCGCGATTCTCAGTGTCGCTTGCATCGTTAGATTCCGAACGCTCCCATCACCGTACGACCCACGGTATCGAGCCCCTCCATGTCGCCGAGCACCGCTCCGGGCGCTCCGCCGAGATGAATGAACGGAACGTGCTCGCGCGTGTGATCGCTGCCGGGTGCCGTGGGGTCGCAGCCGTGGTCGGCCGTGAAAATAACCTGGTCGCCCGGGCGCATGAGCGCTTCGAGACGCGGGATGAACGCGTCAAGCTGCTGCAGCGCATCGGCATAGCCGCGCACGTTTCGGCGATGGCCGTACTTTGAGTCGAAGTCGTTGAGGTTGGTGAAGATAAAGCCATGATCGACCCGTTCAAGTAATTCGAATGTCTTTTGCATCGCATCCGCGTTATCCGTAACGCGGACCGACGACGCGACGCCGTGACCGCAATAGATATCGCAGATTTTGCCAACCGCGTGAACGTCGATACCCGAACCGGCTAGACGGTCAAGAACGCTCGGCGGCGGCTCGATCGCATAGTCGCGGCGATTCGGAGTCCGGGCAAACGCACCCGGGGTCCCTACGAACGGTCGCGCGATCACGCGGTTAACGTTATTCGGGGCCACAAGCATTTCACGCGCCCGCTCGCACCAGTCGTAGAGGGCCGCAAGAGGAACAACCTCCTCGTGCGCGGCCACCTGGAAGACCGAGTCGGCGGACGTATAGAGTATCGGCCGTCCCGTGGCTAGATGTTGAGGCCCGAGCTCTTCAATGATCTCGGTTCCCGAAGCGGGCTTGTTGCCCAACGGCTCCTTGCCGGTGATCCGGGTGAACGCCTCGATCACGTCGGGCGGAAAGCCGTCCGGGTAGGTCGGGAACGGCTCGGCGGTAATGATGCCGGCCATTTCCCAGTGCCCCGTGATCGTATCTTTGCCGCGACTCTTCTCGCGCAGCCGCCCAACCCGGGCGAGGGGCTGCTCCGACGCGGCGACCCCGGTGATCTCGGTAACGTTTCCGAGGCCCAAGCGTTCGAAATGAGGAAGGGCCAGCCCGCCTACGCGGCGTGCGACGTTACCAAGAGTATTGGCTCCCGGGACGTCTCCATATTGCGCAAAATCAGGCAGCGCGCCAACGCCGCCTGAATCAAGAACGATTGTAATAAACCGCATCTGACTTTCCAAACGTCGTTCTGCCTCTGTCAAAGGCAGTCATGCCGTACAAGCATAGGACAGATAGACCAAACGCTACGTTAGGCGAGAATGAGACTCGCCGTCTACTACTGAAAACGGGGCCCTCGATGCGACAGAGCCGGTGCTTTCCAGCCCTTCTTCTTTTTCTATTACTGACGATACCAGCTTTACCGGCCCGGGCGGAAACGATCGTACGGCTGCAGGCGGATCATATCGCGTTCTATTACGACCGTTTTCTGGTCGAAGCCGACGGCCACGTTCGCGTCAGCACCAGCGACGGTACGACGATCACCGGCGATACGTTCTCGATGGACCTCAAGCTCAACCGGTTCTTAATCGCAAGTAATGTTCGCTTAACGAGCCCCGGCGGCAATATCAGCGGCGCCGCCATCGCGGACTTTCTCGATTTCAATCGCGTCTATTTCGTTCCGGTCATCGAAAAGCCGGACCGCTGGACGTTCGAGAACGGCGACTACTCCAAACCGCTCAAGGGTCGCCAGATGCCCGGCGACGTGTTCTACTTTCCGGACCTTCATGGGACCAAGGTCAGCCTCACCGCCAAGTCGGCGACGATCGGCGCGAAGTCGTTCGTTCGTTTCAACGGCGTAACGTCGTATATTTTCGGCGCCGGTGCGCCGCTGCCGTCGTTCTACGTCTACTTCGGCGCAAATCCCGATATGGCGGTCAACAGTCTTGCCGGCGCCAATATGGATCTCACCTACAACTTCGCCGGTAACGCGAATTCGATCAGCGCGATTCATCTTCGGTCCGATCAGCAGTACGGGGTGTACGCATCGTTCGAGCAGCACATCGCCGGACGGAACGGCTACGCGGTGTTTTCCGTAAACCCGGGCACGAAGTTCGACAAGTTCTGGTCGCTCGTCACGGACTACCGCTTCGGGAAGCGCTTTCAGCTCAATACGTATTCGCAGTTGTTCACCGCGCAGAAGCTCTTCGAGAGCCCGTACGCGTCTTCGACGTGGAGCTACGCGACCGGGACATACGCGTTTCCGCAATCGTTCCTGAGCGCGCAAGCCGTCTTCACCAACTACAACTTGCTCGGCGAGGGTTTGCCTAAAGCGGCGCCCGCGACCGCTCGCCATCCGTCGCAGATGACGCTAACCGCAACGACGTTCAACCACCGGATCGGGAAATCGCCCTTCTACGAAAATCTTTCGTACGGTATCGGCTTCAATAACGACTCGTACGGGCTACAAGAGTACGGCGGCGTAACGTACAAGACGATCTGGAATCACACGCTCGGATGGACGTTCTCTCTGCCGGGATTCAAATTCGGTGACCGCGACAACGGCTATCGCACGTATTATTTCAACGGAACCTACTCGCGGCTCTACGAGTGGTATTCGGTACCGCACTACGTGGTAACGACGAATACCGTCGGAAGCGTCAGCCGCCAGTTCAGCAAGGACGTTACGGCGTACGCGTCCTACGGCGTGGTCAATACGGGAGACTACTATCGCAAGGGCGGGTACGTGCCGCCCGCGCAACCACCCGTCATCGACGGCGTACCGGTGGAGAGCATCCTCGCGTTTCGCGGCGTCTCCACACTGCGAACCTTCACGCTCGGCGGAAGCTATTCGACGAATCCCAACTTTCTTGCAACGCTGGTCTACCAGCACCATCAAGACTTTCCGATCCCGTACCCGGGCCTTTTCCAGTTACCGCCGCTCAACAATCTGGGATTGCCGCAGTACACGAACTACCTCGGTCAGCCGCCGAACAACATAACCGGCGAAGTGCGGTTTTTGGCCGTCCCGCATCTTGTGCTCGACATTTCGCGCTCGTACTATTTCAACTACGGAAACCTGCGCTGGAGCCCGCAGACGACCGTGCAGGTTATCGCTCAATGAGAATGATTCGCTTCATCCTTCCGCTCACGCTGATCGCGACGATGCTCGGTGCAGCACCGCAAGTCTCCATTACGGGACAGCTGCTTGCATACCAAGACGGGTACGTGTTCTTCACGAGCGGCAATGGGTTCAAAGTCTCGCCGTCGTTACGCGTCCTCGACGACGCGACGAAGAAACCGGCAACCGAGCAACCCAAGCCGCGGCTCTTTGCGCGCGCCGTCTTCGACGATACGGGAAGCGTCGTGGAACTCGACTTGTCCCAAAAGCCGCTTCCGTTGGAACCGCTCTCGCCGCAAGTCGAGAACTACGTCGTCGCGGCCTCGCCGAGCTACCCGAATCCGGAACTCTCGCGACCGGCTTCAAAAGACACGCTCCCCGAGATGAGCAACATTCCGACCTCGAGCGGCAAGAAAGTGCTCTTGAACATCACCGTGCAAGTGCCGCCCGAGACGCCCATCGGATCGCAGATCTATATCGCGACCGATACGACCGGGTGGAATCCGCAAGCGATCCAGCTCGTGCGCGTGGATGCACTGCACTTCCGCGTCGTGCAGCGCGTTGCGGCGGGCACGATCCTTCACTACATCTATACGCGCGGATCGATGGCGACCGAAGAGCGCGGTGAAAACGGACTGGACATACGGCCGCACGCCATCGTCATTACCGATGCGGACGTGCGCGCGGTCAACGACGTCGTCTATCGCTGGGCCGATCAAGTAACGACGAACGGAACGCAGATCCAACCGAACACGGCTCCGACGCCGTACAACCCGGCGCCGTTCCCGAATCTTCCGAGCAGCATTCCGACGCCGCGGTGCTGCCCTAGCGGATCGTAATCGGAATCGAGGTGCTCGTCTCGTCGCCGGCGGTATTGCGGGCGATCACTTCCATCTGATACGTGTGCCGCAGGAAGAACGGCAGATTCGGAACCGGGTAGCTCATCGCGAACTTGCCCGGCGCAACTTTCGGCACGTCGATGCTGTAGGTCGCGATCCGCGCCTCGACGCTCGCCACATTCGATGAGGTGCGCACGATACCCGAGATCGTCTCACCCGCGCTCACGACCGTCTTATCCAAATGAAGCGACACGATCTCCGGCTTGGCGTCGGGCGGCTTCTGCGGGACGGGCACCGGAGATTTGGTCGGCGCCGGCGTGGCGACGGGTGTGCTCGCCGGCGTCGCCGTCGGTGACGGCGTGCGAGGTTCCGGCGTGCGAACCGCGGCAGTGTGGACCGGAGCCGCCGAAGGCGTAACGGGTCGCGGAGTCGGGCTCGGAGAGTTCGTCGGAGACGGGGACGGCGAGGGCGAGGGCGACGGCGACGGCGTCAGGACCGCCGAGGCCGAGGATGCGGGCGCGCTCTGCCGAGGCGCCGCGCATCCGGCAAGCGCCAGGACAGCTGCGGCAACGAGGTATGGGAAACGCATCGAGGTGGTAACGGAGCTCCTGTTATCAATGTTCCGTGCATGCGCTACGGTCGACCACGTCGAAAGGGCGGGCGGCCATGCATCCGACGCTCAGCATCGTGGTACCCCTATTCAACGAGGAAGATAACATCTCACCCCTCGTTAACCGTATCGTATCGATCGCGGAGCAACTTCCGCAGCGGCCGTCCTTCGAAATCGTCCTGGTCAACGACGGAAGCAAGGATCAAACGCTCGCGCGCATTCGCGAAGAGATGCAACGTCGCCCGAATATCGTGCTCGTGAACCTTTCGCGGAACTTCGGTCACC
Organism: Candidatus Aquilonibacter sp.; assembly: GCA_035702815.1. GTDB lineage: Bacteria > Vulcanimicrobiota > Vulcanimicrobiia > Vulcanimicrobiales > Vulcanimicrobiaceae > JAMXLG01. The sequence continues at coordinate 894 of DASSZO010000252.1, read as the reverse complement.
AACTTGCGGCCTCGGCCGGCGTCGACATCGCGCAAGGCGATGCGGTCGTGCTGATGGACGGCGATCTTCAAGACCCGCCCGAGCTCATTGAGGACTTCGTCCAAAAGTGGCGCGAAGGCTACGACGTCGTGTATGCGGTTCGCCGCACGCGCAAGGGCGAGAGTGCGTTCAAGCTCTTTACAGCGCGCCTGTTCTACCGCACGATCAAACGCTTGACGAACGTCTCGATTCCGGTCGACACGGGCGACTTCCGTTTGATGAGCCGCCGCGTGGTCGACGCGCTCAAAAAGGCGCCGGAACGTCATCGCTTTCTGCGCGGGCTGGTGAGCTGGGTCGGATATAACCAAGTCGGGGTCGAGTACGACCGCGACGAGCGCCATTCCGGCACCACCAAATATCCGTTGCCGAAAATGATCCGCTTTGCAGTCGACGGCATTACGTCGTTCTCGGACGTACCGCTACGGTTTGCGTCGTATCTCGGCTTCTTCTCCAGTGCGCTCGCGTTCATCTACGCGCTCGTCGTCATCGGGTTCAAGATCTTCGGCCGCAACGCGCCCGGCTATACGCGCGGATGGGCCTCGACGATCGTCGCCGTCATGTTTCTCGGCGGCGTGCAACTCATTACGCTCGGAATTTTGGGCGAATATATCGGCCGCATCTACGATGAGGTCAAAGGCCGCCCGCTCTACCTGATCTCGGATATCGAACGCAGCTAGATCGTCGCGTACACGAATGGATGCCGCACCGGCGGCGCCGAGCGCACGACGAAGGCATCCTTGAGCGACGTATGCGGGCTGCCGCCGTAGATATCGGCGAGCACATCGCCCGCGTTGACCACGTCACCGATGCGCGCGTTGACGCGAATGCCCGCCGTGGGATGTTTCGACGACAGTT
>DASSZO010000212.1:0-5249 GCA_035702815.1 Candidatus Aquilonibacter sp. | reverse complement strand
CTCGAGCCGCACTTGATCGAGCCGACCTTCGTCACCGATTATCCGGTGATCATCTCGCCGCTCTCAAAGCGCAAGCCTGACGATGCGGAGCTCGTCGACCGTTACGAACTCTTCTGCAATACCATGGAAGTCTCGAACGCGTTTACCGAGCTCAACGATCCGGACGATCAGCGCGCGCGTTTCGAAGCGCAAGTCAAAGAGCGCGCGCAGGGCGACGAAGAGATTCCGGAACCCGATTGGGATTTCGTCCGCGCGCTCGAGTACGGCATGCCGCCGACCGCCGGAATCGGCATCGGCGTCGATCGTCTGGTCATGCTCCTGACGAACAACACCTCGATCCGCGACGTGCTGCTCTTCCCGCTGCAGCGGCAACACGGCTGATGGACGGGCAAAAGTGCACCCATCCACAATGCCTTTGCTACGTGGGCTTGGGTGAGGAGTACTGCAGCGTCCGCTGCCGTGATCTCGACGTCAAGGATGGCGACGCACCGGCCCTGGCGCGCTGCGGCTGCCGCCATGAGGAGTGCCTGCGCGACGGTTAAGGGGCAGGCTGGTACTTACAGTACCCGTGCAACCAATAGTTTGTAAGCGTGGTCCCAGTGGATGTACTTCTACTGAATTTGGAGATCACGTTCATGAGTCTTGACCTCACCCAAAGCTATCCCCGCAGCGTCCACGAGAAGCTCTTCGGCATCGTTCAGCTCGCGCGGACGATCGATAAGGGCAAAGCCGTCGCACACGGGAACGTGGGCGAGTACCACTACAACTGTCCGATGGATCAGGCCGTCTTCGGCTTCCTCGGCATCGATCACGAAGCGCTGCTCAACGCGATCAAGAACGCCAAGAGCGACGCCGAGATCGAAGCGTACGTCAAGCCGTTCATCGACAAGAAGTCGTCCGAGGAAATCGAGCGATGGAATCATGAATGGGTGACGCGCAAGCCCCAAGGAGAATCACTCGAATACTTCCTCCAACTTCGCAATTCGGTGGCCCCGGACCGCACGGACGTGACGTCGTGGGCCGATCTGCTCGATCTGGACGAGAAGCGCACGGTTCCCAAGCGCGAGACGGCGAGCGTCTAACGACGATTCGCGCGGCCGTCGAATACGACGGCACGCAGTTCTTCGGCTTTCAGTACCAGCCGACGGTTCGCAGTGTCGCGGGAGAGCTCGAAAGCGCTCTCTCGCGACTCTTTGCCGAGACGGTGAAGATCACCGGCGCCGGGCGAACCGATACCGGCGTTCATGCGAGCGGTCAAGTCATTTCGTTTTCGACGGCGCGTCCGTTTCCGTTCGAACGTCTGGCGATTGCATGCAATGCCAACCTTCCCGACGATCTCTCCATTCGCGACGTTACCGTCGTCGATTCGGAATTCTCCGCGCGCTTCTCGGCGCTCGCGCGCACGTATGTCTACGCGATCTTGCATCGTAAGGACCGCTCCGCGTTGCTTGCTCATCGCGCCTATCACGTCTACGGTCGCCTCGATGTCGATGCGATGCGTGACGGCGCGCGGCATCTCATCGGCGAGCATGATTTTCGTTCGGTCTGCGGCACGCTGCCGGACGGTGGGGTGACGACGCGGATCGTGCGGTCGCTCGATATTACCGAACACGGCGATCTGCTTCGCGTGCAGATCAGCGCCGACGGCTTCTTGCACCGCATGGTGCGCACGATCGTGGGAACGCTCGTCGAGTGCGGGTTGGGCCGGCGTGACGCCGGGACGATGCCGCAGATCCTCGCGGCGCGGGATCGGCGTGCGGCGGGCCTGACGGCGCCGCCGCACGGGCTCTATCTTGCGGGAGTGCAGTATCGCGACGGCTACGACTCGTTTGCCGAGCCGCCCGTCTTCACGCGGGAGCGGCTTTAAGGACCGGTGAGGACGAGCGAACCGCTCGGCGTAAACCGCAGGTGGTAGGTTTGTCCGGTCGAGACGTTCTTGACGGCGCTGCCGTCACCGAGTGCAAAGGTTCCGGTTGCGCAGCCCAGGTTCGGCGTGTCCGTCGAGTTCGCGCTGACCGTGAACGACTGCGGCGTGCTGCCGTCGCACGTGAGCGTGAAGCTTTGCTCTTGGCGCGTGTCGTTGACGATGGTCAGGTTGAGCGTCGGCGCGGCGACCGGAATATTTGAAACGATCACGTGTCCCGCGGCATTGGTGAAGATCGAGTAGGGACCGCCGCCCGGCAATCCGTTTGTGTATCCCGTTTTGCCGAACTGCACGTTGAAGCTCGAGCAGGGGCCGCCGTCAAGCGACGATGAGTCGATTGCCTGCGTTGCTCCGGAACCGATGTTAAAGCGCTGCGGATTGTTGGATCCGCACGAGACGGAGTACGACTGCGTCGCGCTGGTATCGTTGCGCAGCGAGATCGTCGTGGTTCCGGTCGTTGCCACGTTCGACGGCGACGGCGTCGACGCAACGGCGGCGCCGTTGTGATGGCTTGCGATCGCGATGCCGCCGATCAAGCCGATCAGGGCCGCGATACCCTCCGCAACACCGTTGCCTCCATGACTGTTCGAATTGTTTGTGTTGTTTGCGTTGGCGGCGACGTCGTTGCATTGGTAGTACCATGGCAATCCGGTTTGCTTGAGCTTGTCGCGCATTTGCTGGTCGGTACTCGCGTGCTCAAAACGGTTGACCGTCAGGTCCTGATTAAAGGCGACGCCGCCGCAGACGTGATTGTGCTCCCATGTGGTAAACGGGCCGATATCGGTACAGTCGGAAGCGGGATGATAGAGGTTGTTCGTTTCGTCTTGCCCGTTCGACATATTGAATACGCCGATCTTGGGTTGCGAAAGGTTTCGAAGCTGCGCGATTTGCGACTGCGTCTCGGAGCCATTGCACAGGCTCATGGCAAGATCTTGAGCATCTTGTTTGCTCAGTGAATCGGTGACCCAGTAGATATAGCGCTGGGAACGCGAGTACACCATGTGGCCGGCGCCACGGGTCTGTGCGGCGGCCGGTACGATCGATGCGGCAAGCATCGCGACGGCGAGAAATGCGGAAATAACCGTACGCATGAACGAAGCTCCTTGGGCGGCGGTACTGGGCAAGGACTTGCCGAGCTACCAGGCGCCCTCCTGTCCAAGGGGACCTAGTGCCTAGCGGCCGATCTCCTCGAGCAGCCGCTGCAGCTGCTTGATTTGGCCGACGCTCAATCTACGTAATAGGCGTGCCGAACGTTCCCCCGCTAGGCTGCTCGCGTCTGCGACGAGCGTGCGCCCTGCTTCCGTCAAGCGTACTTGCGACGCGCGAGCATCGTGTTCGTCGCGGCGGCGCTCGACGATGCCGCGCTTTTCCAGCGGCAGCAGCGCTCGGGTGACGCCTGAGGGGGAGAGATGAAGGTCCGCGGCAAGCTCGGTCGGACGGCGCCCCGCCTCCGAGGCGTGGAGGCTGAGCAGCAGGCGCAGTTCGGCGAAGCTCAAGCCGGCCGGCTCAAGCGATCGCGAGACGAGGGCGTGTGCGGAGGCCAGGCTCAAAAGCGTTTCGATCGCATCGGTAGGCATGCCGGGGAGTATATTTGACAACTCAAATACATGTCAAGTAAATACAAGTGCGAAAATTCGCTTGACGGCATCTCCGAGACCCGGTAAGATTCGGAAGTTCGTCGCCCCCTCCGGGCGTCGATGCCTTCTTGTGTAGGACGAATTTTGGTATGAGAACGACCCTTCAAAAAACCGCAGAGACGCAGCACGACTGGTTCATCGTCGATGCTGCCGGCCAGCGTTTAGGAACGCTCGCGGTGCGCATCGCGCGTGCCCTCTCCGGCAAGCACAAACCCACCTGGACGCCGCACATCGACAACGGCGATCACGTGATCGTGATCAACGCCGAGAAGATCGAACTCGGCGGCAAGAAGTGGGACGAGAAGGTCTACCACAATCACAGCGGTTTCCCGGGCGGCCTCAAGACCAAGACCGCGCGCGAGATTCACGAGAAGCATCCGGAGCGCTTGATCGAAAAAGCGGTCCGCGGAATGCTCCCGACCAACCGCATGCGTGATGAACAGCTCCGCCGCCTCAAGGTGTATGCGGGAGCGACGCACGCTCACGACGCGCAAAAGCCGCAGCCGCTCTTCTAGGAGTATTCGTGGAAACCAATCAGATTCAAGCCACCGGACGTCGTAAGCGCGCCATCGCGCGAGTGAAACTCGTGCTCGGCCAAGGCGTGATTACCGTCAACAAGAAGCCGATCGAGGAATACTTCCCGCGTCCGCAGTTGCAGCAGATCGTGCGTCAGCCGCTCGAAGCGACGCAGAGCGCGGCCCGCTTCGACATCATCGTCAAGGCGGAAGGCGGCGGCGTGACCGGTCAAGCCGGTGCGGTGCGCCACGGAATTGCTCGCGCGCTCGTCGAGATGGACGGCTCGTTCAAAGAAATTTTGCGCCGCAACGGGTTCTTGACCCGCGACCCCCGCGAAAAAGAATCGAAGAAGTACGGTCGCAAGCGCGCCCGCAAACGCTTCCAGTTCTCGAAGCGCTAATCGCCGGATCCACTTGCGGATCAATATCAGCACGGGGAGTCGCCTTTGGGGCGGCTCCTTTGTGCTTTCACTGCTTCCCGCAATCGGCATCGCGCTCGGCGTGCTCACGTTGCTCGTGCCCGCACGCGCAGCGTGGGTGGAGACGACGTTTGCCAACGGCATCTACGCGCAGTGGGAACACGCGCTCTTCCCGATCACGAACGCGATGCCGTGGTCGCTCGGCGATGTTGCGGTCGTGCTCGGCATCGCGCTTCTCGTCTGGCGGCTGCCGATCTGGTTTCGCAGGCGTCCGCAGTTCGCGCTGTGGCGACGGATTGCACTCACGGCCATCGAGTTGCTCGGGATTCTCGGACTGTACTATTTTTGGTTCGAAGCAAGCTGGGGCTGGAACTACAATCGCTCACCCATCGAGACGCGCGTTGCGTATCGCGCGTCGGCCGTAACGCCGCAGGCGGTCAACGCGTTACGCGATCGGGCGGTGCTCGAAATCAACCGCCTCGCACCGCTCGCGCACGCCTCGACCGACCAATCCTTCTCGATGCGCGCGCTCTACCGCGCGTGGCTTCCCGTCGTCGAAGCCGGCGGCGACACGTGGACGCCGCAAACGGGAAGCCCGAAACCGACGCTCTTCGATCCGTTCATGAATGCGACGGGCACGAGCGGGTTCATCAATCCGCTCACCCTCAACGTGCAACTCGCGAGCGATCTGCTGTGGTTCGAACGTCCGTTTTCGCTCGCGCATGAGTGGAGTCACGTCGCCGCGTTTGCGCGC
>DASSZO010000081.1:0-2543 GCA_035702815.1 Candidatus Aquilonibacter sp. | reverse complement strand
AGTTCATGCAGTTCCACCCGACGACGCTCAAAGAAAACGGCGTGCTGATGACCGAAGGCGCGCGCGGCGAAGGCGGTTATCTCCTCAACGCCGCCGGCGAGCGCTTCATGTTCAAGTACGCGCCGAACAAGGGCGAACTCGCCTCGCGCGACGTCGTCAGCCGCGCGGAGTGGACGGAAATTCTCGAAGGCCGCGGCGTCGACGGCTGCGTGCTGCTCGACCTGCGTCATCTCGGGCGCGAAAAAATCCTCGAACGTCTTCCGCAGATTCGCGAGCTCGCGCTCGACGCAACCGGCAAGGACGCGATCAACGAGCCGATTCCGATTCTTCCCGGCGCCCACTACACGATGGGCGGCATCGAGACCGACAAGTGGGGCGCGACCCGCGTGCCCGGCGTTTACGCGGCCGGTGAATGTGCCTGCGTCAGCGTACACGGCGCCAATCGTCTGGGCGGCAACTCGCTGCTCGAAACGATCGTCTTCGGCGCTCGCGCCGCGACGCACGCCGTCGACTACATCAAGTCGGTCGGCAACGTTCGCCCCTCCGAACGCACGCTCAAGGCCGAACAAGATCGGGTCAACGAGTTGCTCTCGCGCACGGGCGGAACGCGTTCCCCGAAGCTGCGTCACGCGATGAACGAGACGATGAGCAAGAACACGTTCATCTTCCGCGACGAACAGGGTCTCGCCGAAGCCGTCGCCGAGATGGATCGCGTCCGCAAAGAGTTCGACGCGAACGTCTACGTGATGGACAAGTCCTCGACGTTCAACACCGACCTCGTGAACACGTTCGAAACGGACTTCCTGATCGACGCCGCTTACGCGCTGGCAAAGGGCGCGCTGGAGCGCAAGGAATCGCGCGGCGCGCAGTCGCGCACGGACTTCCCGGAACGCGACGACGCGAACTGGATGGTGCACACGCTTGCGTGGCGTCAACCGGATGGATCGCCGCGCATGGATTTCTCGCGCAAAGTCACCATCACCAAGTTTGAACCGCAGGTGAGAACCTACTAATCATGGCGAATATCAAACTCGATATCTTCCGCTTCGACGAAGCGACGGACACCGTTCCGCACCGCGACCTCGTCGAGGTCGACATTCCGGAAACGGTCACGGTTCTCGACGCGCTCGAAGAAGCCAAGGCCGAGATCGACGGATCGATCAGCTTCCGCCGCTCGTGCCGTTCGGCCATCTGCGGTTCGTGCTCGATGAACATCAACGGCGTGACATCGCTGGCGTGTAAGACGAACTGCAAAGACGTCATCCAGGAAGACGGCACGATTCAGATCGATCCGATGCCTAACTTCCAACCCATGAAGGACCTCGTCGTCCACATGGATCCGTTCTGGGACAAGTACGCGCGCCTCAAGCCGTATCTGCAGCCCAAGGACAAAGACACGGAGCACCAGACCGAGCGCCGCGTCTCGCCCGACGACATGAAGAAGCTCGTGGATGTCGCGAACTGCATCATGTGCGCGACCTGTTACGCGCTCTGCCCGGTCGTCAGCGTCGATCCGGCCTTTGCCGGCCCCGCCGCGATCGCGTACGCGTATCGTTTCATCGAAGACGTCCGCGACGGCAAACGCGACGAGCGCATCGCTCAAATTTCCGAAGACTACTTGTGGCTCTGCGCGCACTGCTATGCATGCTCGTACTGTCCCAAGCACGTCGACCCGAACTGGCGTATCGTCGACGTCAAGCGCGCGGCGATCAAAGACCGCGTGCTGATGAACGAACGCGGCCCCCGGCACGCGCTCACGGTTGCCAAGACAATTAAACAAACCGGCATGCTTGCCGAGACGGAAGTCGTTCTCGGCACGGTCGGACGCTTCAACATCATGGCGCAGATCAAGGTGCTTCCGCAGGCTCTCCGCATGATGGCGAAGGGCAAGCTCACGCCGGCGGAGATGGCGGCCGGAGGAACGCTTCCGATGTTGGGGCGGCCTTCGATGAAACCGATTCCCAAGGTCGATGAAGTCGCCACCATTTTTGACTCGCTGGAGGTTCCGGTCAGCTAATGTCCACCACACTGCTTCCTGAAGATCAAGCGCTGCCGTCGCACAAAGCGTCGCGCTCGCGCGAGATGAAACGGTACGGCTTCTTCCCCGGCTGCGTTGCCAAAGAGTCGTGCAAGGAACTCTTCAACTCGACCATGCTGCTGGCGGATAAGCTGGGCATCGAGCTGATCGAGCTCACCGCGGCGTCCTGTTGCGGCGCATCGGTCGTGAACGATATCAATCGCGACGTTGCGCGCGTCCTTAATGCCCGCACCTACGCGCAGGCCGAAGCCCTCGGTCTCGACGACGTCATCACGATCTGTTCGACGTGCACCGGCCACATGCGCGCGGCGAACAAAGAGCTGCTCGAGAGCGAAGAGCGCATGGATCAAGCCAATGCGATCCTCGGCAAGTTCGGCGCCAAGTACAACGGCGGCGTCATGGTGCGTCACCTGCTGTGGCTGCTCATCGACGACATCGGTCTCGACAAGCTGCGCAGCATGGTCGTCCGTCCGCTCAACGGGCTCAAGGTCGCGCCGTTCTACGG
>DASSZO010000167.1:0-4245 GCA_035702815.1 Candidatus Aquilonibacter sp. | reverse complement strand
CTTCTGGCTGCTCTATGGCGTGGCACTTCTCGTCGCCGGCTTCGCGCGCAACGCGCGCTTCATGCGCATCGAAGCGCTCGCGCTCCTCGGCATCGCCGTGCTAAAGGCGTTCTTGGTCGACATGAGCGAAGTCGATCAAGGCGTGCGGATCATATCCTTTCTCGTCCTCGGTACGGCGCTCTTAGGGGCCTCGTATTTGTATCTGCGCGCCCGCCAGTCAACTGCCGGGGCGAACGAGTAGTGCTCCTCCCGATTATTCTCGCTGCGGCGCAGCTTCTGCCGCCCGCATTCGACGACTGGAAGTACCTTCGTTCGATCGACGCACACCAAACGCGCGGTCCGGTTTCCATCACCGTTCCCGCATCGCTCTACGCGAATGCGCAACCCTCGCTCGCGGACGTACGCATCGTACGCGACGGAAAGAACGTACCTTTCGCGGTCGTGACGCCGCCGCCGTCGAACGTGAAATGGAAGACTGCTCGGCTCCAGGATACCGGGTACGTTTCCGGCCGGTACTCACAGGCCGTGGGCGACTTCGGTGTCCATGATATGCCCATCGACGTGATCGAGGTCGGTACGACGGCGACGTCCTTTAGCGTACGAGCATCGGTGGATGCAAGCGACGACGGGCATACCTGGCGAATCGTGACGTCTCGCGCGCCGCTCTACGATTATGCGCGCGATGGCCTGGCCACGAACCTTCAAATCAGGATACCGCCGACGACCTCGCGCTACATGCGCGTTCGCATTGCGTCGCCTGCTCCGTTCCCAACCGATGCGCTCCAAGGCGCGGAAGGTTCGAGCGCACCAAGACAACTCGAACGATATCCGGTCGCGGCCACCGCTACGGCGCAACCTCAGCATCGGGTCGTGTACGATTTGCATGGAATAGCCGAAGTTCCGATCGAACGCCTCGATGTCACGGCTTCTACTGCGCGCTACGCGCGATCGATTGAGATCGAGAACAACTCCGGTGACGGCTGGAGGACGGTCGCCTCGGGGTCGATCGAACGTACGCCGAAACGGTCAAGCGCTTCTTTCACCTTCGATGAATCTCAAGCACCTCACTGGCGGTTCGTGATCGATAACGGCGATAACGATCCGCTCGAGGGCGTGCGCGTCTACGCCTTCGGCGCATCCCGCCGCATCGTGTTCGACGCAAACTCCACACCGGCGTTCTTGGTCTACGGCGACCCGAACGCCGCCGAACCCGACTATGACTACGCGCAGACGCATGCGTCGGCAATTTCCGCTGCAACGGGTGCAGCGCTAGGCCGAACCTTGCGCAACCCGTCCTTCGTACCGCAGTCCGCTCACGCGCCGTGGACCGAACGCCATCGCTGGATTCTGTGGGCGGCGCTCGCGCTGATGGCTGCGGCCGTCGGTCTCGTCGCGCTGCGCGCCCTGCGCAACGACGTCAGTTCGGCGTAAGAATATTTCTGACGCGGCGCACGCGACGGCGTGTCCGCTCTTCGCGCATCCCGCGCTGCCATGCGCGCAGCAGGTCGTCCGACTCGATGATGCCGGCCACATCTCCTCGTTCATCGACGACCCGCAAGGCGCGAACATTCAATTCCGCCATCAGATCGGCGGCGGCGCGAACGCGCGCGTCCACGAGAATGACCGGAACATCGCCTGCGATCACGCTTGGTGGACGCATGACGTCGCGCACGGCAATCAATTCCAACGGATGCACGGAGTATTCGCGCGCGACGTGCAAACCGCGGCGCGCGAGTTTCTCGGTCAAGATCGAGCGCGGCACGAACGCAACGGTAAACGCCGTCGCGGCGATGCAGCCGACAAAAACGCTCGGCGCCAATCCCCACGCGTGCGTTGTCTCAAGCGCAAAAATCGTTCCCATGAACGGCGCTCGCATCGTACCGCCCATTAGCGCCGCCATTCCGACGATCGCGCATGCCGCCGCGTCGTGGCCCGGGACGATCGCAGCAAAGATCGTCCCGAGCGCCGCTCCGATCATAAGCAACGGCGCCAAAACACCGCCGGAGGTTCCGGACGAAAGACTTGCGATCCAAATGACGATCTTCACGACGATGATCGAAAGCACGGCGTCCACGACGAGATGGCCGTTGACCATTGCAGAAATCGTCGGGTATCCGACCCCGAGGGCCTGTGGCACAAACCATCCGCCGACGCCGACGACGAGGCCGCCGATCGCCGGCCACCACATCCAATGCACCGGCAGACGCGCGTAACAATCTTCGGTCCAATAGACGAGCTTCGTCATGAGCATCGAAACGACGCCGCCTGCGACGCCAATGAGGAGTGCCCACGGGATAAACGCAAATGACGGCGCGGCATGGACGCCGGCTTGCGCAAACGGCGGCGCCTGGGCGATCAACGCCAAGCGCATTCCAAGCGCTACGAACGACGCAACGGCAACCGGTATAAAACTGCGCGGTCGCCATTCGAAAAGCAGCAACTCCACCGCGATCAACACGGCGGCGATCGGCGATCCGAACGTCGCGGACATGCCCGCGGCAGCACCGCTCACGAGCAGCGTTCGACGCTCGAATGATGAGAGACGCAAATACTGCGCAAAGAGCGAGCCGAACGCGCCGCCCGTCATAATGATCGGGCCTTCCGCGCCGAAGGGACCTCCGCTGCCGATGGTAATCGCCGACGCCAGCGGCTTCCAAAAGGCTACCCGCGCACGAATGATGCTGTTGCCTTCGAGAATCGACGCGATCGCCTCCGGAATCCCATGTCCGCGAATCTTATCGGTTCCGAAGCGGGCGATAAACCCGACGGCGATGCCGCCCAGAACGGGAATGAGAATCGCGATCGGCCCGAGGTGGCGCGGATCGGGCTGCATTAGTGAAACGCCAAAGTCGTGCTCGTAGAGTACGTGCGTGAAGAGGCCGATCATCGTCAGGAGCAGCTTGGCGAGCGCGCCCGCGCCGACGCCGATGATCGCGGCGTAGCCGCAAAGCACAACCAGACGCTTAGCGTCGGTCGAGAAGTCGCGCAACGGAGCAGACGGAGGCATTAACGCCCATCATACGACCCCGGTCGGCGCCGTGCAGGAGGAAAAGTCGGGTCTACGTGAACGCGGGGATTCCGGTGATCTGCTGCCCGATGACCAGGGTATGCACTTCGCTGGTGCCTTCGTAGGTGAGCACGGACTCGAGGTTGTTCATGTGGCGGATGACGGGATATTCGAGCGTCACCCCGTTGGCACCGAGAATCGTGCGGGCTTCGCGGCAAATCGCGAGTGCTTCACGCACGTTGTTGAGTTTCCCGAAGCTCACTTGCGATGAATGCAGCGTGCCTTCATCCTTCTTCCGCCCGAGGTGCAGCGCAAGCAACGATCCCTTGCCCAGTTCGAGCAGCATGTTCGCGAGTTTCTCTTGCGTGATCTGAAAGCCGCCGATGGGGCGGTCGAACTGCACGCGCGTCTTCGCGTAGTCGAGCGCCGTCTCATAACACGTTCGCGCAGCGCCCATGGCTCCCCAGATAATTCCGTAGCGCGCTTCGTTCAGGCAGGCTAGCGGACCGCCGAGCCCCTTCGCAAGCGGCAACTGGGCCGTCGAGGGCAACCGCACGTCTTGCAAAACGAGCTCGCTCGTGATCGACGCACGCAGCGAGATCTTGCGGTGAATATCAGAGGTCGTAAAACCTTTCGTGCCCTTGCGCACGATGAAGCCGCGAATGCCCTCATCGGTGTTCGCCCAAACGATTGCGATGTCCGAGATCGACCCGTTCGTGATCCACAACTTCGTGCCGTTGAGAATCCAATCATCACCGTCCCGGCGCGCGACGGTGCGCATTCCGGCCGGATTGCTGCCGAAATCCGGCTCGGTCAGACCGAAACATCCGATGACTTCGCCGCGCGCCATTTGCGGCAGATACTCGCGCTTCTGCTCCTCGCTCCCCCAGCGATAGATCGCGTACATCGCAAGCGATCCTTGCACGGACGCGAAGCTGCGCACGCCGGCATCGCCGGCTTCGAGTTCCATACACGCAATGCCGTACGCAACCGCGCTTGCGCCGGGGCAGTCGTACCCTTGCAAATGCATCCCGAGCAAACCCAAGCGACCAAGTTCGAGGCCGAGTTCACGCGGCAGATATCCTGTTTCGAACCATTCACCGATATTCGGCGCGACGCGATCGCGCACGAACGAGCGCACCGTATCGCGGATGAGCCGCTCCTCGTCGCTAAGCAACGCGTCGATTCCGAGAAAATCGACGGCATCGGGCGGCGCGGCAGATTTCGAATGGTTCGAC
>DASSZO010000262.1:0-5241 GCA_035702815.1 Candidatus Aquilonibacter sp. | reverse complement strand
ACGCGCAAGCGCTCGAGATCGTTCGCGCGATCGTGGCGCTCGCTCAAACGCTGGGCTTCCATGTGACCGCCGAAGGCGTTGAACGGCCGGAGCAATTCGAACTGCTCAAGTTCCTCGACGTCGAGTATGCTCAGGGGTTCTTCTTCTCGCAGCCGGTCGATTTCGCCACAGCGAAAGCATTCTTCGCGGTGCGGTCGTAAGTACGCAGTGTGAGTTCGTACATTCCGGCCGACCCGACGATCGCCGAATTTGCCGCCTATCTGCGCCTCGAACGCGGTCAATCGCCTCGGACCTCGGAAGAGTACGCGCGCGACGTCGAGCTCTTCGGCGAGTTTCTCGAACCCGGCCACCCGAAAAATACGGCGTTCTTCAAGCTCACCGCCGCAACGACGTCGGACGTGCGCCGATTCGTGATGGAGCTGATGGGACCGCGCAAGTATACGGCGACCTCGGTCCGCCGGAAGATCGCGGCGCTTCGATCCTACTTTTCGCTCCAGAAGCGTGAAGGTCGCCGTACCGATAATCCGGCGCAAGACGTGCCTCCGCCCAAGGCGGCAAAACGCTTACCGCATGTGATGTCGGAGCCCGAAGTCGCGAAGTTGCTCCGCACCCGCATCGCGGGTAAAACGGACTTTCAACGCTTGCGCGACGTCGCGATGATGGAACTTTTGTACGCAAGCGGAATCCGCCGGGCGGAATTGGTCGGTTTGAATCTGAGCGACGTCGACTTGGACCGCCGGATCATGCGGGTCATCGGCAAGGGCAATAAGCAGCGAACGGTCTTCATCAATCAAGCCTCCGCCGATGCCATTCGCGCGTATCTGGGCGTTCGTCCGCGCACGCCCGATGAGGCGCTTTTTCTTTCTAAGCGCAAGACGCGGCTTTCGCATCGCCAGGCATGGGTCGTCTTTCGCGAGTTCGCTCAGCTCTCCGGACTTACCAAGCACGTTACGCCGCACGTCATGCGGCACTCGTTTGCGACGCATCTATTGGAAAACGGCGCGGATTTGATGACGATCAAAGAGCTGCTGGGGCACGAAAGCCTCTCAACGACGCAAATCTACACCAACGTCTCCCTCGAGCATATGCGCCGCAGTTACGAGGACGCGCACCCGCGAGACCGAAAGCGCGAGTAATATGCGATCAGCGATTCTTGCGCTTCTCGTCGTTGCTGCTTTTGTCGGATGCGCGCGCCACGTTCCGTACGTGACGCGTGTCGGCATCCTCAACCCGACCAGCACGATGACCGTCGTCCTCAAGGACGGAAATCTCAACGTCTACAAGCCCGCCGACGGCGAGCCGGAAGATGAATTTACGGTCGCCGCAAGCGCGCTGCCCGGAACGAATCCGGCCGCACCGACGATTGCGCGCGCCGGCAACGGCATCGTCGTACGAGCGGTCGATCCGCTGTTCGGCATGCTCGTCCGGCTGCCGGACCGCGTCGATCTCGTCGCGCAGTCGGAAAAGGGCAATATCAATGTGACGGACGTTTCGGGTAACATCACGGTGCACGCGGGCAAAGGCAATGTGAAGATCATGGTTTCCGGCATTGCGCAAGCGTCGACCGGTACCGGCGACGTCGACGTAACGATGGGCGCGACGCACTGGAAAGGGACGTTGAAGTTCTCCGCGGATTCGGGCGACGTCACCGTCTATCTTCCGGAGACCGCGAAGTTTCACGCGCGCTTGCACACCGACGACGGCACGATCTTCACCGACTTCGGATTGCGCGGAACCTCGCAAGGATCGAACGAAACGATCGATGCTCCCGTCAACGGCGGTTCACATTTCGGCGTCGACATCGAATCGCATCGCGGGACGGTGCGGCTGCTCCGCCTCACTCCGCAGGCTTAAATTCGTCGAGGACGGCTCCCGGATTCATGACATCGGCCGGGTCGAGCGCGTCTTTGATCGCGTGAAGCAGATACATCTCCGACGCACTGCGATGCGCGGCTAATTCTTGACGGCGGTATCGCCCGATGCCGTGCTCGGCTGTGATGCTGCCCCGGAAATCCGCGATGATGGTGTAAACCGCCGCGCTGACCGCATCGCGGTCGATTTCTCCGGGCGGCAGCAGGACGTTGAAGTGAATGTTGCCGTCGCCCATGTGCCCGAATGCAAGAACGGCCGTGCCCGGGAAGTTGCGCTCGATGGCCGCAGTCGCGCGTTCGATGAACGCGGGCACGCTCGACAGCGGAACGGAAACGTCGTGCTTGAGGCTCGGCCCGCTTCGCTTTTCGGTCTCCGAAATCGTTTCGCGCCATTCCCACAGCGCGCGTTCGTCGGCCGCGCTTTGCGCAACGACGATCGATCCGGTTAATCCGGCTTCCGAAAGCGAGAGCAGAACCTCTTGCGCCTCTTCGCGCATCGATGCAAGTGCCGACGTTGCTTCGACGAGCACATACCAGGGATGGGCGGGCATCGGCCGCCGCAGCGCGGGCTCGTGCGAAAGCCGTAGTGCTAGTGCACGATCGGGAAAGAGCTCGCAAGCCGTCAATGTTTCACCGAGCGATGCACGCAATGCGGAGAATAGTGCCAACGCGCGATGGCACGAATCGACGCCGGCGAGCGCGAGCACGCGCGATCGCGGCGTCGGAAAGAGGCGCAGGATCGCGCGGGTGACGATTCCCAGGGTGCCTTCCGCGCCGATGAACAGCTGCTTCCAATCGTATCCGGCGTTGTCTTTGTAGAGCGCGCGCATGCCATCGGCAATGCGTCCGTCACTCAGTACCACCTCGAGTCCGAGCACGAGCGATCGCATCGATCCGTACCGCAGCACGGCGGTGCCGCCCGCATTGGTGGAGATCAGTCCGCCGATCTGCGCCGTTCCTTGCGCCGCGAGCGAGAGCGGAAAGAGCCGGCCCACGCGCGCCGCCGCGTCGTGGACGTCGCTCAAAACGACCCCGGCCTCGACCGCCATCGTATAGCCGTCCGGATCCACGTCGAGAATACGGCGCATGCGCGAGAGATTCACGACGACGGCGCGCTCGCAGCCCAACGGCGTTGCGCCGGTTGCCAGGCCGGTGTTGCCGCCTTGCGGGATGACGACCGCACGTGCCGCACGACATGCGCGGACGATCTCGCTGACTTGATCGGCCGACGACGGTCGCGCAACCGCGAGGGCCTTTCCGACGTACCGCCCGCGCCAATCGGTCACATATGGTTCGATCTGCTGCGGATCGCGCAGGACCGCGGCATCGCCGCAGATGTCGCAGAGCGCGGTCAGCAGATCGTCGTTCATGTCCGCGTGCGCAGCTGCTCTTTGGCTTTGATCAAGCGGACCATCGCATCGTTGTAGGGTGTCGGCGTTCCGGTTCGTCGCCCGAACGCGACGATTGCCCCATTGATGTGATCGATCTCACTCGGATGCCCCGATTCCAAATCAAAGGCCATCGAACTTTTTGAATCGGCTCCCAGTTCGATCACTTGCGTGACGTACTGCCACGGGTTGACGAACGGAAGATTGATTTTGAGCGCGCTCGCAACCGCGGCCGCTTCTTCCGCCAGCGATTCGGCTAAATGCGCGGCGCTGGCGTCTTTGAGAATGTCGCCGCTCTCGCAATCCAGCAGGGCCGAGACGGCATTGATTGCGGCATTCGCGACGAGCTTGCCCCAGAGATGCGGCCGTATGTCGTAGACGACCGATGCGCGCAGACCCGAGCGGGTAAGCAGATCGGCTACCGTGCGAGCGGTCGCCGGCGCCGCGGAGGCGGCCCCGATGATGGTGTTGCCCTGTTCGGAACTGCGCACGTGGCCCGCCCCCAGCGTCAGGGACGATTCGGTCGTGATGCCGAGGATCACCGGCACCGCACCCCCGAGCGCCGTCTTGATCGCGTCCTCGTTCCCGACGCCGTTTTGAAGCGACACGATCGGCGTCGCGGGGTTGAGCTCACCGGCGAACGGGCGCAGCGCGCGCAGCGTATCGACGGCCTTGACGAACAGAAACAGCACACCCGAATTGAAGAGCTCGCGCGGCGAAGACGCGATCGTGACGCGTCGGGCGGAGCCGTCGTTGACCCTCAAACCCTCCTGCGCGATCGCGCGTGCCGTCTCGGGGTTGGTTTCCAAGATCGTCACGTCCGCGCTTTCCGTAAGATGGTAGCCGAACAGCGTTCCCATCGACCCCGCGCCGATGATGCCTACCTTCAGTCTGGCGTCGCTCATTGCCGCGCGTTTTCTCTGGTCGTGCGGTTTCGACCTAGCGGAGCCCGGGTAGGAGCGCATCGAGGAGAATCGCATTGGAGAATTCGCCGTTTTCATCGGTTGCGCAAACCGTCGAACTCGTCACGCTTCATGGCGAGCTCGATTTGGCTGTCCGCGAGCTTTTGGCGCGTCAATTCGGCGAGGTCGCAGCCCTCGGCCGGGACGTGCTCGTCGACATGTCGGACGTGACGTATCTCGATTCTTCCGCGATCGGCGCGCTCGTGGGATTGCGGCGCGAGCTCGCCGAGCGCAACGCCGGGATGGTGCTGCGCATGAGTCGGAACGCCGCCTACCGGCTCGTCGAAATCGCCGGCTTAACGACGGTTTTCGACATCGAACTGGTCTAGCGCGTTACGGGAACTGCGCCTGAATGCCGTAGGTGAAACGGCGTGCCGGCTGATTGAGCGCGCGCTCACCCGCAAATAGCGAGATGCCGGGCGCGACGTTGAGATTTCCGTAGAGATCCAACTGCGGCCACTGCGGATTGAAGAGTTTGGCGTCGACGCCGAAGAGCCGCGCGTTATATTGCCCGAGAAGCCCGACCTGCGAATACAGCACGCCGCCGCCGATACGTACGTTCGGTGAGAGCGATTGAATCAAGGCGAGGTTCGTCGTCGTGCCGTGGCCGATGTTGTTCGCACCGACCATAAAGCTCGTCTTCGCCCGCGGCAAGATGATCGCGTTGAGGTCTGATTCGGGGCCGCGATTCGCGCTGAACAGCGGGTTAGGACAACACACCGTCTGGGCGTTCAAACCGCTCATGCGGAATTGAATCGCCACCAGATTTTTCGCAAGTTCCCCGAGACGGCTTTTGAGGCGGATCTGCGCCGGCGTCATGCCGCCGTTCTTCTTCATCGGGTACGGGGTCGCGCCCACGGGCGGCGGCGTCGGCGTGAACAGCCCTTGAATCGGCGCGCCTTGGGGCGCGGGGTACGGCGAAACGGCCGGAAGCGGATAGGGCGTCGCCCCGGTGTCGACACCGTAGACGTTACTGGTGCCGCCGAGCGAACCGAGCAGCGAGTTCGCGCGCTGCATCGT
>DASSZO010000133.1:0-9646 GCA_035702815.1 Candidatus Aquilonibacter sp. | reverse complement strand
TCCGAGTATTCACCGATGATGAAGTTGGTGTTGATCGGAAAGAGATGGAAATTCGAGAAGAGCTTGTACGGGCGAACGGTCAGTTCGGGCTCTTTGTTGATGCCGTACGGTTGCTTTGCGTACGTGCGGTCGACGACCATCTGGTAATCGGCGGCCGTCGTGGTCAACTCCGCCATGTCGTTGAAATGCGCGGTCGAGTTCGATGACGCGGTGCCGGCGTAGTTCGACGAGCTGCTCGCCAAGTTGAAGTTGAGCGAGTTGCGCAGCGACTGCGAAAACTGCCGGCTGTCGGTAAACGAGTACGACGTGCTGTTGGACTGCGAGCCGACCGAGTTGTACGTAAATCCGTACGTCTGGTTCGAGCGGATTCCACTGTGCGCGACGTTGGCGTTGAATCCGGTGTTCGCCGGGACGTTCGTGTACGGGCCGAAGTTGGAAACGTAGGTCAGACCGAAGTTTCCGCGCAGCGTTTGCGAGAAGTTTTCGATCTCGTTGACCGCGAGGTTGTTCTGACGGGTGAAGACGCGCTTGTCGTAGATCGTGTAGAAGTTCAGCGAGGCGCTGCGGTGCCCGGACTTGGCTTGGTAATAGCCGGTATAGCCCAGGCCGAGACCGACCTTGGTGAAATAGTTGACGGTGTAATAGCCGTAGTAGTACTGGTTCTTGCCGAACGTGATGCGCGTCTTGATCCAGTAGCCTTCGTACTGGTCGTATCCGACGTCGGGAAAGTATTTCGGGCGCTGCGCTTCGTTGTCCACGGTGCGCAGCGGGATGACGACTTTCGGAAGCCAGAAGACGGCGGCGGCGCCGAGCCACAGGATCGCCTTATAAATGACGATCTTGTCACCGGGATAGATGTCCATGTTCTTGCCGGTGATGTGATAGCCGCCGCGCGGATTCTCGCACGTCGATACCGACGGCGCCAGCCCGTGCCCGATGCCGTCCGGATCGGTGTGCAGATCGGTTGCTTTGAAATGGACCAGGCCGCGCTCGACGCCCTCGGAGCTCGTGCCCTTGCCGTTGGTGAGCTTCGCGGTCTGATCGATGGTGTCGAACGTGATCGCGTCGGCCTGCAAGACCGAGTCCTCGGCGCGGTTGATGATGAACGGATGGCCGGTGATCGTAATCGTCCGCAATCCGTCGTAGTGCGCGTGCTCGCCGACGATCTCTTCGGCGCCGTAGAGAATGTGGACGTTCCCGTCGGCATCGCCCGGCTGGCCTTGATTCGTATTGCCGCTCACGCTGTCCGCAAGCACGGCGATGTGCCCGGGCGGCAGGGTCGGCACGGCGCTGGGTTCGGGCGTGGGCGACGGCGGAAGTTGGCCGGCGGGGGTGATCGGCGGCGGTGTCGATCCGCCGCGCTGGATGAAGACGGGCTGGTTCTGATCGAACGGGGCCGGCGTGAGCGTCGGAACCGGCAGCGGGGTCGGCGCGCTGCTCGTCGAGCCGGGGGCTGGTAGCGGAGTCTGGTAGATCGTCGTCGTCGAGTTGCTGGGCGGCGCGAACGTCGGCGTCGGCAGCGGCGTCGGGGTCGCCCCGGGCGGGGTCGCCGTCGCAAGCGGCGTCGGCGTCGGCGCGGGCACGGTGGTTTGCGCCAGCAGTTCCTTCGGGGCCGGGGCGAAGAGCGCGCGGCGATCCGCGCACGATTGGCCGTAGAACAGCGTCATCGCCGAAGCAGAACGGTCGCCGGAGCTCGCGCTCGCCGGAATGCTCCACGCCACGGTTGCAAGAAGACAGATGATCGCGGTTGCGGCGCGACGCTGATGCCAGAGAAACTTCACGGTCGTTAGCGTTCTTCCAACCAAAGCAGTAAGAGTCCGGCAGTGCCCATGATGATATTTGGCAGCCATGCCGCAAGATAGGGATTGATCTGCGCGTTGCGGCCGAGCGCCGCGCCGGCGGACGACATCAAATAGTACACGAAGAAGGCGGCGATCGCGAGTGCAATCGCGATCGTGCGACCGCGCTTGCCGAAGCGCAGCGCGAGCGGTACGGCGATCACGACGCCGATGAACGACGCGAACGGCCACGCCAGTTTGTTGGCGAGGTTGACTTGAAGATTCCCGAGTGCGGTACCGCTCACGCCTTGCGCTTGCATGGCTTGCACCTGGGTCGAGAGTTGTTTACTGCTGGTCGTGCTTGCATCGGAGTTGATCGTCGTCATGAACTGCGCGGCCGCTTCGGCTAGCGGCAGTCCAATCGCCGCGTCCGCGATCTTTTGTTGGCCGACGACGTACCCGTCGGCATTGTACCGCGTGTCGATGACGTCGTGCAGGATCAGGGCGCTGTGATCGACGGTCGCCGTCTTTGCCTGGAGCGTTTCCGACCACGCGCCGTAGCGGGCGGGCTTATACACTTGCACGCCTTGCATCGTCTTACGATCGGGCAGAATCTGCGTGATGAAGAAGACGTTTCCCGTATCGGGATCCTTGGTGAAGAATTGCGGCTCGACCGGCAACGCGTTGGTGTGATAGATGATCTGATAGAATGTGCGCGTCGAATACTCGGCAGATGCAGGCGCGATCCATTCGTTGGTCGCGTACGACACGACGAACATTGCAAAGCCGAAGAGTAATGGCGTCAGGGCGATGCGCCAGAGCGTGATGCCCGACGTGCGCATGGCGATGACTTCGTTGTCG
Organism: Candidatus Aquilonibacter sp.; assembly: GCA_035702815.1. Taxonomy (GTDB): domain Bacteria; phylum Vulcanimicrobiota; class Vulcanimicrobiia; order Vulcanimicrobiales; family Vulcanimicrobiaceae; genus JAMXLG01. The sequence goes on along the minus strand of DASSZO010000133.1, from coordinate 7,007 downwards.
CCGGTGACGCGCGCCATCGCGAGAAGGCCCGCGAACAGACAGGCGAACGGGAACGCCATCGGAATCGCCGGCGGAATACGGAAGATGACGAAGCGCAACACCAAGAAAAACGGCGCGTGCTGGTTGATGATGTAATCCGCGGCCGCAAAGAAGATGTTGAGCGCCCAGAACAGCAAGAACGCGCTGAACGCAAAGACGAACGGACGGACCATTTCGCCGAGCAGGTACCGGTCGAGGATCGGCACGCGCAGTCCCGCGAAGGCAAGACGAGGCACCGGCTGACGTTCCGTGAGCGTCGCCATCAGGCCAAGAAAACTCTAGTAGCTCCGGTAGGCCGAAATGACGCGTGCGACGTACGCTCGCGTCTCCGCATATGGCGGAACGCCGTGATAGCGATCGACGGCGCCGGGGCCGGCGTTATACGCCGCAACCGCCAGGGTCGCATCGCCGTGATAACGCGTGAGCAGTTGTTTGAGGTACGCGGCGCCGCACTGGACATTCTCGTTCGCGTCGAACGGGTTGGCGATACCGCACGTCGCGGACGTCCCCGGCATGAGCTGCATCAATCCTTGCGCGCCGGCGACGCTGACCGCCGATGGATCGCCTGCGGACTCCGCCATGAGGACGGCATGAACCAGACCGGGAGGCACGCCGTTGGCCGAGGACGCCTCGGTTACGAGCGACGAGATCTGGCCGGGATCGAGGGCGTGCGGCGCATAGGGAAGATAGCCCGCGCTGCCACAGCCGTACAGCAGGCTCAGGAGACCGAATATCCCGAGCAGTCGTCTCATCCTCATCGCCTCTTCTCTTAGAGTCGGCAGCGGCCTTTCCCCAATTGACGGAAATAAGCCACGATATGCTATTCCCAGTTCGCCTGGCTGCTCTCGCGGCGGCCTTCCTCATCAACGCCACACCGCCGCCGGAAGTGCCCCGGTACGATCACATTTTCGTCGTCGTCGACGAGAACAAGGACCTCCATACCGTCGTGGGCAGCCGGGCGGCTCCTCGCATTAATGCGCTGGCCGCGCAGTACGGGCTTGCAACGCACTACGACGCGGTTGCCCACCCAAGCGAGCCCAACTACGTCGCCATCGTCGGCGGCGACACGTTCGGCATCCGCAACGATGGTTCGTTCGTCAAGAACGCCGTGGATGCACCGAGCCTCGCCACGCAACTCGACGCCGCGCATCTCTCGTGGAAGGGCTACTACGAAAGTATTCCGCAGCCGGGTTCGCTTGCAACGTTCTCCGGCTTCTATGCGAGCAAACATTCCGGCTTTCTCAACTTCGTGTCGGTGCAGCACGACCCCAATCGCGCGCAACATCTCGTGGGATTCGATGCGCTCGTGCGCGACATTGCGGATAATGCGCTGCCGTCGTTCGCGCTCATCATCCCGAATCTGTGCAACGACATGCATGGCGCGTGGGGCGTGCACGTGCCCGTATCGTGTTGGCCGGTTCCTGGCGGCGGCCTCGTGAAACGCGGCGACGCGACGTTCGGCACGATCGCGGACGAATTGATGAAGTCGCGCGCGTGGACGGGCAAGGAGCGCACGGCGATCGTGTTGGTGTTCGACGAAGACGACGGCGACGGGCGCGAAGGCGGCGGCGGGCGCGTACCGGCGATCGTCATCACGAATCACGGTCCGCGTCATCTTGTCGACCCGACGCCGTACACGCACTATTCGCTTCTTCGCACGATTGAAGCGGCATTCGGCCTTCCGTACCTTCGGCACGCTCGCACGGCCGCTCCCATGACGAGACTGTTTTTACTGCAGCCGTGATGGGCAAAGGCGGCTCACCATCTGCGCAAAACGCGCGAGGAGAGTTGCGATGCGAGCTGTCGTTTGGAAAGGTCCGCGAGAAGTTGCCGTCGAGCACGTAGCCGATCCGAAGATCGAGGATTCGAATGATGCGATCTTGCGTTTGACCAGCGCCGCGATCTGCGGCAGCGACCTGCACATGTACGAGGGACGCACGCAGGCCAAACCCGGAACGATTCTCGGACACGAGAATCTCGGCGTGATCGAAGAGGTCGGATCGTCGGTGAAGTCGATCAAAAAGGGCGATCGGGTCGTGCTGCCGTTCAACATCGCGTGCGGCTGGTGCTTCAACTGCGAACGCGGGTACACCAACGCGTGCTTGACGCTCAATCCGCATTCACACGGCGCCGGATACGGATACTCCGGTCTCGGGCCGTATCCCGGCGGTCAAGCCGAGTTCGTGCGCGTTCCGTACGCGGATTTCAATTGTCTCAAGCTGCCGGGCAAAGCGGGTGATGAGTATGAGGACGACTTCGTCCTGCTCGCCGACGTCTTTCCAACCGGCTATCATGCGACCGAAATGGCGCGCGTGCGTCCCGGCGACACGGTCGCAATTTTCGGGGCGGGTCCGGTCGGTTTGATGGCCGCGCTCTCGGCGCGTCTGCGCGGCGCGTCGGAGATCTACGTCGTCGATTGCGTGCCCGGCCGATTGGAACTCGTACATAAGATTCCGAGTGCCGTCGCCGTCGACTTTTCCCAAGGCGATCCCGTCGAACAGATCTTCGATCTGCGCTCCGAACATCGCCATGCCGTACAGGATGCGCGCGGCACGCACGCGGGTGACAAAATGCCCGGCGTGATGTGCGCGATCGATGCGGTCGGCTACGAGAGCTATGCCAACGGGCGCGCGGGCCAAACGCAAGATCCGAACCAATCCCTCGACAACGTGATTCGCGTGACGAATCCGGCGGGACACGTCGGCATCATCGGGGTGTATTTCGAAGGCGATGCGCGTGGGGTGGACGAGCAAGAGAAGCGAGGGAAATTTACGATGGCGTTCGGCCAGGCGTGGAATAAGGGCCTCACCTTCGCCACCGGTCAGGCACCCGTCAAGCGGTATAACGTCTATCTGCGCGATCTCATTCTCGCCGGTCTCGCGCGCCCGAGCATGATCGTGAGCCAGCGCATTCCCATCGAACAGGCACCCAAGGCGTACGAGCAATTCGACCTTCGCGAAAACGGCTACACGAAGGTAGTGATCAAGCCGCTGCTCGGCGCGCAATCGCGGACCGAACGCGGCGAGATCCAAGCGAGCGCGCGCGAGGCGTCACGCGCCGATGCAAAAGTGAGCTAGCGCTACGGCGCTTGCACGTCCGGGTACCTGGGAATGATACGTGCGGATGAATGACCGCAACCCGGTACCCGGACGCGTTCAGAACGAGCGCGAGTACTTACGCTTCCTCGTGCACGCCGGCGAACTGTTGGGATCCTCGCTCGATTACCGCGAGACGATGATCAACGTGTGCGCGGCGGCGGTGGAGACCGTCGCTGATCTCTGCTTCTTGGTGATGCCGGCCGGCGCCGAGCGTTTGGAAATCATCGCGTCCGCGTCTCGCGATCCGCAGCTCCTTCCGGAAGTCGCGACGGCCGGCAAGTATCTTCGCTCGTCCCCCGGCCGTCCGATCGCTGCCGTCGCGGACGTCATCGAGCACGGAACCGTGCTTTACGTGGCCGACGTCACCGACGGCTACATCGAAGAACATGCGACGAGCGCCGAGCACGCGCGCTTTATGCGTGATTTGGGATACGCCTCGATCATCGTCGTGCCGATTCGCGCCCCTGCCGAAGGCGTGCTGGGCGCGCTCGCGCTCGTGCGCACGACCGAAAGCGGCGAGCGCTTCGATCCGGATGCGTTGCTTTTCGCGCAGGATTTGGCGCGGCGATGCGGCGGCGCAATCGTGCGGTCGCGTGCGTATGCCGAGAACCAGCGGATTGCGGAGCGTTTTCAACGCGCAGCGTTGCCGCGGTCGCTGCCCGCGCTTGCGAACGTGCGGTTCGATGCATATTACGAACCGGCGGAGAGTTCGATGCTCGTCGGCGGCGATTGGTACGACGCGTTTGTGCTTCCGGACGGGCGAATCGGCATCACGATGGGGGATGTTACCGGCCACGGACTTGACGCGGCCGCGTTCATGGGTTCGGTTCGCAACACGTTGCGCACAACGCTGTGCGCGGGGATGCCGCTTGATGAAGCGTTGCGCGTCGCCGACTACATCGTCGGTCTGCAGTTCGGACAGGGTGAGTACGCGACGGCGAACGTCAGCCGGTTGGATCCGCAGACGGGCGTTCTCGAGATGATCTCCGCCGGCCATCCGGGACCGCTCATTCACATCGCCGGCGACGGCGTGAACGACGCGTTTCTCGCGCGAGGCCTTCCGCTCGGGTTGCGCTCGCTCGGGCCCGACGATCAGCCCGTCGAGGAGCTGCGCCTGCGCGACGGCTCGTTCATCGTCTACTTCACGGACGGTTTGATCGAGTGGCAGCGCGACGAACTTGCCGGCTACGAGCAAGTCAAAAGCGCGATGCTCGATCCCGATGTTCGGGCGGCCGAACACCCGGCCATCGCGATCCGCAACACGGTCGTCACCGGCACGCATGCCGACGACATCGCGATTATGTGTCTGTGCTTTGGACGACCGTGACGACGTGACGACAAATGGCGAGCGCTTCGTTCGCGGGGATCACACGGACCTCAAACGGTTCGAGGAATCCCAGCCGCTCGCCGATGCGCTCGCGAATAACCGCGCTATTTTCACCGATTCCCGCGGTGAAAACGAGCGTATCTAATCCGCCCAGTGTCGCGGCCAGCGCGCCGATGTGCTTGGCGGCAATGTAGACGAAGAGCCCGATCGCCTCGCGCGCGCGCGGATCTTCGGCTTCGCGCGCGAGGAGCGCCGCCATATCGCTCGTGCCGCCGGAAACGCCGAACAATCCGCTGCGATACGTGAGCGCCTCGCGTAACGCCTCGCGTGAAAGTCCGAGTTCGGATGCGGCGTAGAGCAGCACGCCCGGATCGAGATCGCCCGGACGCGTGCCCATCATGATGCCGCCGAGCGGCGTTAGTCCCATCGACGTATCGACGGGCGCGCCGTCGCGAATCGCGCTGACGCTGGCGCCGCTTCCAAGGTGCGCGACGATGGTGCGTCCGCTCGCGCCGAGTACCGAAACGATATACTCGAGCGAAAGCCCGTGATACCCGAAGCGTTCGACGCCCGCGAACTCGTCCCCGAGCGGATAGCGCTTGGCGATCGACGGCATGCGCTGATGAAACGCCGTGTCGAAGCAGACGACGTGCGGAATGTTCGGAAGCTGGTTGTGCGTGAAGCGGACGGCGTCGAGTTCTGCACGCAGGTGCAGCGGATCGAACGGCACGAGTTGTTCGAGCCGATCGAGGAGAAGCGGCGTCACACGTTCGGGGCGCACGTGTTGCCGCCCGCCGAACACGATCCGGTGTCCCGTTGCATCGATGCGCGTGCCTTGCGCGCTCAACTCGTCGAGAAACGACGCGAGCGACGTTCCTTGGTCCGCGATTGAAACCGTTCGCTCCGCAAGTTTCCGCTCGTCCGGCATCGCGTATGCCGCAACCTTGAGCGTCGACGAGCCTCCGTCGACGGCAAGCACGTTCATGCGCGGGCCTTTGCGGGCCACGTCCAGTTCTTGATCTCCGGGAGATCGTCACCGAACTCTTCGATGTAGCGCTTGTGTTCGATCAGGCGATCCGCGATGTGCTGTTTGAGATGGGCGCCGCGATCGCGCAAACGCGGAACGCGGTCGATGACGTCGGCGGCCAAGTGCAGCCGGTCAATCTCGTTGCGTACGCACATGTCGAACGGCGTGGTCGTCGTGCCCTCTTCTTTGTAGCCGCGCACGTGGAGGTTGTCGTGATTGGTACGCCGGTACGTTAGCCGGTGAATCAGCCACGGATATCCGTGAAACGCGAAGATCACCGGCTTATCGCGCGTGAACAGTGAGTCGAACGCCGCATCGGACAAGCCGTGAGGATGCTCGCTCTTCGGCTGCAGCGTCATCAGGTCGACGACGTTGACGACGCGCAGCTTGATATCCGGAAGATGCGCGCGAAGGAGATCCACGGCGGCAAGCGTTTCGAGCGTCGGCACGTCACCGGCGCATGCCATGACGGCATCGGGCTCGTCGTCCCCATCGTTGCTCGCCCACGTCCAGATACCGGCGCCTTCGCTGCAGTGGTTGATCGCGCTCTCCATGTTCAGCCATTGCAGCTCGGGTTGTTTGCCCGCGACGATCACGTTGACGTAATTGCGGCTGCGCAGGCAGTGATCGGCAACCGAGAGCAGCGTATTGGCATCGGGGGGAAGATAGACGCGCACGACGTCGGCCTTTTTATTGACGACGTGATCGATGAAGCCTGGATCTTGATGGCTAAAGCCGTTGTGATCCTGACGCCAGACGTGTGACGTAAGGAGATAATTGAGCGATGCAATCGGCCGCCGCCAGGGAATGTGGCGGATGCTCTTGAGCCATTTCGCGTGCTGATTGAACATCGAATCGACGATGTGAATGAACGCTTCGTAGCACGAAAAAAAGCCGTGACGTCCGGTGAGAAGATATCCTTCGAGCCATCCTTCGATCACGTGCTCGCTGAGAATCTCCATCACCCGTCCATCGGGACTCTCGTGCTCGTCGGTCGGTAAGGTCGACGCCATCCACGCCCGATCCGTAACCTCGAAAACGGCGTCGAGGCGATTCGACGCCGTCTCGTCCGGCCCGAAGAGGCGAAAACGTCCGGCGTTGCGTTTGATGATGTCGCGCAAAAATGCACCGAGCGGGCGCGTCGATTCGGCAACGGCGCCGCCGGGCGAGGGCACGTCGACCGCATAATCGCAAAAGTCCGGCATCAACAGGTCGCGCACGAGCAGGCCGCCGTTCGAGACGGGATTGGCGGACATGCGCCGGTCGCCGCGCGGCGCCGCCGCCCGAATCTCCGCATGCAGCCGTCCCGTGTCGTCGAAGAGCTCTTCGGGACGATAACTGCGCATCCACGCTTCGAGAATCGCCAAGTGCTCCGGATTCTCGCGAACGTTTGCGATCGGAACTTGATGCGCGCGCCAGGTGCCTTCGATCGGTACGCCGTCGACGATTCGCGGTCCGGTCCAGCCTTTGGGCGTTCGAAGCACGATCATGGGCCACATCGGGCGCTCGCGCGACT
>DASSZO010000033.1:0-5052 GCA_035702815.1 Candidatus Aquilonibacter sp. | reverse complement strand
CGGCGGATAGTCGGGATGGGAACTAAAGGCGCTGATGCGACGCAGCACGTCAACCGGCGCCGGCCCGAGGCACTCGCCTTCGAGCATGTCGCTCGCCGCGAAGCCGCGGATGAGTTGCACGGAAGTAACCAGGCGCGTCGGACCCGCCGGCACGTCAAAGACGAGCGAACCGACCATCGCGTGGCTGTCGCCGATATAGAAGTACGGCGTCGCCTCTCCCATCAACCGGACCGTCCCGTCGTGCATACTCACATTATCGGCCGGGCCGCGCGGCCGTCGTAGACCCGCCCTTGCCCGCCGTGGTATACTCTTGCGGCTGTCCGTGAGCCGTCCCCTGACGGGCTTGGGATGACAGCATTTTGAACTACGTCCGGCAAGGAGGCTGGGCGCTGAATGGTCCCACGACACGGATCGCACGCTATGACGGCACGCGGCCCGGGGCCAGAAGGGAGAACCTCTGTGTCCGTTATTACCATGCGTGAGCTCCTCGAGGCCGGCGTCCACTTCGGTCATCAGACCCGGCGCTGGAACCCGAAGATGAAACCCTACATCTTCCAGGAGCGCAACGGCATCTACATCATCGATCTCGCGCTCACCGTACAGAAGCTGCGCGAGACCTACGACGCCGTCAAGCAGATGGCGCGTGAAAACAAAGTCATCCTCTTCGTCGGAACCAAAAAGCAAGCGCAAGACGTCGTTCGTGAAGAAGCCGAACGCGCGGGAACGTATTTCATCAACCAGCGCTGGCTCGGCGGCACCCTGACCAACTTCTCGACGATCCAGAAGCGCATCGCGCGTCTGCGCGAGCTCGAGGGGATGAAGCTTCAGGGCGATTTCGACCGCCTTCCGAAGAAAGAAGTCGCCAAGCTTTCCGACGAGATGGCCAAGCTCGAGCGCTTCCTCGGCGGCATCAAGGACATGCACCGTCTTCCGGACGCGATCTTCATCGTCGATCCCAAGAAAGAGCGCATCGCCGTCCTCGAAGCCCAGAAGCTCAACATCCCGATCATCGCCGTGATCGACACGAACTGCGATCCCGACGAGATCGATTACCCGATCCCGGGTAACGACGATGCGATCCGCGCCGTCAAGCTGATGGTCAGCAAGATCGCCGACGCGATCATCGAGGGCAAGACCGAGGGCGAAAGCTCGTACGACGCCGAGACGGCCTACGCGCCCGCCGAAGAAGAAATGCCGACCACGCTGGCCGAAGCCGAAGCCGCGCTGTAATCAGAGATACTGGAGAGAACGTGTCCACCGCAACCTATCAACCCAAAGCCGACGAGATCAAAGCGCTGCGCGAAGAGACCAGCGCGCCGATGATGGACTGCCGCAAGGCCCTCATCGAAGCCAACGGCGACTTTGCCAAGGCGAAGACGCTGCTGCTCGAGCGCGGCGCCTCGCAGGCCGAGAAGAAGGCGGAGCGCGCGGCCAACGAAGGCCTCGTCGCGAGCTACATCCACGCCGGCGGCAAGATCGGTGTTCTCGTGGAGATCAACAGCGAGACCGACTTCGTTGCCCGTAACCCGAAGTTCGCGGAACTGGCCCGCGACGTCGCCATGCACATCGCGGCTATGTCGCCCGATTACCTTGACCGGGCGAGCGTCCCCGAGGACGTGATCGCCAAGGCCAAGGAAGAGTTCAAGGCAGGCGTCCCGGCCGGCAAGCCGGCGGACATCGTCGAGAAGATCGTCGAAGGCAAGCTCAACAAGTGGTATGAGGAGCACGTGCTGCTCGATCAGCCGTTCGTGAAGGACGATTCGCTCTCGGTGAACGATCTTATCAATGCCGCGGTCGGCTCGCTTGGTGAGAACATCAAGGTCCGCCGCTATGCAAAGTTCGCCCTGGGAGAAAACTAACGCTTGGATTCAGGCGGCTCTAGTCCGACCTACAAACGGGTTCTCTTGAAGATCTCCGGCGAAGCGTTCGCCGGAAAGGACGCCGGCGTTGACGTCACCACGACGCAAGCGATGGCGGAGCAAATTGCGGATGTGAGCCGCGCGGGTGTTTCGGTCGCCGTCGTTGTCGGCGGCGGAAACATCTGGCGCGGCAAACCGCATGAAGATGCGGGGATGGACCGCGCGACGGCCGACTACATGGGCATGCTCGCGACGGTGATCAACGCGCTCGCGCTGCAAGACTCGCTCGAACGCATGGGCGTTCCGTCGCGCGTGCAGACGGCCATTGCGATGCATCAAATCGCCGAGCCGTACATCCGGCGCCGTGCGATGCGTCATCTCGAAAAGGGACGGGTCGTGATTTTCGCGGCCGGTACCGGCAATCCGTATTTCACGACCGATACGACCGCCGCACTGCGTGCGGTTGAGATCGGCGCCGAAGCGATTCTCAAGGCCACCAAGGTCGACGGTATCTATACCGCGGATCCGAAGAAAGATCCGTCGGCAACGCGCTTCGAGCGGCTCGAGTACATGGAAGTGCTCCAGCGCGGGCTCGAGGTCATGGATTCGACCGCCATGGCACTGTGCATGGACAACAACTTGCCGATCATCGTGTTCGATATGGGCGTGCCGGGCAATATCCGCCGCGTCATTTTTGGCGAACCGATCGGAACCGTCGTGCAGCGCTCGCCGCAGCTCACGACGGGTGCAATGAGGTAGAACGAATGGCAGATTTCTTCAAAGACGTCGAATCGAAGATGAACAAGTGCCTCGACGCAACGCGCTCGGATTTCGCATCGATTCGCACCGGCCGTGCGACTCCGGCGCTGCTCGATCGGCTGCACGTCGAAGCCTACGGCAACGCCGTCCCGCTCAAGCAAGTTGCAGGCGTGTCGACGCCCGACGCGCGCACGCTGCTCATCACGGCGTGGGACAAAGGCGTGGTCGGCGACATCCGCAAGGCGATCGAAAAGAGCGATCTCGGGCTCACGCCTAACGTCGACGGAACGGCGATTCGTCTGATGATTCCGCCGCTCAACGAAGAGCGCCGCAAAGACCTCGTCAAGGTCATGAAAAAGAAGGCCGAAGACGGCAAAGTCGCGGTGCGCAACGTTCGTCACAAAGCGCACGACGATCTCAAGGCGCAGCTCAAGAACCACGAGATTACCGAAGACGACAACAAGCGCATGCAGGACCAACTGCAGAAGCTCACCGACAAGTTCGTCAAAGAGATCGACAGCTTGGTGGTGGCTAAAGAAAAAGACATCATGGAGGTGTGATGTCGCAGCAATCCGGCGACCTCACCTTGATGACGGACGTTCAAGCGCGGGCGGCTCTTGCGGGCCGCCCTATGCATATATCGGTGCTCGCGCCCGTCGGCTCATGGGTGGGGGTGGGCCGGTTGCGCGTGCTTCGAGCGATCGAAGCGGCGGGTATCATGCAATTGGTATGCGGATACGAAGCCTACGAGCACTTCGACAAGCTCGCGGTGATGCATGATCGCGCCGGTTAGCTCCGAGGTTCCCGCGCACGTAGCGATCATCATGGACGGCAATCGCCGCTGGGCCAAGCGCCGCGGGTTGCCGGGCGTCGAAGGGCATCGCCGCGGCATCTTAGCCCTTCGCGAAGTGACGCGCGCCGCGAGCGATCTCGGCGTTAAGATCGTCACCGTCTACGGCTTTTCAACAGAGAATTGGCGGCGGGACGCCCACGAGATCGCATTTCTGTTCGACCTGTGCGTGTATTTCGCGCGAACCGAACTTGCCGAGCTCAATAAGAATAACGTGCGTGTGCGCGTGATCGGCGATTGGCAAGAATTGCCCGCAGGCTCGCGCGATGCGCTCGCACTCCTGCAGCGGGAAACCGCATCGAACACCGGCCTGATTCTGAATCTTGCCGTCAACTATAGTTCGCGTAGCGAACTCGAACGCGCCGTTCGCGCGATCGCGGCTGACGTTGCATCGGGTGAGTTGCAAGTCGAACAGATCGACGATGAATTGATCGCTTCACGTCTCTTTACCGCCGGCATTCCCGATCCCGACCTGCTGATTCGTCCCGGCGGCGAACACCGGCTCTCGAATTTCTTGCTCTATCAGGCCGCGTACACCGAACTCGTCATGACGGACGTATTTTGGCCGGATTTCAACCGGGCGAACTTTGAAGAAGCGGTCCGCGAGTATGCATCGCGGCAACGGCGGTTCGGCGGCTCATGAGCGCAAGCGTCGCGACGGCAAAGGCGAATCCGATCACGACCCGGCGCGTCCTTGTCGGATTGCTCGTTGCCGCCATCGGCATTTCGACGATCTTCGTGCCGTGGCTGTTCTACATGCTCATCCTGGTCATCGGGTTGATGTCGCTGTACGAACTCAACGCGTTGTGTGAGATGAAGGGGCAACCGCTCGAGTATCCCGTCGCCGTATTCGGCGTCGCGGCGTACATCTTGCTCGCGGCTGTCGGACGGCTGCACACATGGGAAGGCGTGCTGCTCGCCGGCGTTACCATCGCGAGCTTTTCGATCGGAATGTACGGCGAACAGCAAGGGTACTTTGCGCGAACGGCCTACACGCTGCTCGCCGTGCTGTACATAGGTAAGCTCCTCTCGTATTTCGTCTTCATTCGCAAAGTGCCCGACGTCGGGATGTTCTGGACGATCTACGTCGTCGTGCTTATCGCGCTTACCGACATTTTCGGAATGCTCGTCGGCACCTTGATCGGGCGCCATCAGCTCACACGGATCTCACCGCGCAAAACCGTCGAAGGATCGCTCGGCGCGCTTCTCATCGTTACGGGCGTCGCGGCGCTGGGCGCGCTGTGGTTGCCGCTGCATCTTATGTGGTGGCAAGGAATGGCCGCCGGATTTCTCACCTCGATCGCCGCGCAAGCAGGTGACCTCGCCGAGTCGGCGCTCAAGCGCGACGTCGGCGTCAAGGACACCGGCACGGTGATTCAAGGACATGGCGGCGTGCTCGACCGGTTCGACTCGTATCTGTTCGGCGGGATGGCATTCTTCGGCGTGTTGCATCTGCTCGGCGTCATGGCGGTGCCGCAATGAGACGCGTAGCGATCCTCGGCAGCACCGGTTCGATCGGAACGCAAGCCCTCGACGTCATCTCCCGTCACCCCGAGCGCTTTCGAGTCGTCGCGCTTGCAGCCG
>DASSZO010000231.1:0-13787 GCA_035702815.1 Candidatus Aquilonibacter sp. | reverse complement strand
GCAATCGCTGCCTGCAGCGGCGGCGGCGGTTCGTCGTTACCGCCGGCTAAAGCGCCCGCTGCGGGGCCCGGGACGTTCAAACTCTCGCTTGCAGTGCCCGCGCCTCCGAAATCCGCGAACGCGCGCGTGCGCAAGGCGTTTGCGGCTTCCGCTGCGACGCAAGGCATACGCGTGAACCTCTACACGTCGCCGTATACCGGAAGCTCAACGCCCGTGCTGACGCAAGCGTTTGACGTTTCCGCGACCTCGGCGATCTGTCAAACCAGCGCGACGGACCTCAGCCGCACGTGCACGCTCTCGGTCGCGATTGCGCCGGGCACCTATGACGTGCAGGTCGTAACGTACGATCAGGCTCCCTCCGGCGGTTCGATTCCCGTTGCCGCCCACGAGCTGGGGTACGGTTTCATGGCGTCGCAAACGGTGACGAGCGGATCGGCAAACACGCTCGGCATGACGGTCGAGGGAATTCCCAATTCGATCGCCGTGCACGCGCCGGTGAAGGTTCTGCACCCGATGTACGGATTGACCGAAAACGTCTCCGTATCGGTGCTGGACGCAGCGGGCAGCGTGATCCTCGGGTCCTTCATCGACACGGCCGGTAATCCGGTGACGGTGACGGTTTCCGACAACGGTGGAACGGGAACCGCCACGATCTCGCCGGCGTCGTTCACGAGCTCGCAACCCAACGGCGTGACGGTGACGTACGATCCGAATAGACTTAGCGTGAGTTCGGTCGCCGTGCCGAACTCGATCGACGTCGATGCGCAGATGAACAACCCCGCCGTCGGCGCGATTGACTCGATCGCTATTCCGCAGTTGGTGCACACGTACTCCGGGATCGGCGGTTCGGGACCGGCCGGCATCGGCGTCGGATCCGATAATCAGATCTGGTTTACGATGCCGGGCAGCAACACGCTCAATTCGCTCAGCCCGTTCTCGGGCTCATTCGGGCCATCGCCCGCGCCGGCGAGTTCGTCGGCTCCGGTGGGTCCGTCGCCTCATCCGGCGGATATCATCAACGGACCCGATAGCAATCTCTGGTATTCCAATTCCAACAGCTCGTCGATCGGCACGATCAGTGTGACCGGATCGTCGCAGTCGGGCTACGCGTTGAGCGGGTACGCTTCAGCGCTGACCAGCGACGGCACGAACATCTGGGGCGTCGAGCCCAGCGCGAACAACGTCTTTAAAATGACGACTGCGGGTGCGGTCACGGAACTTGCGATACCAACTGCCGGTTCGGCGCCGAACGGAATCGCCGTCGACGCAAACGGCGACATCTGGTTCACGGAAGAGGCCAGCGCGGCAAATAAGGTCGGTGAGATCAATTCCGCATCGGGCATCGTCAACAACGAGTACGTGTTGCCGACGATCAACGCGGCGCCGCTCGGAATTACCAAAGGTTCGGACGGCAACATGTACGTCGCCGAATCCGGCGGCGACCGGATCGCAATGGTGTCGACGCAGCCTGGCACCTTCGGTCAGATAACCGAGTATGTCATGACGAGCGGATCGTATGTTCCCGGCAACCTGACGACCGGACCCGACGGTGCGATCTGGTTTACGATCAACGGCGGCGTGATCGGCGTCGGACGATTCGATCTCCAGACGCATGCCTTCACCATCGTGCCGATTGCCGCAAGCGGTCAGCTTACCGGCATCGTCACCGGGGTCGACCATAACGTCTGGATCGGCGACTCGCAAAACGGCAACATCTACAAGCTGACGCCGTAGGCGGCGAGGCAAGCGGGCCTCTCCGCCGGCGGCGACGAATCATCGCCGGTCACCATGGTCATCGAACGGGTCAACTCTCCGGCCGATCTCAAGGCCCTCACGCGCGACGAGCTCGACATTCTGGCACGCGAAATTCGCGACATGCTGGTCGTTACGTGCTCGCGCAACGGCGGTCATCTGGCGCCGAATCTCGGCGTGGTCGAACTCTCGATCGCGCTGCACCGCGTCCTCGATCTGCCCAAGGATAAGCTCGTGTGGGACGTCAGCCATCAGGTGTACGTCCACAAGATCCTGACCGGCCGGCGCGATGCGTTCGCGACGTTGCGGCAGGGCGGCGGTATCTCCGGCTTTGCCATGCGCAGCGAGTCGGAGTACGACCAGTTCGGCGCCGGTCATGCATCGACGTCCGTTTCGGCGGCGTACGGAATGGCCGTCGCGCGCGATCTCTCGGGCGGCGACGAAACGATCGTCGCCGTGATCGGAGACGGCGCGCTGACGGGCGGTCTCGCCTACGAAGCGCTCAATAACGCGGGGCAGCTCAACTCCAATTTCATCGTGATCTTGAACGATAACGAGATGTCGATCGCGCCGAACGTCGGTGCCGTCGCCTCGTATCTGTCGATGCTGCGGGCGAAGCCGTTTGCGAACTTCGTGCGCGAAAAAGCCAAAGACGTCTTCGAACACATTCCCTTCGGCGGAGCCGCGCGCAAAGCGTTCGCGTCGGCCGAGATGGGAGCGATACGGTTCGTCGCGCCCGCCGAGAAAACGGCCGTGATCTTCGAGGAACTCGGCTTTCGGTACATGGGACCGTTCGACGGTCACAATCTCGATACGATGGTACACGCGCTCGAAGCGGCCAAGAGCATCGATCATCCGGTCTTGCTGCACGTGCGCACCGTCAAGGGCAAAGGCTACGAACCCGCGGAGAAAGACTCGCGCACGTTCCACGGCGTATCGAGCGCGTTCGACGTCGAGAACGGCAAGCTCGAGATCAAGCCGGACGCGCGGCCGACCTTCTCGGACGTCTTCGCGTCGGCGTTGACGGCCGTTGCGGAAAAGAACCCGAAAGTGATCGGGATCACCGCGGCGATGCCCGACGGCACGAAACTGTCGAAGTTCGCCAAGCAATTTCCGGAGCGGTTCTTCGACGTCGGTATTGCCGAGGCGCATGCGGTCTGTATGGCGGCAGGCGCGGCGACGAGCGGGCTGCATCCCGTCTGCGCGATCTACTCGACCTTCTTGCAGCGCGCGTACGATCAGGTCGTGCACGACGTCTGCGTTCAGAATCTGCCCGTGGTGTTCTGCCTTGACCGCGCGGGTCTCGTCGGCGACGACGGCCCGACCCACATGGGGCTCTACGACATCGCGTACCTGCGCACGCTGCCGAACATGACCGTGATGGCGCCGCGCAACGAAGACGAGATGCTGCCGATGCTCGAGCACGCCCTTGCGCTCGACGCGCCGGCGGCGATTCGGTACCCGCGCGGGTCGACCAGCGGCCGCCATCGCGACCCGGTCGCGCCGATCGAACAGGGCAAGGCGGAAGTCTTGCGCGAGGGCAGCGGGGTCGCGATCGTCGCGCTCGGCAACACGGTCGACACCGCCCTGGACGCCTACGACCTGCTGGCAAGCGGTGAGTTCGGACGCTCGGACCTGCTGCCGACCGTGGTCAACGCCCGCTTCGCGAAGCCCGTGGATGCGGCGCTCCTCGAGCGTCTGGCCGCGACGCACGAGCTGATCCTTACGTTAGAAGAGCATGCTCTCGCAGGCGGCTTCGGGTCGGCGGTCGTAGAGAGCGTGTCGGATCGGGGGCTCCCGGTTCGGATCGAGCGGATCGGCATCGCCGACGAGCTCGTCCAACACGATTCGCAAGCCCGGCAACGCGCGCGCTTCGGCCTCTCGGCGCAACACGTCGCAGAGCGGGTGTCCCGCGTGCTCGAACGTAGTCAGGAGATACATCGTTGATTCTTGCCGCCGCTGCGGCCGCTGCTAGCGCCAAACCGCAGATTCAAGTCACGACGGTTCCCAACCCGAACCCGTCGCCGGTCACCATTCAGGCGCCCCCGGTCGCGGTAATGCAGCAGACCTGGTTTCAAGCGCACGTCGGCTGGCTCACCCATACCGTCGCCGGGATCTTTATTATCGCGGCCGTTCTGCTCGTCGTGCTGCTCGCGATGCAGACGACCAAACAAGAGGGCCTCTCGGGCACGATCGGCGGCCGCGTCGAGTCCGCGTACGCACGCGCCGGCGCCGAAGAGCAACTCAAACGGGTCACCGGCTTTACCGCCGTCGTCTTCGTCCTCACGGCCTTCATTCTCTCACTGACGGGAATCTAACACCGCCTTGAGCGCGCTGCTCGACGTCAAGAATCTCCGGACGACGTTCCGTACCGAAGACGGCCCCGTCACGGCCGTTAGCGGGCTGTCATTCTCGCTCAACGCCGGTGAAACGCTGGGTATCGTCGGCGAATCGGGGTCGGGCAAATCCGTCACCTCGCTTTCGATCATGCGCCTTCTTGCGCGCAACGCGTCGGTTGCCAGCGACGGCATCTTCTTTGCCGGTGAAGACCTGACGAAGAAGAGCGAAGCGGAAATGCGCAAGATCCGTGGACATCGCATCGCGATGATCTTCCAGGATCCGATGACGTCGCTCAACCCGGTGCTCACGATCGGCGATCAAATCACCGAGGCCGTGCGACTGCACTTGGGCTTGAGCAAGCGCGACGCGCGCGACAAGGCGATCGAGATGCTCAATAAGGTGCGGATCCCGTCGCCGCAAGCGCGTCTGAACGATTATCCGCATCAGTTTTCCGGCGGCATGCGCCAACGCGTGATGATCGCAATGGCGCTCTCGTGCAACCCGCAGCTGCTCATCGCCGACGAACCGACGACCGCGCTCGACGTGACGATTCAAGCGCAGATTCTCGAATTGATGAACGAGATGCAGGCGCAGACCGGCGCGGCGATCGTCCTCATCACGCACGACCTCGGTGTCGTCGCGGAAGTCTGCAAAAACGTTCTCGTGATGTACGGCGGCAATATGGTCGAGTACGGCACGGCCAAAGACATCTTCGACAATCCGAAGATGCCGTACACCCAAGGCCTGCTCGCATCGCTGCCGCGCTTGGATGCATCCGAGCACCAGCGGCTCCAGCCGATCAAAGGCCAGCCGCCGAACCTTCTCAACATGCCGCCCGGATGCGCGTTCGCACCGCGCTGCGCCTATCGCATGCCGATCTGCGATCAGCCGGTTCCGCTCTATTCGTTCGGCGGCTCGCACGTGGCGCGCTGCTATCTGTATGACGATCGAGTCAAGGACGAGCGTCCGATCGACGTTGCATCGGCGCCGGTCGTCGGGGAGTCGGCATGAACGGTCAGCCGCTCGTCGAGGTTCGCGACCTCTACAAGTATTTCCCGATTCACGCCGGATTGTTCTCACGTCACGTCGGTGACGTCAAAGCCGTCGATGGAGTGGATTTCTCGATCGCCGCCGGTGAAACGCTGGGACTCGTCGGCGAATCGGGCTCGGGCAAGACGACGATCGGGCGGCTGATGCTCCGTCTGCTCAAAGAGACCAACGGGCAGATCTCGTTCAACGGCCAGGACGTCACGAAGATGAACGCCTCGCAGGTCCGGCATCTGCGCCGCGAGATGCAGATTATCTTCCAGGATCCGTTTGCGTCGCTCAACCCGCGCATGACCGTCGGCGACATCGTCGGCGAGCCGCTGCGCATTCACGGCCTTGCGTCCGGCAAGGACGTCGAGGGTCGCGTGCGCGAGCTGCTCCAGCTCGTCGGCCTGCGCCCCTATCATGCGAACCGGTTTCCGCACGAATTCTCCGGCGGTCAGCGCCAACGCATCGGGATCGCGCGCGCCCTCGCCGTCGACCCGAAGTTCATCGTCTGCGACGAACCTGTCTCCGCGCTCGACGTCTCGATTCAGGCGCAAGTGATCAACTTGCTCGAGGATCTGCAGCAGAAGCTCGGCCTGACCTACCTCTTCATCGCGCACGATCTTTCGGTCGTCCGGCATATCTCGACGCGCGTTGCCGTCATGTACGTCGGCAAGATCGTGGAACTTGCCGATCGCGATGCGCTCTACGAAAATCCGCTGCACCCGTATACGCAGGCGCTGCTCTCCGCGATTCCGATTCCGGATCCGAACGCCGAAGCGCGACGCAAGCGAATCGTTCTCACCGGCGATATTCCCTCGCCCGTGAACCCGCCGTCAGGCTGCCGTTTTCACACGCGTTGCCCGGTTGCGTTCGATCGCTGCAAGACGGAAATCCCGGCGTTCAAAGATTACGGCAGCGGACACTTTGCCGCATGTCACTGGGTCGAAGAACACAACGGAGCCGCTCCAAACATCGCCAACGGCCCGGTCGTCGTCTCCTAAGAACAGAAGAAAATCGGACGGCAGTGATGCCGTCCGATTTTCTTTTCGCCGCAAGGCGCCCTAAACCAAGCGGCGATAAAGCGCGCGTCGGAATTGCCGCGCCTGGGCTTCGCTGGAAAAAATAGCGCGCGCCGCAATCCAACGCACGAAGCCGGCCGTTGTAACGTCAATCAACCGTCGCTCTTTCGAGGTGTGAGGATGTTGGCCAAGTGCTGGCGCGTGTGCCTGCTATTCGTGCTGTCCGTTTACGCACTGCCGATGAGCGCCGTAGCGCATCCGCTCGGTAATTTTACCGTAAATCACCTCGCGCGCATTCGGCTCGTTCACGGGCGCTTGCTCGTGCGTTACGTGCTCGACATCGCGGAAATTCCATCATTTCAAATCATGCACGGCTCCGAAGCGGGTGGTTCATGGTCGCGGCAAAATGCGTACGCGTGGGCGCAAACGGAATCGAGCACCGTCGCCTCCGGACTCCAGATACGGGTTGACGGACGCCGGGTCGCTTTGACTGCCGTCGACGCATCGGCCCATACTCGTCCTGGTTCGGGCGGTCTCCCGACCCTTTACTGGACCGGAGACTTCGCGGCGCCGTTCTCGATTGGCCGGCATGACGTCGACGTCGTCGATACGGTGTATTCGCATCGTATCGGTTGGAAGGACATCGTCGCCGGTAACGAGCGCGAGCCGACGGATGCGCTGACGCATTATCCGTCCGGAGCAAAGTCGTCACCGCGCGAAGTCACTCAGCTGACGTTCGACGCGATGCCGGACGGCTCGATCCATAACGTCGTGAGCACGCAGGGCACTGCGTATGACGCTTCATCGAACGTATCGCTCGCGCGGTCGAACCTGCTTTCGAAACTCTTTTCGACGCACGACCGCGCGCCGCTGTTCGTCGCGTTTACCTTCCTGGTTGCCTTTGGTCTGGGCGCGCTCCACGCGCTCGAACCGGGGCATGGAAAGGCGTTGCTGGCGTTCACGCTTGTCGGTTCGAGAGCCACCGTTCGCCAAGCGCTCATTCTCGCGGCCTCGTTGACCATCGCGCACACGGCCGCGGTTTTCGCCCTCGGCGTCGTGCTCTTTTTCGTCGCGGGCTTTGCAGCCGAATCGATCTATCCGTGGATCGCGCTCGTTTCGGGCATTGCCGTCGCCGTCATCGGCGCACGAAACCTGTCTCGCTACCTTCACGATCGCATGCCGCACGATCACGAGCATGCCTCGGACGGCCATTCGCACGCGATACCGGGTAACGCGGTACTTGATTTTCGCGCGGCCATTATTGCCGCCATGAGCGGGGGAATCGCGCCGTGCCCTGCTGCGATCGTCGTGATGCTCGCCGCACTGCGACTCCATCAACTTGGCTATGGACTACTCGTGATCGTGATATTTAGCGTTGGTCTGGCGTCGGTGTTGACGGGTTTGGGTATTGCCGTCGTCCGGGGCTCCGCGTGGATCTCGGCCAGCGGCCGTTTCGACCGGCTTGTGGCTTTTGGTCCGATGCTCTCGTCCGCGGTCATATCGATCGTGGGTGCGATCATGCTCGCGCAGGCGCTCGTCATGCAGGGCGTCCGCGCCCCGATGTGGCTCCTCGCCGCGGTCGCGGTGGCCGCGATCGCCGGCTATGCCTTTTCTTCCCAACATACGCACGCGCACGCTGCAGCGGCGGTGCAGTGATGCTCTTCTCCAGTGGATTCACGGTCTACGCGCTGGGCTTGCGCCATGGCGCCGATCCCGACCACCTTGCCGCAATCGATACGATGACGCGTAACTCGTATGCAAAGGCGCCGCGTCTCTCGCGGCTGATCGGGACGCTTTTTGCCGGCGGTCATACGGTCATGGTGTTGGCGATTGCGACGCTCGTCGGCTTTGCCGGAACCCGCTTGACCGCACACCGGCATGCGATCGAGGAGGCCGGAACGTGGATCTCGATCGTCGTGCTTCTGGCGCTTGCGGCGCTCAATGCGCGCCAGTTGCGATCCGGAACGAACGGCCGCTTCTCGGGCGCAAAAACCCGGCTTCTCGGGCCCCTCATGCGTGATGGCGCGACGCCTTGGGTCGCGCTCCCCATCGGCCTGCTTTTCGGCTTCGGCTTTGAGACGTCGAGCCAGGTTGCGGCCTATGCGATGGCCTTCGGAGCCGACGCCGGCGTTGCGGGGGCGCTGGTCGTCGGGTCGATGTTCTGCGCCGGAATGGTGAGTTCCGATACGTTGGACTCGCTATTCGTTCATCGGCTCGTCTCGTACCGAGCCGGCTCCCTTCCGCGTGTCATGCGAGTTTGGATCGGTTCCATCACCGCGCTTGCCGTTGCGGTTGCGGCGTTCGAGTTTGCACAGCTGCTCGGATATCAACCGCCTGTCTCGGACGTGACCGTCAGTCTTGCGCTCGTGGGTGCACTACTTGCGATCTTCGCCGGGGTCTTCATCATGACGCGTCGATCCGCGCGCGTCACTTCGCAAATGGAGCAACTTCTATGAAAGCCCTTCGTGCCTTTGCGACGATCGGCGTAACCGCTTTGTTGGTTGCCGCGATCTCGCTCTACGGATTGCACGCGGTGCGCGCATCCGATCACCAAGATTCACCCACGGTCGTGGCGCGTCCCGGCGCCGACATCACTGATGTTTTCCTCTATCCCGCACCCGATAACCCGGGCAACGTCGTGCTTGCCATGGACGTGTATCCCTTGATTCCGGGCGGCATGTCCGGCTCGACGCAGTACGCGTTCGACCCTTCGGTGCTTTATCAGTTCAAGATCGCGAGTAACATCGCGAATAAGGACTACACGGAGAAATCCGTCATTCAATTTACCGTCGCGGGGAGCGGGCAAAATCAAACGCTCACGATGTATGGGCCTGCCGCGCCGAACGAAGTGGGAACGGCGAACACGCTCCTGCCTTCCGCGACGGGAACGGTTCCGTTCAATCAACCCACCAAGCTGATGAACAATCAGATCCAAGTCTTTGCCGGACCTCGCCGCGATCCGTTCTTTTTCGACCTCGCGCAGTTTTTCAAGATTGTTCCGGATCGCAACTATCAGTATCACCAGGGCGGAAGCACCGTGCCGTCCCCGAGCGCAAGTTCGTTCAACGGGTTCCCGAGCGGCAATTCGAACGGATGCTTGACCGCGCCGTCGAGCAACATTCTTGCAAACTACAACGTCCTGCAAATCGCGGTAGAACTGCCGAAATCGATGCTCGAGCCATCCGGCGCAGCGTTGGGCAAAATCGGCGTCTGGGCCACGACCTCAACGACGAGCGGAAGCTAAGAGGAGAAGACCATGATCAAACATATTGCCATCGGAATCGTTGCGGGGGCGTTGTTAGCCGTCGGTGTCAGCGCTTGCAGTAATGGGAGCGGCGGCGGAAACTTCATTGCGCCCGCGGGCTCCGGAAAGTACGTGCAGATCGAGCTCCTCTCGCGCCCTGCGGTGAAGGAGGCGTTCGAAAACTTCACCGATCACGACGCGACAAACCGCTCGGAACCGTACAACGACTCGACGCTTCAGTCGGAGATCGGCTCGTTCACGACGTCGGTCGCCGGCCGGTCGGCGGCGACGGCGAGCGCGCTCCAATCGATACTCTACCCCAACGAACTCGTTGCCGATCTGTCGCAACCGGCATCCAACGCGGCGTATCTCGGCGTCGAATCGGGCGGTGCAACGGGGAGCACGTTCGGCGGTCGTGGATTGCGCGATGATACGATCGCCATCTCGCTCGGCGCACTCTTCGGGAACACGCTCTCGGCGCTCGGCGTCGTTCCCGACGACGGCAAAGAGTCTCCGTGTCTAACCAACGACAACGTTTCGCCCACGAACGTTACCACGACGACCTTCCCGTATGCGCAAGGCCCGGTCTAACAACCGCTTTGCGCCCATCGCCGCCATCGCGGCCGCCGCAATAACGGCGCTCGCGATGTGGCCGGCGCTCGCCGCGCGGATCACTCCGGCGGCGGGCGCCACCCCCGC
Source organism: Candidatus Aquilonibacter sp. (assembly GCA_035702815.1). GTDB lineage: Bacteria > Vulcanimicrobiota > Vulcanimicrobiia > Vulcanimicrobiales > Vulcanimicrobiaceae > JAMXLG01. The sequence continues at coordinate 3,698 of DASSZO010000231.1, read as the reverse complement.
TCCTTTGGTGCGCGATTATCTCACCCGCGACCGGCTGATCGGCTTTTTCGAACGGCAAGTCCGCGCCGCGCCGCGCGATCAGATCCAGATGCGCATGCTCGCGCAACAGTACATGCAACGCTATCGTGAGCGCTTCGACACCGGCGATCTCGTCCGCGCCCGCTACTATGCCGAACGGTCTGTTCGGTTGCAACCGCAGGGCAATACCCCGGCGCGTATGGCGCTCGCGAGCGTCGACCTTAGCTATCACGATTTTGCACGGGCATTGCGAAACGAAGAAGATGCGTTTCGAGGCGAACCGGATAACGTGGCGGCGCGGGCCCAGATTGGATCCTTGCAAATGGAGCTGGGCCGCTACCGTTCTGCTGCAGCGACGCTCGCCGGCATTCGGAGCCCTCGGGAGAATCCCCAGGTCGACGCGGTGCGCGCTCGTCTCGAGGAACTCACCGGTCACCTGAGATCCGCGCGAGCTCGTATCGATGCTGCAGCTCGCACCGCCGACGGTGACATCGGCGACTCCGCATACGATCGCTCCTGGTATCATCTGCGCGCCGGACAACTCGCGTTCGAAGCCGGCGACTACGCCGCTGCGTCCCGGCAGTATCGCCTCTCGTTGTCCGATTTTCCGGACAACGCGCTCGCGTTGATGTGGCAAGCGAGGCTATTTCGGGCGCAGGGCCGTTGGCAAGAAACGCTCGAGGCAGCGCGCCGAAGTGCCGCACTCTATCCGCTTCCGCAGACGTTGGGTTATGAGGCCGATGCGCAACGAGCGCTCGGGGACCTCGCTGCCGCGCGGGCTACGGATGCGCTGATCGATGCGGAGCAACGACTCTACAATACAAACGGCATCAACGATCGTCTCCTGGCACTCTATTACGCCTCCCGCGGCACGCACCTCGAGGCGGCGCTCCAAGCGGCGCGGCGCGACATGCAAAAACGTGGAAACGAAATCTACGCGGACGACACGCTCGCGTGGGTGCTCGCCAAGCTCGGACGCTGGCGCGAGGCTTACGGTTACTCGAAGCTCGCGATGCGAACCGGAGTCGAGGATCCCGAAGTCCGGTTTCACGCCGGAACAATCGCGATGCACGCCGGACATGTTGCGGCTGGCCGCGCGCTGGTCGCCGCCGCATTACGTCTCAATCCGCAGTTCGATCCGTTCGAAGCTCCGCAAGCGCGAGCCGAGCTCGCGGCACAAAAAAATCGGACGGCAGCGATGCCGTCCGATCTCCATGATTGACGCTTACGCGCTACGCCGCTTTTTTGCGACGGCCGCCCTTGCGAGCAGCTTTCTTGCGTCCACCAGCGGCTTTTTTGCGTCCGCCCGCGGCCTTCTTGCGGCCTGCGGCTTTTTTGCGTCCGCCTGCGGCCTTCTTGCGGCCACCGGCTGTTTTGCGTCCGCCCGCGGCCTTCTTACGTCCGCCTGCGGCCTTTTTGCGTCCGCCTTTGCGCGTCGCTTTCTTACGTCCGCCCGCGGCCTTCTTGCGGCCACCGGCCTTCTTGCGTCCGCCCGCGGCCTTCTTACGTCCCGCGGCTTTCTTGCGTCCGCCGGCGGCTTTCTTCCGTCCGCCCGCGGCCTTCTTGCGTCCGCCCGTCGCTTTCTTGCGCGTGCCCGCGGCCTTCTTACGGCCACCGGCGGCTTTGCGACGTCCGCTCGATTTACGGCGCGATTTCTTGGCTTCACCCATCGTGTCGCCGTTCATCATGGTATCGGAGTCCATTCATTCCTCCTCGTCCCCTACGGGACGAACAGCTGTCAGGAACAGCGCAAATGGATTTGCGCTTTAAGCGCACTATAAAGGATTTTTGAAAATCATGCAAACGCGCGCGCATACGTACGCGCACGTACGCGTACGCGCGCGCATACGCGCACGCGCGTTGGGGCGGCGAAGTTTGCCGGTCCCTTGACCCCGGGAGTATACTGAACCCCGTGAAAAAGCCCCTGATCATCGTCGAGTCGCCGACCAAGGCTCGAACGATCAAGAAGTTTCTCCCGGCGCGCTACATCGTCAAGGCGTCGGTCGGGCACGTGCGCGATCTTCCCAAGAGCACGCTCGGGGTCGACGTCGAAAATGATTTTACGCCGAAGTATCTGACGATCAAGGGCAAAGGCGATATCATCAAGGAGCTCAAGAGCGCGGTCAAAAGCGCGAGCGACGTGTACCTCGCCACCGACCCCGATCGCGAAGGTGAGGCGATCGCGTGGCATCTTGCCGAGCTCCTCAAGCTCGAGAATCCCAAGCGGATCGAACTCCACGAGATCACCAAAGACGCGGCGCTCGCCGCCCTCAAAGAACCGCATCAGATCGATATGGATCGCGTCAACGCGCAACAGGCGCGGCGCATCCTCGACCGTCTGGTCGGCTATAAAATCTCGCCGCTGCTCTGGGCCAAAGTGCGCGGCGGCCTCTCCGCCGGCCGGGTGCAATCGGTTGCGGTTCGGGTCATCGTCGATCGCGAGCGCGAGATCGAAGCATTCGTTCCGCGCGAGTATTGGACGGTCACCGCGCATCTCGCAACCGAGCGCGATGCCGCCCTCGTTTTTCCGGCCGAACTCGTCGCGCGCCGCGGCGAGAAATACGAGATCACTAAGAAGGAAGAAGCGGATACGGTTTTAGCCGCGCTCGACGGTGCCGACTGGAAGGTCGCGTCGGTCAAACGGCGCGAGGTGCGGCGCAACGCGCCGGCGCCGTTCACGACGTCGACGCTTCAGCAAGAAGCCTCGCGCAAGCTGCGGCTGCGCGTGCGCCGGACGATGCAGATCGCGCAAGCGCTGTACGAAGGCGTCGATCTGGGCGGTGACGAGGGGACGCAAGGTCTCATCACCTACATGCGTACCGACTCGACCCGTATCAGCGACAGCGCTCGGGATGCCGCGCGCGAATTCATCCTCGCTACCTACGGCGAAGAGTTTCACGGCGGCCGCGCGCATAAGGTCCGCGAGGGCGCGCAGGACGCGCACGAAGCGATTCGCCCGACCTCGGTCGGCCGGACCCCGGCGTCGGTCGCGCACGTACTCAAGCGCGATGAACTGCGCCTCTACACGTTGATCTGGGAGCGCTTCGTCGCGTCGCAGATGTCGGCCGCAGTGCTCGATCAAACGACCGTCGACATCGCCGCGAGCGAGTACACGTTCCGCTCGACCGGCAGCGTCGTCAAGTTCGCCGGCTTCACGAAGGTCTACGAAGAAGGTCGCGACGAGGATCCGCAAGCGGAGTCCGATGCGGCCAAAGCCACGGCGAAGAGCAAAGGTAAGGTCCGGTTACCGGAGCTTCACGAACAGGACGCGCTCGACTGCTCGAAGCTCGAGCCGAAACAGCATTTCACCGAACCGCCGCCGCGCTACACCGAAGCGACGCTCGTCAAGGCGCTCGAGGAGAACGGCATCGGCCGTCCGTCGACGTACTCGACGATCGTCGATACCATTCAGGCACGCGGTTACGTCACGCAAGAAGACCGGCGTTTCAAGCCGACCGACATCGGCGTGGCGGTCAACGATCTGCTCGCCGAGCATTTCAAAGACATCGTCGATCTGAAATTCACGGCCGGCATGGAAGGCAGCCTCGACAAAGTGGCCGAGGGCCACGACGATTGGGTGCGCATCCTGCGCGACTTCTACGGACCGTTCTCGACCGAACTCGAAGAGGCGGAAAAGAAATTGCCGCGCCTGGAGATCAAGGACGAACCGACCGACGAGA
>DASSZO010000172.1:0-9817 GCA_035702815.1 Candidatus Aquilonibacter sp. | reverse complement strand
CCGGTCGACCGGAGTGCCGCCGTCCCGCCGGAAAAACTCGAGCGCGCTTGCGTCGAATTTCTCAAGCGGATCAAAAATCGAAACCCGCTGCTTCCGATGTTGCCGAACATGGACACCACGATCGAACTCACCGATGTCGAGCGCCGCGTGCACCTCGATTTAGACGGGTTGCGCGACGCACATGGATCTGAAGCACCGGATATCGCGATGAGCTCGGAAAGCTTGCTCTTTGCGCTGCGCGCGCCGTGGGGCTCGAATGCGTTAGCCGTGAACGGGCGCTACACCGAACCGCGCCCGGGCAGCGCAAAGCGCTTCTTCAACCTGTTCCGCGCGGCGGATCTCAACGACCACGGCAAGGGCTTCGATTTCACCTGGCTGCGAAAAACGCTAGGGACTCGCTTGCGCAAGTCCCTAGCACGGGTTTGATCCCTCGACAAGCTCGGGTTACTTCGGGTACGTCATTTCCTTGGGAACGACGTACTTGTCGAATTCGTCCGATGTCACGTAGCCGAGCGAGAGCGCCGCTTCTTTGAGCGTCGTTCCTTCGTGGTGCGCTTTCTTCGCGATTTCGGCCGCTTTGTCGTAGCCGATCTTCGGTGAGAGCGCCGTCACCGTCATCAGCGACTCGCTCAAGTACTTGGCGATGACCGGTTCGTTGGCTTGCAGCCCTTCGACCGCGTGCTCGCGGAACATCGTGCACGAGTCCTTGAGCAGATGACAGCTGTGCAGGAAGTTCGCGAGAATCACCGGGTTGAACACGTTGAGTTCGAAGTTGCCCTGCGACGCGCCAAAGCTGATCGCGGTATCGTTGCCGAACACTTGCGCGACCACCATCGTCATCTGTTCCGACTGGGTCGGATTGACTTTGCCCGGCATGATCGAGCTGCCCGGTTCGTTCTCGGGAAGAATGAGCTCGCCGATTCCCGCGCGCGGGCCCGAGGCGAGCCAACGGATGTCGTTGGCGATTTTCATCAGTGCCGCGCCGAGCGTCTTGAGCGCTCCCGAAGCAAAGACGAAGTCGTCGTGCGATGCAAGTGCCGTGAACTTGTTCGGATGCGAGCGGAACGGCAACCCGGTCAGTTCCGACAGTTTCTTCGCCATGCGATCGGCGAATTCCGGATGCGCGTTGAGGCCGGTTCCGACGGCGGTGCCTCCGATTGCGAGATCGTAGATGTGATCGAGCGATTCGTTGATCGCGACCATTGCGCGATCGAGTTGATTCACGTAACCGGAGAACTCTTGTCCCAGCGTGATCGGCGTCGCATCTTGCAAGTGCGTGCGGCCGACCTTGACGATGTCTTTCCACTGTTTGGCCTTGGCGTCGAGCGCCTCGCGCAACGCTTTGACCGCGGGCAGCATCTGCACGATCGCTTCGGCTGCCGCCATATGCATGGCGGTCGGGAACGTGTCGTTTGAGGACTGCGACATGTTCACATGATCGTTTGGATGCACGGGCTTCTTCGAGCCCATCTCGCCGCCGGCGATTTCGATCGCGCGGTTGGAGATGACTTCGTTGACGTTCATGTTCGTCTGCGTACCGGAACCCGTTTGCCAAATGCGCAGCGGGAAATGATCGTCGAGCTTTCCTGCGACCACCTCATCGGCGGCCTGGACGATGAGCTTCGTCTTTTCATCGTCGAGTTTGCCGAGGTCGTGATTGACCAGCGCCGCCGCCTTCTTGAGCTGCGCCATCGCGACGATGGCTTGCTTGGGCATGCGGTCCTTCGGCCAATGGCCTTCGCCGATATCGAAGTGGATGAGCGAACGCGCCGATTGCGCGCCGTAATACTTGTCAGCGGGGACGTCGATCTTTCCCATGGAGTCGGTCTCGACTCGGGTCTTGACGTGCCCGTTCGTGGTTGCGTTAGTCGTCGTCATGGCTACCCTATCTTCGCTGGACGCTTGGACGTTCGGCCTGGACTAAGGTCTGGAAGGATTCCCTTTATTTTCCAGTTGAGCGCCGTTCCATGCTCGTCTGCCGGCAGGCGGCGAGCAATTAGCGCCCCCGCTGGGCCGCCTTGAGTCCGTCGATGCTCGTTCCGACGAGCTCCATGCCGGTAATTTCGTAGATGCTCAGCGGAAAGCGCGGGTTGAAGCGGCGTTTATCGCAGCGCGGGCAACTGGCCGGTTTGCCGGGTTTCTTGCGGCGCAATACTTCGAAGGCACAATGCTCGCACCGAAGGACATACCGCTTGCTGGATTCGTTGAGCGGCCGGACGTTCCCGAGATCGTGGTAGATCGACGTCAGACCGCACTCACGCAGCTTCTTTTTGAAGCGCGGACCGTGTCCGGCATCGCGAAACTTCGCGTAGCACCATGCGTGAATCATCTCGTGGAGAAGCGTCTCTTCGAGCGCTTGCGGATACTTCTCGAAGTGTTTGGGCGAAAGCTCGATGAGCATCGGATGCCCGGTATACGTGATGCGGCCGGCTGAATTGGAGAAGCGGACGTTATAGCGGATGCGGCAGTCGGGCACCTCGCCGTTGAAATGTTCGTAGTTCAGCCGCGCAAAGAGCAACTGCAAATCCGCTTCGCATGGGATCACGGATGAGTTTCTTCAACGCGCGTCCAAACGAATCTTCGTGTCCGAGCCATCGCAGCGCGGCCTTCCGCCGCGGATCTATCTCCCGATCGTCGCGCTCATCGCGGTCCTTTTTCTCGGCGCGATGCTCTACCTGATCGCCATCGGCTTCGGCGTCACCGGTTCCGTCTTCGGAAAAGCCGCAGGCACGGGCGCGGCGCAACAACCGCAGGGGGCGCAAGCAGGCACCAACGTTCAGGGCGGCGGTCCGCCTCCCGCCGTGATGATCCAAGTGCAGTCGCTCAAGGCACGGGTCGCCGCACACCCCAACGACGACGTCGCGCTTACGCAACTCGCCGACATGTACCTCGCTGCGAACAAATTCAGTGACGCCATCCCGCTCTATGAGCGCGCCCTCAAGGTCAACCCGAAGAACATCGCTGCGCAGACCGGCCTCGCGCAGGCGCAAGACGCGTTACGGCAGTGAACCTTTACGTCAGCGCGGACATGGAAGGCACCGCAGGGGTCTGTTCGTGGGCACAAGTCGATCCATCGAACGTCCACGAGTATCCGGTCTACCGCCGGTACATGTCGCGCGAGGTCGCCGCGGCGATCGCCGGCGCGCGCGATGCGTCGCCGTGCGAAGTGCTCGTTAACGATTCCCACTGGAACATGCATAACGTGCTATGGGACGAATTACCCGACGACGTGCGAATGATTTCGGGAGCGCGAAAACCCCTCTCGATGGCCGAAGGCGCGCAGCAGCGCTACGACGCCGCGTTCTTCACGGGATATCACGGCATGATCGGCACCCCCGACGCGGTCCTCGCCCACACGTATTCGAACGAGACGATCTACCGCGTCTTCGTCAACGGCCGCGCGTGCAGTGAGGCACTTCTCAACGCCGCGCTCTTGGGTATCGAAGGAACGCCGGTCGTGCTCGTCACCGGCGATCGCGCGACCGTCGAGCAGACGCTTGAGGATCTGCCGTGGGCGACGGGTGTCGCCGTAAAAGAAGCGATCGGCTACTATGCGGCAAATTCGATGACGCCGGCAGCTGCGTGCGAAGCGATTCGAAGCGGCGCGCGCACGGCGATCGCAAACCTCGAGCGCGCGAAGCCGTTTACCTTTGAACCGCCCATCGAGCTGATCATCGAAACGGCCGGCGTCGAGCACGCCGATTTTATCGAGCTGCTGCCGCGCTTCGAGCGCACCGGCGGCCGCAGCGTTCGGTTCGTCAGCAACGACTACATCGCTGCATTTCAAGCTTTTCTCGTCGCGATGCGACTGGCGTCGGCGGCCAATCTGCCGGCATGAAACTCTACATCTCGAGCGATATGGAAGGCGTCGCCGGCGTCACCGCTTGGCAACAAGTCGACGCGCGGACGCCGCATCCGGAATACCCGACCTACCGGCGGTATTACACGCAAGAAGTCGCCGCGGCGGCGCGCGGTGCGATGCGCGCCGGTGCGGACGATATCACGATCAACGACTCGCACGGTCCGATGCGCAACCTGCTCTTCGACGAGCTTCCCGAGAACGTGCGCGTGATCTTCGGCAATCGCAAACCGTACTCGATGGTTCAGGATTGCGACGGCAGTTACGCCGGCGCGCTCTTCATCGGGTACCATGGGGCGATCGGGGATGCCGACGCCGTCCTCTGTCACACATACACGCCGTCGGTGATCTACGAAGCGCGGATCAACGGCGTCGTCTGCAGCGAGGCGACGATCAACGCCGCGCTGCTCGGCTATTACGGCGTACCGCTGTTATACGTCACCGGAGATCGCACGACCGTTGAAGGCGTGCAGCGTCAGATGCCGTGGGTACGGGGAACGATCGTCAAAGAATCGATCGGGAATTTTAGCGCCAATTCGATGTCGCCGGCGGCCGCGCAGCGGTTAATCGAAGAGGACGCGGCGCGCGCCGTCGCCGAACGCGCCGCGGCGAAGCCGTTTACGTTCGAGCCGCCGATCGCGCTGGACGTCACATACGCAAAGGTCGAACAGGCGGACTACGTCGCGATGATCCCCGGCTTCGAACGAACCGGTCCGCGTTCGACCCGCTTCGTCGACGACCACATGCCGACCATCTTCAAAGCCTTCGTCGCGGTCTTTCGGCTGGGCGCCCTCGCATAGACGTTTTTCCGACGGTCCCGGCTAATGCGGACCAGCCGAGGGGCCGATTGTAAACCGTAATGCTCCCGTCCCTTGAGGTGTAGAGACGTGCAAGAAGCCCTTAAACCGTCATCGCTCGAGTGCCCAACGATGGTCAGCGCCTCCGGCGCGTCCTCCGTCATGGCCATCATCGAAGAGCTGACCCCCAAGACCTGTCGCCTGCGCTCGATCAATGTGTTCAAGATCGGCGAATCCGTTTCGTTCGATTTCACGTTGCGCGGGGCGCAGATGCTGCAACTCAGCGGCGTCGTTGCCTCGACCGCGCTGAACGGAACGCGTCGCTCGTACACGATCGCGCTGCAGGACATCGACGAGGACCGTATCGTGGCCGCGCTCGACGCGGCGCAGCGGTTCGCCATCGCGCACCCGGTTCGCGACGTGCACACCGGCAACGGTCTCACCCGCGCGAGCGCGCGCATTCCCGTGCAGATGGACGTCGAATATCGCATCCTGGGCGGCCCGCTCAAGCTCGGACACGCGACGAACGTTTCGAGCGGAGGCATCCTGCTTAACTCGGAAGATCAGATCATCGTCGGCAGCGCGGTCGAGTTAAAATTCACGCTGCCGGGCACAACGCGCCCGCTGACCGTGCACGGCCGCGTCGTCGCGCATCAGCACGAATCACCGAACTACAATATGGCGTTTTATAGCGTCGGCGCGGAGACGCGCGCCGAGCTGGAAGCCTTCGTCGCGTCCCACACGAAGGACGCTTAGCTAGCTTACGCGACGACGGGCTTCGCAGAACCCAGCGCGAGCGCGATCTCCACGACATCATCCTCAGAGAGCGAGAGTTGACGCATCGCCGCCTCGTATGCGTCGATCGCTTCTTGGCTCTTGCTCGACGCCGCCCGCTCTTCGCGTACGCGTTTGATTTCTTCGGTTACGGCCGCGGCCAAGGCACTGGTGATCTCGACGCCCGCCGCGTCGAGTTTCGCGCCGCGCTTGCGTAACGTGTCTTCCACCAACGCAGCTCCGGAGTGTTTGCCGAAGACGAAGCTCGTCGCCCCGCCGACGAGTTCGGAGGGGACGGCTTCGTAGATGCGCCGGTCGATGAGCACGCCGTGCGTGTGGATGCCGGATTCATGTGCGAACACTTTGGAGCCGATGATCGGCTCGTGTTGCTGCATCGGGATACCGCTCATGCGTTCCATGAACCGCGCGAGCTCGCGCAACTTGTGATACTTCAAGCCGGGAATCTCGATCCCATAGAGCACGCGAAGCGCGACGGCGTACTCGTGCAGTTTGACGTTGCCCGCGCGCTCGCCGTACCCGTTCGCGGTAACCGAGATCACCTTAAAACCGCACGACGTGGCCGTGATCGCGTTGATCGTTCCCAGGCCGTAGTCGTTATGCAGATGCGCGACGACCGGAATTCCTTTGGGAAGGCCGCCGATGATCCGCGTGCCGTACCAGCGCATCGCTTCAGGCGTTAAGCAGCCCACGGTATCGGGCCACGCCGGACGAGTGCCGCCTGCCTCGAGCCCGGCCTTGAAGTAGGAGATGAAATAGTCGACGTCGCCGCGGCTTCCGTCTTCGCCGCCGAATTCGATGCGCTCCACGCCGCACTCGCGCGCGTGCTTGATGGCGTCGCACTGCAAGCGAATGTTCGCGTTGCGGTAGAACTCCAACGGTAGATCGAGCCACTCGGACTCATCGCGTCCTTCGAAGCGCAGCAGCGCCTTGCCGATCTTATACTTGAGGTGCAGATCGCTTCCGCTCGTAAAGATGAAGAACGTCACCGCCGACGGATCGATGCCGGCTTCGCGCAACGTCGCAACCGTGACGTCGATGTCTTTGCGATTGCTGCGGCACATGACGACGATCTCGACGTCACCCATTTCGCCGCGGCGCTTTGCGTCCATCACCAGTTGGAGCGTCCGGCGATCGCCTTCCGATGCGGCCGGGAATCCGACGCTCATGACGTGCACGCCGATATCCGCAAGCGCTTTGGCGATCTCGAGTTTTTGCGACGGCGTATAGCAAACGCCCGGCATCTGTTCGCCGTCGCGAAGCGTCTCGTCGTAGAGGCGCAGCTCGCTTGGATCGGGGAACGAGACGTTGCGCGTAAACTCTTTGGGATCTCGGATCAGTCGTTCGATCGGTTCGCGCAATTCCACGGTAGCGTAGTCCCCTCTAGAGATGGGTGACGGATTCGCCTCGGGGCACGATGCCCGCGTCGGCGGCCGCACTCGAATGAGCATTCCGCGTATAGACGCGCAATTCCGCGATATCGCGCGGGAAAAGCAGTTCGAGCGTCCAGTCGAACGCGACGTGCAGCTTTCGGTCGAGGCCCGGCAGGCGCATCAAGTAATAGCTGCGCCACAGAAACCAGGCCAAAAAGCCGGTCAAGACGCGATCTCCCGGCAGCTGCGCGACGGCTTTGCGGCCGCCGAGCGACGCCATCATACCGAGCGATGCGAAGCGAAACGGCTTGGTTGGCTTTCCGCGCAACACGGCCACGATGTTCTCGGCAAGCACCGGCCCCTCGCGGATCGCGTGCTGCGCGGTCGGCGGGAACGTACCGCCGTTTCCGTTGGGAATCGCCGCGCAATCCCCGGCCGCCCATACGTTCGCAAAGCCCGGGACGCGGAAATCTTCGCCGACCTCCACCGCACCGCGCCGCGTTTTCGGAAGCGGCGTCGCAGCAACGGTCGACGACGGTTTGACGCCGGCGCTCCAAATAATCGTGCGCGTCTCGATGCGCGTACCGCTCGCGAGAATCAACGCGTCGTCGTCGGCGCGCGCGACGCCGTCCCCGGTGATGATTTCGACCTTGCGTTTGCGCAAGAGGTCTTCCGAGTAGCGTCCCATCTTCTCCGGTAAGCCGGGAAGCAGTGCGGGCCCGCCCTCGACGAGGACGACGCGAACGTCCTTGAGTTGGACGTGCGGATAGTAGCGGATCACGCTATGGAAGAATTCGACGAGCTCTCCCGTCGCCTCGACGCCGGTGAAGCCGCCTCCGACCACGGCGATGGTCAGCAGGCGCGCCCGCTCGACCGGATCGTCGATCGAATCGGCGAGCTCGAGCAGCCAGACGAGCCGGTTGCGCAAGATGCCCGCATCCTCGAGCGTCTTGAGCGCGAAAACGCGCTCGGCGACGCCCGGCAGACCGAACGTCGACGTGTTCGACCCGAGCGCCAGCACGAGGTGATCGTAGGGGAGCGCCTCTTCGACGCCGCTGAGGGTGTGCTGCACGACGACGCGAGCGGCCGTCACGTCGATCGACGTGACGTCACCGAGCAAAAAGCGCGTGCGGCGCAGCTGCGATCGGATCGGCGTCACGACGTTGCGCACGTCGAGCTCGCCCGAGCTGACCTCCGGCAACATCGGCGTGAAAAGGGAGAAGTTCTCGCGGCTGACCAGCACGATCTCCGCCTCGCCCGGCCGCAGCAGCGCCTCGAGCCGCTGCGCAACGGCGATCCCGGCAAACCCTCCGCCGAGGATCACGATGCGAGCAATGGCGGCCTGACCGTTCATGCCCGGCCCTTCTGCCATCGGCTTGCGTAAACATTGCGTCAAGGAGTGACCGGAGATAAAGGAGTGAAAACGGGTTCCCTCATGGCGCGCCGAATCGACGACCGTTCGCTTCTCTTGCCAGAGGTACCGAGATCACATGTCGTTTCGTCGCATCTCGCTCAGCCTGCTTGCTTCATCGGCGATCCTCGCCGCTTGCGGCGGCGGCGCACATCAGGCGGTCGTCCCCTCCGCATCGACGCTCGCGCCCGCGGCCGGCTCCGGTGCGCTGGCGGCTTCGGCCGATAAGCAGGCGCAACACCGCCACGGAACACGCGTCCGTCACGTCGCTTTTCTTTCGCTGACGATCGACAAGAGCGCAAACGGAACGTTCGCGCTCGCAAACGGCGACATCGACGACGTCCTCTTCTCCAGCAAAGATGCGCAGACGATTCCGGTGCCTGCTTTCACGCTCGCCTGCAGTACGTCGACCGACCGCAGATCGCATTGGGAGTCGCACGGCGGGCGCTGCCGCTTACACCTGCGCGGCGACGACAACGACCACGACCGCGACGACAAGACAACCTGGCACTATTACGTTCGCGAGATTGTCGTCCCGTCGGGGCATTTTGACGAGGACGATCTGACGACGTCGATCGTCACCGGCCCCGAAACGGCAACGACGGCAAACAGCGTCAGCATGCCGGCGGCCAATGCGCCCCTTGCCCTCGCGGCCGGTACGCGCTATCTCTTCGATCTCGTCAAGACCGATGGCGCGCTCGCAACGCCGACTCCTCCGCCGACGCCGACGCCGGCGCCGCCGTCGGATCCGTGTCCGCAACTGAGCAACTACGCGCCGCTCGCGCCTCCGAAGACAATCACCACCGCGGCGGGCGATCCGACCGTCGTTACCGTCCTTGCGCAAAGCGCAGGCGGTGCGGTGCAGAACATTTCGTGCGCCGTGGGCGGCAAGATGTATTTCACGGGCAAGCTCTTCGTCAGCGGCACGACCTATCAATTCGATCCGTCAACCGGTGCGACAACGCAGTGGTCGACGGTTGCGGCCGATGAAGCGGTCGTCGGCGGCGACGGACACGTCTACGAACAGGGCGCGTTCGGACGAAACAAGGCGTCGCAGATCGCGCAATTCAGCCTGGACGGCAGCACACAGACGTTCGTCCCCGGCGGGTTGCTGCACATGATGGTGACGGGACCGGACGGCAACATCTACACGGTGATCAACAACGGTTCGAACGACACGGTGGAGCAAGTCAAACCGGACGCAACCGTTTCGACGTTCGCACTTCCCGCCGCGTGCGGCACCTCGATCGATGCCGACGCGTCCGGCCCGGCCGGGAAACTGTGGTTCCACGGCACCAGCTGCGGCATCGTATCGATGACAACGACCGGCGCATTCAGCACGGTCGCGCCCCTTGCCGATTCCGTCAACCGAATGGCGACGGGACCGGACGGTGCGCTCTACGCGACCGATGTGACCACCGACGCAATCGTTCGCATCGACCCGGCCAGCGGCGCAACCGCCGGCTGGATGCTGCCCTCGAACCTGCAGCCGGGCGGCCTGACGCGCGGATATGGGCCGGACCTGTGGTTCGACGCGTTCGACAACTCGACGTCCACCGAGAAACTCGCGGTGATAAATCTCGCT
>DASSZO010000255.1:0-5673 GCA_035702815.1 Candidatus Aquilonibacter sp. | reverse complement strand
GGAGAACTCCGCTCGCCCGCCGCACCCGCTCGCACTCGCGCTGATCGACCGCCTGCGCGCGCACGCGGCACCGGCCGTCCTCGAAATCGGGCCCGGCAGCGGACGAAATACGCGCGCACTGGAGGCGGCCGGTTTTCGGGTACTCACGCTCGACGATGACGCCGTCGCGACAGCCGCGTTGAGCACGCACGCACTGCTGCACGGAACGCCTGCATCCATTGCCGCCCTGCTGGAACGGGTGCACTCGCGCCTTGAAGCCGACGCGCCGTTCTTCGTGACTTTTGGATCAATACGCGATGCGCGATATGGAGCAGGCACCACCATCGAGCCGCACGTATTTGCGCCGGCGGATGGCGACGAAGCCGGGGTCGCGCATTGCTACTTCGATGAAGCGCGGCTACGCCGGCTGCTCGCACGCGCCTGGTCGATCGAATCGCTCGAGGAAACCAACGTCGATGCGATCGCCGGCTCTTGGGCGCACGCCCAAAAACCGCTCGAACGAGCCGTTCACTGGTTCGCGAAGCTGCGGCGGCGAGGTCAGTAGCGAGGAATCGCCGGATCGACGGCGCGCGCGTACGCATCGATGCCGCCGTCGACGTTGGAAACCTCGCTGAATCCCTGCGAGCGTAAGAACGAGGCGACGCGTTCGCTGCGTCCGCCGTGGTGGCACAGCACGGCGATGGGCTTGTCGCGCGGCAATTCCCCTAGGCGCTGCGGAATCTCTCGCATCGAGATCACCGTGCTTCCGGGAATGGAGGCCGTTTGCACTTCGTATGGCTCGCGCACGTCGAGCAGCACGAAATCGGTTCCCTCGCTGCGCCAGCGCGCGAGGTCGTGAACGGAAATATTTCGCATCAGGATCGCTTCGACGTCGAGATGAGGTCGTGCATCGGACTCGACGCATTGGCGTAGAGCCGCTTGGGCATGCGTCCCGCGAGAAACGCTTCGCGCCCCGCAACGACGGCATGATTCATCGCCTTGGCCATGAGGACCGGATCGTTTGCGGCGGCGATTCCCGTGTTCATCAACAAGGCATCGACGCCCAACTCCATCGCGATTGCCGCATCCGACGCGGTGCCTACCCCGGCGTCCACGATCACCGGGACCTTGGCACGTTCTTTGATGATCCGAATCGTGTACGGATTGCAGACGCCCAGGCCGCTTCCGATCGGAGCGGCCAGCGGCATCACCGCCGCACAGCCAAGTTCTTCGAGCTGCTTGCATACGACCGGATCGTCGCCGATATACGGCAGCACCGTGAAGCCGTCGGCCACAAGCTGCTCGGCGGCCGCGAGCGTCTCACGCGCGTCGGGATGCAGCGTATCGGGATCGCCGATCACTTCGAGCTTGATCAAATCCGTATCGAGTAGTTCGCGCGCGAGATGCGCGGTGAGGACTGCGTCCTTGGCCGTGTAGCACCCCGCCGTGTTCGGGAGAATGCGAAGTTTTTCGCGGTCGATGTAGTCGAGCATCGTTTTGCCCGACGGATCGTCGAGGTTGATGCGGCGAATCGCGACCGTCACCATCTCGGCGCCGCTGGCCGCATGCGCTTCCTGCATGACCTGCATCGACGGGTACTTCCCGGTTCCGACGATGAGTCGCGAGGTAAAGTGGTACGTTCCGATGGTCAGGGTATCGTTCATCGCATTCCTATCCGCCGGCGACGGCCTTGATGATCTCGATCGTATCGCCGTCGGCAATCTTTTGGGTTTCAAACTCCGCGCGTCGGACGACGCGCTCGTTCCGAGCGACGGCGATCCCGGAGCGCGCCGCTCCAAGCGTTTCGAGGAGCGCTGCAATCGTCGTTCCCTCCGGCAGCTCGCGCATCTCGCCGTTGATCGTCGCCTTCACGGCGTCGTCATTCGCTTCGCCGCCGCGCCTTCTTTTTCAAACCGAGCGAGCAGCCATGGTTCGAGCGGTCGTGCGTCGCCGGTCTCGACAAAAGACGCAATCAATTGCGCGGTGATCGGCGTTAGCAAGATGCCGTTCCGATAGTGTCCCGTGGCCATGATCAGCCCGTCGATTCCGGTCGGTCCGAGAATCGGACGCCCGTCGGGCGTGGCGGGACGGAGCCCGGCCCACGTTTCGGTCAGGGCGAACGACCCGAGTGCGGGCGCCGCATCGAGCGCGGCGTCGAGGAGCGCACGTACGCCTTCTGCGGTCACCCGCTGATCGAAACCCGCGTGCTCGACGGTTGCGCCGACCAAAAGGCGGCCGTCTTCACGGGGGACGAGGTATGCGCCGGGCACCCAGGTCGTGCGCTTGAGAAATCCGCGCGGCGCGGCGAGCGCAAGCATCTGGCCCTTGACGGGAGTAACCGGAGGCGCAAGCGCGTCACGCAATCCCGGAATCGAAGCGCTCCATGCGCCGGTCGCAACGATCACGTGTCGGGCTGCGGTAAAGCCGCGATGCGTTCGGACGCCGAGCACGCGGCGGTTGTCCAATTCGATGGCAAGCTGTTCGGTGTCGCGAACGATTGTCACGCCGGATCTTTCGCATGCTGCCGTCAGCGCGCGACCCAGACGCCGGTTATCGACGTACCCTTCGCCGGAAAGCAGGAGCGCGCCGAGCACCTTGCGTCCGAGCGCAGGTTCCGCAACGAGCAGAGCGCTGCGATCGAGGAGTTCGCATGCGATGCCGCGCTGCGAAAGCGCGCGCGCGCGATCGGTGAGCTCGTCAAGACGTTCGTCCGAGAAGGCAGCGTTGACGATACCGTCGAGATGAAGCTGCACGTCGACGCCGCTGTCCTCTTGGCAGGCACGCGCGAACGACGGATACATCGCGAGCGACTGCGCGCACAATGCGAGCAGTGCTTCGTCGTCAAGACGCTCGGTGTAGGGGGCGAGCATTCCGGCTGCCGCCCACGACGCCGCCCGGCCTGGTTCGTCGCGTTCAAAAACGCGAACCGTTGCGCCGCGCGACGCCAGCGCTTGCGCGATTGCCAAACCGATGACGCCGCCGCCGAGGACGGCAACGTCTCCCGAACCGTTCATGCCTACGTCCTTCGCCGCGCGACCATCGCACTCGTGCAAGACTGGGATACACCTGACGCCCGTCGACGTATCATACTCGTCGCATGCGCAGGTCGACGAGATCGGGCACGGCGTGGCCGGTCATCCTGGTCTTCATTCTGGTGTTGTTGCCGCCGGGACTCACGTTCGACATCGCGCAGCGCTACCGCGTCTTACCCAACGATCTTGCTGCACCATTTGCGGTCCTGGAAGCGATCATCATCACCACCTACCTGGTCGCCGTTGCGCGGGGAAACGACAAGTTGCAGCGGATAACGTTGACGGCGTTTTGCGCAAGCGGCGTAGCAAGCGCGCTCGGCGGCCTCGGGTTTCTCATCGGCATGCTTGTCGACGCGCGCGCGCTCGAAGCGCAACGGCTGCTCGCGTCGGCCATGTATACCTGGTCGAGCAACACGCTCTTTTTCGCGCTCATCTACTGGGGCATCGACGGCGGTGGTCCCGCCGGTCGCGCCGTCAACGCCAGACCCCGGGACTTCGTCTTCCCCGAAATGCAGCTCACGCCCGACGCAGTGTTTCTTCCGACCTTCATGGACTACGTCTACCTCGCGTTTAGCACCTCGACTGCATTCAGCGCGACCGATACGCTCACAGCTTCCTCGAGGGTACGCGTGCTGCTGATCGCGCAAGCAGCGATTGCCCTTGGAACCGTCGCAATCGTGGCCGCCCGCGCGGTCAACATCTTCCCGTCCGGATAGGGTGCACATCGGCGTTCACCTCATCGTACGAACTCGGACGCATGATGCAATTCGAAGACGCGGCTTCGCCGGCCGAATCGTTGTAACGAGAGAAGTGAGAGGAGCGCGAACCAGCCGCGGCTTATCACATTTTCGATGGCCGCGTCTCTTCCCCGATTCGTCTTCATGATTGTCGCAGCAGCGTGTTTCACGTGTGCGCCGAGCCCAGCACGCGCCG
This sequence comes from Candidatus Aquilonibacter sp., assembly GCA_035702815.1. Classification (GTDB taxonomy): domain Bacteria; phylum Vulcanimicrobiota; class Vulcanimicrobiia; order Vulcanimicrobiales; family Vulcanimicrobiaceae; genus JAMXLG01. The sequence goes on along the minus strand of DASSZO010000255.1, from coordinate 1,729 downwards.
CGAGTGCCCGGTTAAGCGATCTCGTTATACCGCTTTCTTATGACGTGACGTTCGTGTCATCTCCCGCGCACGCCGCTCTCGCCGGCGATGAGAATATCGTCGTTGACGTCCGCCGCCATGTCCCAAGTATTACGCTCAATGCCGACGGTTTGTCCGTCACGGCGGCAACGATCGACGGCAACCCGGCAGCCGTTTCGTTTAACGGGCCACTGCAGCAAGCAACCTTCGTTGCGGCTGCGGGTCTCGATCCGGGTCGACATGTGTTAGCGCTCCATTTCGCGCGGTCCGGCTCCGCATCAAACCAGTACGGGATGATGGAGACACACCCGGGGCGCATGTCGCTCTTTGAGAGCTCATTAGCGCGCACCGTGTTTCCGTGTTTCGACGAGCCCGAATTTCGCGCTCGCTTCTCAGTCCACGTGCAAACGCCGAAAGGCCCTACCGTCATTTCGAACATGCCGGTGACCGCGCGGCAGCGTCTCGACGATGGAAATGTGCGCTGGAACTTCGCGCAAACCCCACCGATGCCCGTGTATTTGCTCACGGTAGACATCGGGCCGTTCGTCGCCGTCCAAGGCACCGCGGACGGCATTCCCATCGCCGTCTGGACGAGGCCCGAAGATGCCGCGCATGCGAGAACCGTCTTGCAAGATGCGGAACGCTTCTTGCCGTTCTATCACACGTTTTTCGGCATACCGTATCCGCTGCCGAAGCTCGACATCGTCGTGGGCCGGCTCGGAACGCAGACCGCGCTCGAGGGATGGGGTGCAATCAACATCTATTCGAGCTATGAAGCGTTTGGAGGCCAATTCGGCGGGGGAATCGCAGGGCGTCGCGATGCAGCTCAGGTGTTGGCGCATGAGATGGCACATCAATGGGTCGGCGACCTCGTAACGATGCGTTGGTGGCGCGATACCTTCGTTGCCGAGGGTCTTGCCGAATTCGCGCAGCGCCAAGCCATGCAACGCGTATATCCGTCGCTTGCATCATGGCGATCCGACGAGTACGACATCGCCACACTGATGGATACGCCGGTTGGACCTCAAATGGGTCCGGCGCTCGTCGACGTGAAGACCGATCTGGAGTCCGACGCCGAGAACGCATTTACCAGCGCGACGTATACCAAGGGCGCGAGCATACTCGATGGTTGGCACGAATTCGTCGGTGACGCACGCTTTCATCGGCGGCTCACCGGATACTTACGAACATTTGCGTACCGCAGCGCGACCTATGAGGACTTTTGGCGAGCAATGGGTGGCGCGACCGGCGTTCATTACGGCCTTGCATGGCTCGCCCAGCGCGGACATCCGGTCGTTTCGGTCGATTGGCACTGTCACGCCAACCAAACGTCAATCTCGCTCGCGCAGGAGCCGTTCGTCGCCGATCGATCGGTACAGCCGTCCTATCGGCGCCAGCGATGGCCCATCCCGCTGACCGTTGCGCTCGACCGCCGCACGACCGCACTTCTGTTTGAGGGTCGCAGGAGCGTTCTCACTGTTCGAGGGTGCGGAATCCCGCGCTTTGACACGTGGGCTACGCAGTATTACCGATTGCGGTATCCCAGGAAACACTACGCTGAGGTGGCCCGCAACCTCAAGGCTGCGACCGAACGAGAGCGCGATCGCTTCTACATGGATACAGCGGCCTTGACTGCAACGGGGTATCTCGACGATGGCACTTTCGTCAAGACCTTTGCGGTAAAGCCGAATATCGATCCCGAGCTCTACGC
>DASSZO010000126.1:0-9985 GCA_035702815.1 Candidatus Aquilonibacter sp. | reverse complement strand
TACTTCCGGCCCTTCGAAACGGGATTCTTCATTAAAGACGAGATCAAGCGGATGGTGGAATTCTCGCGGTTGAATCTGCTTGACGCGCGCGCGGTTGCCGCAATGGGCGTCCACGACGCGATCTTTTGCCGCAACGTGCTGATCTATTTCGACAAGCCCACGCAGAAGCGCGTCGTCGAAGCCTTTGCGCAGGCGCTGCGTCCCGGAGGCTATCTCTTCCTCGGTCATGCCGAGTCGATTATGCGGGTGACGGATCTCTACGAACCTGTGGTAACGCCCAAAGCCATCTATTATCGACGAAAGTAAAGCGACACGATGATCAAGGTACTGGTAACCGACGATTCGGCCTTTATGCGGCGCGCGATCACGACGATGATCGACAACGAGCCGGATATGGAAGTCGTTGCAACCGCGCGAAGCGGAGAAGAAGCGATCGGCAAAGCGCTCCAAATCAATCCCGACGTCATCACGATGGACGTCGAGATGCCCGGCATGGGCGGTCTTGAAGCGGTTCGTCAGATCGTCGCGGATCACCGCATTCCCATCATCATGTGCAGTTCGCTCACCCACGAGGGAGCCGAAACCACCTTCCGCGCCCTCGAACTCGGCGCCGTCGATTTTATCGCCAAGCCGGATGCCGCGTACGTCAACATCCAAGACGTCGCGCGCGATCTCGTTGCGAAGATTCGCGCAGTCTCGCGGCGCGGCGCGCAGCCGGCGCAACCGATCGTTCACGCGCCGCAGGTTCCGGTCGAAAAGCCGCGCATCATCGCACCGCCGCTCGCGTCCCGGCCGATCGCGCCGATCGTGCGCACGACCTCGCAGTACAACTGCGTTGCGATCGGGACGTCCACCGGAGGCCCCGTCGCGCTTTCGCACGTGATTCCGATGCTGCCCGCAAACTTTCCGATACCCGTACTCATCGTGCAGCACATGCCGATGGGCTTCACGCGGCCGCTCGCGGACCGCTTGAATGCCCAGAGTAAGTTAAACGTTCACGAAGTGGTCAACGGTATGGTGTTGGAGCCGGGAACCGCGCTGGTCGTACCATCCGGCAAGCAGATCGCATTGCGCCGCTCGGGGCAGGAGACGGAAGTTCGTCTCGTGGACGACGACGGTTCCTCGCTGCACGTTCCAAGCGTCGACGTACTAGCCGAGCAAGTGGCTGACGCCTATGGGCCGGCTGCAATCGGGGTAATCCTTACCGGTATGGGTCAGGACGGCGTGCGGGGATTGCGTCGACTAAAGGAACGCGGCGGTTACGTCCTCGGTCAGAACGAAGCGACGTGCGTTGTCTATGGGATGCCGCGCGCGGCTGCCAAAGAAGGTTTGGTCGATCGCGAAGCACCCCTCGACGATATCGCGCACATTCTTTGCGAACTCTCCGGCGTGGCAAAGTCTTAACGTAAACGGGGATCGGTGAACGAGCAGCGTGAGTAGGAAGCTGAGGCGCAACTGTGAATATGGGCAGCAGACGCGCGCGCCGCGCGTCTTCGGGGTTGCATGAAGCTGAGCCGTAGTCCACGCAACTACGTCATCGGCGGCGTCGAACTCTCGCGAGAAGAGATCGTTCACAAGTACTTGCATTTGGTCAAGTACGTGGCCGGTCGAATCTCCGTCAATCTCCCGCCGAACGTTGAGATCAACGATCTCATCAACGACGGGATTTTAGGTTTGATCGATGCCATCGAAAAGTACGATGACGCGCGTGGCGTAAAGTTCGAGACCTACGCAATCACCCGTATCAACGGGGCGATCCTCGACGCCCTCCGCTCGCTCGACTGGGTCCCCCGTGCGGTCCGTCAGCGCGCCCGCGAACTCGAACGCGTGCATCAAGAACTTGAAATCCAGTTGGGCCGCGCGCCGTCGGAAGAAGAGATTGCGACGCGCATGGGCCTCACGCGCAAGGAACTCGATCAGCTGGTGCAGCGCGTGCGCGGCACCGCGGTCCTTTCGCTCGAAGAGTTTCTGCCCAACGAAAAAGGCTACGAGATTCCGCTCGTCGACACGTTGCGCGACGACGACAACGACGTTATGAACGAAGTCGAAGCGCGCGAGGTTCGTTCCGAACTCGTCACCGCCGTGGAAAATCTGCCGCCGCAAGAGCGGACGGTCATCAAGCTCTACTACTTTGAAGGGCAGACGCTCAAGGAGATCAAGGGCGCGCTTGGGGTCTCCGAGTCACGCGTCTCGCAGATCCACGCGCAGGCCGTCATCCATCTTCGCCAGCGGCTGCGCGAACTGCGCAACGACCTGGGCTACCGCGAAGACGATCCCACGATCAAACAGAAGTACCTGAGAAAGCCGCAGCCCGGTGTCGATCCGAAAGTAGAACACACGGTGCGCGGGGAAGTAACCGGTAATGGCGATTCGTCCCGTGGATCTGCAACTCGCCTACCTGGCCGCCCCGCAGAACGCGGCCCAGGTTAGCAGCGCCCAAACGGCCCCGACGGCCGCGCAGGCCGCGGCCCAGACGCAGTTCGCCGAACAGCTCCAGAAGCGTGAAGAAACAATCGCGGAAGCCGAAAGCGGCGCCCGCGGTTCGGGCATTCGCACGAGCCCCGATGGTCAAGGAAACGGCGGCGGATACGAGCCGCAGGAACGGCAACGCCGCGAGTATCGCGCGCCCGCCGGCCCTTGCGCGGAGACCGGCGAGCACTTCATCGACACGACCGCGTAGGCGCGTGACATGTCCGGACTCGACCCGCTCGCGGCGCTAGCCCTCACGGCGGTCGCGAACGCTCAGGCGGCGATCGAAGAGTCCACGCTCAATCTCGGCTCGCTGCTGGCGGACTTTCAAGCGCAACTCTCCGTCGGCGACGTCGTTCGCGCCACCGTGCTGCCTGCGCAAAACGGGGTCGACCGTCTCTCGCTGCTCGGCCAAACCATCACCGCGCAACTTCCGCCCGGGATCAATCCCGGCGAAACGCTGGCACTTGCCGTAACCGGATTTACGAACACGGCGATCATCGTTCGCAACCTGGGCGTGGTCGCCGACGACGCCCCGCTTCCGGAAGCCCCGCCGCAGCAAAGCACGCCGGGGACACCGCAACGCGCCGTCTTGCGATCGACCACGCCGCCGCCGCCGGCGCCCGCCTCGGGCATACCGCCGCGCCCGGTCGTTCCTCCGCCGCCGCGCGCACCGTCCGGACCGGTCGCGCCGCCGCGCGAGATTTTCGTGCAGGCCGCCGTGCGTTCCAATCCGCAGGCGTCCGCGCCCGCAGCCGACGTGCCGACGTCGCCCGCGCCTGAGGTAGAAGCGCGCCTCGCGGCGACGCGCGCGAGCCGCACGATCGGAAGCCCGGCCGAAGCCAAAGCGCCCGTTCAATCGAGTACGCCCGCCCCGCCCCGCGCGTCCAATCCTACATCGTCACGGCCGCTCGCGCAGCCTCCGCTCACGCGCGGCGTCGCTCCGCACGTTTCCGCGCCGGTCCTTGCCTCCGTGCGGCCCGCACCGGCAACGCCCGAAGCCGCGTTGCTCGCGCGCTTGCGGGTCCCGGTGAGCGCGACCACCGTGGCGGCCGCGAAGATTGTCGACGCGGCGGCGCGTTCGGTAACGGCCGCATTTGAAAAACTGGACGCGCTGCTGGATCGCGCGCCTGCCGATCCGCGCATCTCGACGCTGCGCTCCACCCTGCCGTTCGTCGCGCGATTCGATCTGCGCAATACCACCGCGCTGCCCGAACAGCTTGCGTCGTACGTGTCCAACGTCGTGAGCTCCGCGGAAACAAAACTTGCGCAGATCGTCCGCGCGTGGACGACCGGCACGTTGCAGGCAACGCTCGAGCCGCAACCGCCCATCGCGCCGCCGGCAACGTCGCAACCGTCACCGGAACCCGACGCGCCCTTGAACGCGCCGCCGACGCCCGCACGCACGATCGATCGAATCGTGTTGCCGCCGCCGGCTGCGCATCCCGAACTCACGGTAAATAACGCGGCGCGCGCCGCCGAACGCAGTATTGCGCTCGATCACGACGTCAAAACCGCGCTGCTCGCGCTGGTTTCAGATCCGCCGCAAGGTTCGTCGCCCGCACTGCTCTCGGCGCTGCGCGATGCGCTCACGGCGACGACGTCGGTGCAACTCAGCACGCTCAACGCGCAAACCGTCGACCCGCAATCGATCACCATTCCGTTACCGGCATATTTTTATGAGGGCGGTCAACCGGCGCAGCTGCGCATTTCGCGCGACGCGCCGGGAAGCCGCAAACCGATGGATGCCGACAATTTTCACGTCGCGTTCATCTTGGATACCAAGTCGCTGGGCACCGTGGCAATCGACGTGCAGACGGCCGGGAGAAGCATCAGCGTCGATGTAAAAACGGAGCATCCGCGGGCTGCTGATCGCTTCCGTACGTCGTTCGTCGATCTGCGTTCGCGCTTGGAACAGTTGCACTATCGCATTGCAACGATGGCAGCCGGGCTCGCACCGCGCGGGACGAGCACAGAAGACAAGGCGCCGCAATCCGCTGCACCCGAGCGCACCTCGAACCTGGACTTACAAGCATGAGCGGCTTCTTTGATTTTCGCAAGCGCATCTTCAAGCGTCCGGCGGCCGCGGCGCTCGCGTACGATCCGCTCAAGTCGGAACCGCCCGAAGTGATTGCGGTCGGCCGCGGCGTGTCTGCAGAAGAGATCGTGCGCGTTGCCAAGGAACACGGCGTTCCGTTGTACGAAGATGCGGGCTTGGTTGAAGCGCTCGCGCGGCTCGACGTTTCCGACCAGGTGCCGCGCGAATTGTATGCGGTCGTTGCCGAAGTGTTAGCCTACGTGTATCGCATCGACGCGCAAACGAAGGGAGCCGCGAGCTAAACAGGGTGTCTTGGAAGCGACAATGGTGGTCAAAAACGATGCACGACCACCGGGATTGGATCAAAGAGCATCGCGATTCACGGATGGGCGGCCACCTCGAGATGCACTTGAGCGGCCGGCGCTACACCGTCGAGTTCATCGACGGATCGGGCAGCGTCCGCTATGCGATCGATCGCGAACACGCCTATAAAGAAGATCGCGGGCGCGTCGACGACGCCGAATTTTCGCAGATCGTGGCGGCGTTGAAAATGGCCGTCCACGATTGCTTCCGCGCCGAGGTTCATGCGTTTACGCCGTCGTCATCCGTTTTTGAAATCCACTTCGAGCCCGGCATGTCGCCGTTCGGCAACGGCCGGCGCGTCTTTATCGAGGGCCGGTTGGCGGATTTGATGCGCTCGGACATCGGGCGCGAGAACGTGATCTTCGAATATCCGGTTCGCGTGGATGGCGCCGCGCCCCAGTGGGTGAAGATCCGCGCCAACACCGTAACCCGCCTCGACCCGGTCGCCTAAACTTACCGGTTACTCGAACAGGTGTTCGAGGCGTGATCTCGAAGGGGTAGTTCCGTGAGCTGGTTTCAACGGCTGCGCGCATCGCTCGGAAAAGCGCGCGACAGCTTTGCCGCAGTGCAGAACCTCGGACGGGCCAAGGCGCCGCTGACCGATGAGTTCTGGGAAGACCTCGAGGATCTGCTGATCATGGGCGACTTCGGCGTGCCCACGACGCGCAAGATCGTCGAGGGCCTCCGCACCGTTGCCAAGCAAGAAGCGTGGAAAACCACCGATCAGCCCGTCGCGCGCTTCCATAAGGATGTCGAGCGTTTTCTCACGCTCCCCGGCGGCGAACTGACGCTCGCGTCAAAGCCTTCCGTGATTCTGGTCGTCGGCGTTAACGGCAGCGGCAAAACGACGACGATCGGAAAACTTGCGGCGCGGCTCGCGCAACAGAAGAAGCGCGTGCTGCTCGTCGCCGGCGATACCTTCCGGGCAGCCGCTACCGAACAGCTCGCGATCTGGGCCGAGCGCAGCGGCAGCGAGATCGTTCGCGGAGCCGAGGGGGCGGATCCGGCTTCGGTGGTCTTCGACGGCGTGCAGGCGGGCAAAGCGCGCGGCGTCGACGTCATCATCATCGATACCGCCGGCCGTCTTCAGACCAAGACCAATCTCATGGAAGAGCTCAAGAAGATTCGCCGGGTGATCGAACGCGAACTCGGTTCGCCGCCCGACGAGACGCTGCTCGTCGTCGATGGAACGACGGGTCAGAATGCGATCTCGCAGGCGAAGCTCTTCAACGACACGACGCAATTGACGGGCGTCGTCGTGACCAAACTCGATTCGACGGCGAAAGGCGGCGTACTCGTCGCCATCGTCGATGAACTGGAGATCCCGATCAAATTCATCGGACTCGGGGAAAGCGTCGACGCGCTGCGTCCCTTTGTGGCCGCCGAGTTCACCGAAGCCCTCTTCGAGGACGCGCCCGATTCCGTTCGCACGTAGATCATAATGCCACCCACTTGGCATGGTGGTGTGCGAGCGTGATAGGGTGACTACAACAATCGAACAGCAGCGAATAGCAGTACGAAACGGAGCAAAGAGACCGATGGCAGCGCAAGACGAACGTCAAGTAGCATTGAGCAACGCCCTAGCGCAAATCGAGCGTCAGTTCGGCAAGGGCTCGATTATGAAAATGGGCGATTTCCAAGAACGGATGTCGTTCGAGGTCGTGCCGAGCGGCTCGATCGCACTCGATTTGGCGCTGGGGGTCGGCGGTTTCCCACGCGGCCGCATCGTCGAAATCTACGGACCGGAATCGAGCGGTAAGACGACGCTCGCGCTGCATGCGATTGCCGAAGCGCAAAAAGGCGGCGGAACGGCTGCCTTCATCGACGTCGAACACGCGCTCGACCCCAACTACGCTGCGGCGCTCGGCGTCGATCTCGACAATCTGCTCGTCTCGCAGCCGGATACCGGCGAACAGGCGCTCGAGATTGCCGAGATGCTCACGCGCAGCAATGCGGTGGACGTTATCGTCGTCGACTCCGTCGCGGCACTCGTCACCAAAGCGGAACTTGAAGGCGATATGGGCGATGCGCACGTCGGACTCCAAGCACGCCTCATGTCGCAAGCGCTCCGGAAACTTACCGCCGCAATCTCCCGCAGTAAAGCGGTGATGATCTTCATCAACCAGCTTCGCGAGAAGGTCGGCGTCATGTTCGGCAATCCCGAAACGACCTCGGGCGGCCGCGCGCTCAAGTTCTATGCGTCGGTTCGCCTCGACGTGCGAAAACTCGAACAGATCAAGGTCGGCCAAGATGTCGTCGGATCGCGCACGCGGGTCAAGGTCGTGAAGAATAAGGTCGCCCCGCCGTTCCGTCAAGCCGAGTTCGACATCACCTACGGTCACGGCATTTCCAAAATGGGCTCGATTCTCGACGTCGCGCTCGAGCAGAACATCATCGGAAAGAGCGGATCGTGGTACACCTACGGCGATCAGCGCATCGGTCAGGGCCGTGAGAACGCCAAGGCCTTCCTCGAAGAGCACACCGACATCGCCGCCGAAGTCGAAGGAAAGATTCGCGAAGCGCTTGCGAAGGTCGTCTCAAAGAACGGGCAATCGCAACCGGTCGCGGTAGCCGAAGAGTAACGCGTGGCGTCGCCCTATGCTTCGGCGTTGGGAATGCTCGCACGCCAGCGACTCACCGAAGCGCAACTTTGGAAGAAGCTGGAACGCAAAGGATACGACGACGACACCATTCGTGGTGTCGTCGCTCGTTGTCGCGAGGAGCGATTTCTCGACGACCGGCTATACGCGCAGCTCTACGTCGAGCGTAAGCAGAAGATCGTCGGGAATCGCCGTCTTGTCGGCGAACTTGTGCGCAAAGGGATCGATCGTGGCGCCGCACAGCAGGCCGTCTCGGCGATGGAAGATGACGAACGCACCCGTTGCCTTCGCGCGTTTGAACAGGTGCTGCGCAAGAAACCCGATGTCTCCTATCCCATCGCCGCCCGGGCCCTGGAGCGGCTCGGGTTTCCCGCCTCGACGATCTACGCCGTACTGCAGGATCATGCCGCGCGATTCGGTCCCCTTGCCGGCGCCGACGTCGAGTAGGGATTACGCCTCGCTGTTTTCCGGCGCGATCTGCGCGTAATTGAGAATCGACACGAGCAGCACGCCGCCGATGCAGTTGCCGATAAAAACCGGTAGCAAAAAGTCGATCAGGTAGTAGCTCCACGATGCGGCGCCCGCAACGACGGCGTACAGCCCTTCAACCGAACCGGCAATGATGTGCGATAGACCGGCCGCACCGACGACGTAGGTGATGATGAGCACGACCCAGAGGCGGGAGTGTTCGGCGGCGGGGAGCAGCCAGACCATCAGCGCGATGAGCCACCCTGCGAAGATTCCTTTGACGAGCGTCGCTTCAAAGCCAAACGAGAGCGTCTTGATGCCGATTTCAAGAAACGCATGTTTGACGTCGGGCGCGAAGCCGTCGCTGTGAAACACGAAAAACGCAAAGAGGAAGGCTCCGAGCAAGTTCGTTGAGAGCACGATGCTCCACAGCCGGACGACGTTCCCGAGCGTTTGCATTTTGTTCTTGCTGTCGAGCAGCGGAATGATTGCGGTGACGGTGTTCTCGGTGAACAGCTGCTGGCGCCCCGCGACGACGATCAAAAAGCCCAGCGTGTACCCCAGATTGTCGACGATCGTGCGCCACGACGCTTGAGGCAAAGCTGCGTGCAGCATCCCCGTTGCAACGAGCGAAAACCCCATCGAAAGGCCGGCGGCTAGCCCCGAGAACGCCAGGGCCGCATTCGGTCGCTCCAGCTCTTGCTGCCCTTCGCGGCGAACCGTTTCGAAGACCACCGCGGCGCGCGGGCTCACCCGGCGTTCCGCTTCCCGGCGTTCGTCGCGGCTGAGTTGGCTCGCGGTTTCCCCCTCCTCGAGCTCGCTCCGCGGCCGGATAGTCAAGCGATCATCGTCCATTGCCGCTTCGTACCCTGGAGTGTCTCGGATGCATCGCCTCGGGGCACCCCAGTCGGCATGGCCTCTCCAACGATCGTCGTCGCTGAAGATGACGAAGCGATCCGTGAACTGCTCATGCATCACCTCCGGCGGGACGGCTTCGAAGTCGTTCCGGCAAGCGACGGCCACGCGGCGCTACGAAACGCGCGGCGCGCCGCCGACCTCGTCGTGCTCGACGTCGGGCTGCCCGGTTTGGACGGCTACGAAGTCGCGCGAACGCTGCGCCGCGAAGAGCGTTCGATACCGATCGTCATGTTGACGGCGAGAACCGACGAAATCGACCGCGTCGTGGGCTTTGAACTTGGCGCCGACGACTACGTCTGCAAGCCATTCTCGCCGCGCGAACTCGTCGCGCGCGTTCGCGCCGTCCTGCGTCGATCGGGAACGCCGGCCCACGCCGCTCCCGCCTTCTTGCAGTTCGGACGCCTCGTCATCGATGAGGCCGCGCGCGAAGCGCGGGTAGACGGTATCGACGTGCGCCTCAAACCGCGCGAATTCGCGTTGTTGCTCGAGCTTGCGAACAACGCCGGTATCGCGCTTTCGCGCCAACGTTTGCTCGAGCGCGTGTGGGGTTTCGACTTCGACGGGGATGAACGCACCGTCGACGTGCACATCCGCCGGCTGCGCGTCAGGCTGGAAGAAGAAGCGACCCTACCGGCACTCGTGCACACGATTCACGGGTTCGGCTATAAATTCGTGCGCGCATGACCGCGCTCGCGCATCGCATGCTGCCCGAAGCCCCGTTTCTCGCGCGGCTTCGAACCGCGCTGCGGAACCCGCTCTCGCCGGTGCCGTTGCTTGTCCTCCGGTTGCCCGAATTTGCAGAGATCGCATGGCGCGACGGAAAGCCGGCCGCGCGACGAATCGAGCGTACGACGGTGCGCGCATTCGCTGCCGTAGCCGGCCGAATTATGCGTGACGAAGATCTGCTCGCGCACGAGGCGCAGAGCGATTGGTTTGCAGTGGCGATGCTTTCGCCGTCGCGCGCATCGACGGCGTTTGCGGCGACCGACGCAAGGATCGCGCTCGAACGAATCGCCTTGGCGATGTGCAATGAGACCGGACGGCGGATGGAGTGGGGACGTTTGACCCTCGAGCGCGCGGCCGACCTCGAGGACTTTGCCGCCACGCGCGAGCACGCGCTCGTGCGCGG
>DASSZO010000105.1:0-13142 GCA_035702815.1 Candidatus Aquilonibacter sp. | reverse complement strand
GCGCCCTTCGCCGCGGCTTTGTCCGCCATCGCGTTCATCCGGGTGACGTCGTCGGACGTCAAGCTGATGTTACGCGACTGCAGACGCTGCATCGCGTGAGCAGAGAACTTGAGCGATTCCGTCCCCGTTGCCGCCGGAGCCGGTACATTGGCCGTCGCCGCATCGAGTACCGAACGGAAACTCGGTGCGCCGGCGGGCGGAATGTCGACCGGACGTCCAACCGGACGCGGAGCCGGTCCGGGAATGATCCCCGGAACGGGGGGTGTTATGCGTTTGAGCTCGTTGTTGTCCACGATATGGTGCCTCGTTAGGCTCCCGTTCCGATTCCGGTGATCTCCGACGTCGAGAAGAGCAACGCGCTACCGTTGTTGTCGGTATACACTTTGCCGCTCGAATCCGTCATCGTGAAGTACGGTTGCCCGTTCTGCACTTCGATCGACGCAATCGTTCCGGTCACCGTCGAGCCGCCGTTCGATCCCGCGGTTCCCGACGCTCCAACGTTCACCGTCGCCTGTTTGCCGATCAACGATGCGGCTTGCATGACGCTGAAGTTCGATTGGAAATTCTGGAACGCGCTGGACAGCTGCTGCTGGTACTGCAGTGCCGACATCTGAGCGAGCTGCGAGACCTGTTGGGTCGGGTCTTGCGGCTGCGTCGGATCTTGGTTCTGCAATTCGGTGGTCAACAATTGGAGAAACGCATCGGGACCCAGTGTGGAACCGTTGGACGCGCTCGAAGAGCTCGGCTGATTGATGTTCGTCAGCGAGCTGATCGGTTGCGGCGCGGTTCCAGCAACAAATGCCGATGGCATTATGCTCCCTTTCTTATGCCAGGTAGTTAAAAAGCGCCAAACTCGAGCCGCTCAAGAGCGGCGGGCCGAGTGAAGCGAGTGCCGACGTATCGGTCGTCTGCACACCGGGCAGTTCGTGCACGATGTACCGGCGTCCGAAGCCGGCGGTACGATCGTCACTCTGACGATCGCGTCCCGCGTTACCCCCCGATACGTCGACGGAGAAGCCCGAAAGCGTCAAACCGGCGTCGGCGAGAGATCGCGCGAGTTGTTGGTGGTTGGAGACCAAGGCGTTGCGAACTTCGTTGCTCGACGCAATGACGTTCGCCGAGATCTGCGATCCCGTAACCGTGATCTTCATCGTCACGTCGCCAAGGTTCTCGGGTTGCAGATGCAGGCGAATCTCCGAGGAGCCTTGCGCGTTCGTGCGCATGCTCATGCCTTTGATCAGTTGCTCGATGACGGCGGTCGCATTCACATGCGCGGCGGCCGCTTGCGGATTTTGCGCAAGCTGCTGCAGTTGCGTGAGTTGCGAAAAGCCCGGTACGGCAACGTTGGTGGTTTGCGACGACGTATCGTGCGTGGCAAGCACCGGTTGCTGCTGTCCCGCGAGTTGCTCATCGAAGGAATTACCCGAGCCGTTGCCCGTGAACGACGGATTCGACGATCGCGTAGACGCGTTCGCCGAGATCGTTGCGAGCAGCGATTCGAGTCGAGCGGCAAGTCCCGAATTCGGTGTCGACGGCCCTTGCGGCGCGGTGCCGCTGTTGAGTGCCGAGACCCCGTTGATTCGCGCATCGGTGCCGGCTGCGCGCACCAGCATGCGAGCCAGAAGATCCGGCGCGTTCTGCATGGTGATCGGAGTCGGTTGAGACGACGCGTCTTGCGACGCGTTGCCGTCCGAAGCGGCCGCGAACGCGGGATCGTGACCCGGAGCCGGCGCGAGGCTCGGTGCCGGGGTCCCAAATGCGATCACGGGATGATCGAGACTGCCTTGCCGTGGATCGCTGCGAAGAGTCCGATCGAGTGCAGGGCCGCGAAGCGGATCGCCCGTGACGACGCGTTGGGTACTCCCAAGCGTGCCCTGGAGCGGGTTCGCGCGCAGCGTCTGCAACGAACCGAGCGCGTTGGCCAGAATCGACGACACGAGTGAAGAGACGTCAAGCGTACTTGCCGTCTGTATTCCTCGTGTCTGGGCCGGGGTTTCTTTCGCCGGTGAGGCGTCCAAGAGATGTCCCGCGATGTCGTTCAGCTGCCCAACGTTGTCGGTGGTTTCCCTCGCTAGCGATTCGATCAACCGTCGTAATCGTGCCGCGAGGGCCGAAGCTTGTTGCTCCGGTGTCCCCGGTGGACCGTTACCCGGTGGAGCGAGCGCATTTGCGATCGACTGCGTTAACGAAGATGAGAGTTGATCGAGATCGCTCTGCGGCAGTTGGCCCGCAAGTTGTTTTTGCAAAGCCGCGTTGACGCTTTTCGAGATCTGATCGACGATCTTCGTGAGTGGTGTTCCGTTTTGAATGAGTGCCGCGAGTTGCGAGAGCAGATCCGACTGCGATCCGTTTGCCGGACTTGCGCCGGGCGCGAGGGTCGCGAGGATGTTTGCAAAGGCAGCTCCGTTCCCCAATGCCGCGTTCGATAACGAAAGCGCATCGGTTCCCTTTGCACTCGGCAAAGACGGAAGAATGGAATGAAGAGAAGTCACTGTAGTTGTTGTCACCCCCTCTCTTGTAAAAATCTCGAGCCGGGCCTAGAAACCTAGACCCTCGTCTTCTTCATCGGCCGGCCAGGGAGGCGACCTTAGACGGAGCGATGAGCTCGAGCCCGCGCATCAAGGCTGCGAAGGCGTCGAGGTCGATGGCTTGGTCTGCGTCGGAGAGGGAGCGTTCGGGCTCGGGGTGGACCTCGATGATCGCGCCGTCGAGCCCGGCCGCCGCCGAGGCGAGGACCAGGGGAGCGACGAGGCTGCGACGCCCGGTCGCATGGCTCGGGTCCACGATGACCGGGAGATGCGTGAGCTCTTTGAGCCGGAGGGCGCCGGCGAGATCGAAGAGGTTGCGGGTGTGGGGATCGAAGCCGCGAACGCCCCGCTCGCAGAGCACCACATTGGCGTTGCCTTCGAGCAGCGCATATTCGGCCGCGTACAGCAGCTCGTCCAGGGTGGCGGCGGGTCCGCGCTTGAGGAGCAGCGGGCGGCCCGTCCGCGCCGCGGCCTTCACCAGCGCAAAATTCTGCATGTTGCGCGCGCCGATCTGGATCATGCCGACTTGTTGGGCGAGCAGCGGAAGCTGCTCGATGTCGAGCGCTTCGACCACGGCCGGCAGGCGATAGTGGCGCGACGCCTGCGCGATGAGCTCCACGCCACGTTCCCCGAGCCCCTGAAACGAGTACGGCGACGTCCGCGGCTTGAATGCGCCGCCGCGCAACAGCGCGCCGCCGTGCGCGCGGACCGCCCGCGCCACCGTCTCGATCTGGATCTCGTCTTCGATCGCGCACGGTCCCGCGATGACGGTAAATCCATCGCCGATGCGAATCCCGTCGACGTCGACGACCGTATCGTGGGCCGCGGTGCGGCGCGCTAACTCGTACATAACCCTCTCGTGCTCCGGCTGAAAAAGAAAAGACCGCCCGGTGATCCGGGCGGCCTCGTCATAGTTTCGATTCTCTGCGCTTAGAGCGCTACGACGACAATGGCACGCACGCCTCACCGGCAACTCGCTCGGTCAGGGGCCACCACCATGCAACGAATGTGCTCGTCGTCATCGTTGGCCGAGCGTACCACGCCCACTTAAAGTGTGTCAAGGAAATTGCGCACGAGCTGCTCGCCGTGTTCGCTGAGCACGGACTCGGGATGAAACTGCACCGCGTGGACCGGCTTGGTCCGATGCGCAATGCCTTGGACGACGCCATCAGCGCTCGTCGCAGTCACTTCGAGTTGCGCTGGAATCGATGCGGGATCCAAGCAGAGCGAGTGGTACCGCGTCGCGACGAAGGGCGACGGCAAGCCCGTGAAGATGCCGGTTCCGGCATGCCGGATCTCGCTTGTCTTTCCATGCATCTGCGAGGGCGCGTGCGTCACCGTCGCGCCCATTGCCTCGCCGATCGCCTGAAGACCGAGGCATACGCCAAAAACCGGCATGCCGCGATCGATCGCGGCACGAAGCATAGACATCATTCGCGGTTGCTGCGACGGATTACCCGGGCCCGGGCCGATCACGACGCCGTCATAGCGCTCCAGCAACGCGGGGATTAAGCTCGCATCGTCGTTGAGCATCACCTCCGGTTTCGCGCCTTGCGATGCGAGCAAATGGACGACGTTGTACGTAAAGCTGTCGTAGTTATCGATAAAGAGCACGTCGTTTGACGTCATGGCAGTTCTACTCCCAACACCTCGCGCGCGATGCGCGTCTTATGAAAGACTTCATCGTATTCCGCGACGGGATCGCTGTCGGCAACGATTCCCGCCGATGCCTGCCAATAGGCGCGGCCGTTTTGCACGTGCATGCTGCGTAACGTGATACACGAATCGAAGTCGCCGTTCCAATTCCAGCGACCGATACTGCCCGCGTAGAACCCGCGCGCGACGGGCTCCAGTTCGTCGATCAATTGCATCGCGCGAACCTTGGGAGTGCCGGTCACGGTTCCCGCCGGAAATCCCGCGCGAAACAAATCTAAACCATCGCAATCGTCGCGCAAGGTCCCGATGACATCTGAGACGATGTGCATCACGTGACTGTATCGCTCGATTTGGAGCAATTCATCGACGACGACCGAACCGTATTCGCAGACCATGCCCAAGTCGTTTCTGCCGAGGTCGACGAGCATTACATGTTCTGCGCGCTCCTTTTCGTTGCTCAAGAGTTCACGCGCGATTTCCGCATCCGCGACCTCGCTCGTTCCGCGCGAGCGGGTTCCCGCTAGCGGCCGGATACGAGCCTTGCGTCCTTCGAGCCGGACCAGGAACTCGGGTGATGCGCCCAAGAGTTGTCCGAACGCCGTGTCGACGTAGAACATGTACGGCGACGGATTGCGTCGCCGAAGCGCGCGATAGAGATCGAACGGCGTGCCGTCGAGCGGTGCGCTAAAGCGGATGCCCAGCTGCAGTTGATAGACATCGCCGTCGTAGATCCGCTCCTTCACGCGCGCGACCTTTGCAAGATAGGTCTCGCGATCCATCGTTGCGTCCATTGCGCCTCCGGCACGGACCGGCTGGGCAAGATGCGGCGCTTGGCTGACGAGATCTTCGACGTACCGTTGCAGACGCACATCGATCGCGTGCGCGTCGTCGCCGCTCCCCCACAACACGAGCGAGTGGGTGAGATGATCGAAGACCAACCATGACGACGGGATCGCCACGAACGCGTCGGGCATCGACGGCGCGTCGGCGTTGCGGGCGGTCAGATGCGCAGCCGGGCGAGCCGCGTCGTAAGCAAACACGACGAGCGCACCGCCAAAACCAGTTTCGTCATTCGGACGGTGTTGCTCGACGAATGCGCGGATACGGTCGTAGAGATCGGGCGCGGCCTCAAAGGTTTCCGTCGCCGCGTAATCGAGGCCGACGAACGAATAGCGCGAGAGCTTGCCGCCGTGTTCGACGCTTTCGAGCAAACACGACGCGCCGGGCGACGCAAGCGCGAGATAGGCCCCGATGGGTGTCAACACATCGGCGGGAATCGTTCGGGTACGGACGAGTAACGGGCTCAAATGGCCCGCGTTTTACTTCTTGAGTTCGGGGTGATCCTGCGTGAGCTTGGCCGCGTACGATGTCGGAAGCGCATCCAGGATCGAGCCGACGGTGTCGGGCGACATCAAAGCGAGAATGTGTGCAACGTACGGAATCGGAAGCTTTTGGATCACCTTCGCTGCGTTCTCGGGCTCCATATTGCCCCAATACGCTGCAGTGCGGCGCATATCGGGCGTCGCTCCCTGCGCGAGATCACTGCCTGCGTTGCTCTGCGACGCAATACCGCCCGGATTCGAACCGCCTGCACCCGTTGTGCCATTTTGCTGCGCCGCGGGTGCGCTGCTGGCTGCCGGGCTTGGATTCGCCGCCTGCAACTGCATCTGCGAAACCTGCGCGTTCAGCCCGTTGATCTTGTTATCTTTGGCTTTGAGCTGCGATTGAAGGTCCGATACTTGCCGCTGCAACTTCTCGATCTGCGCGTTCTTCTGCGTCAGCGCCTCGTTCTGCGCGGCGAAATGGAACGGCTCGGCCACGTTACTCCAAGCATTGCCGGCGACGTTCCAAACGGGAGCGGCGGGCCCTTTGGCGATCACGTTCCGCGAAGGCGGCCAGACGAACGCGAACACGACCAACGCAATCGCGATGACGGGTAAAATCAGTCGCTTCCAGGGAAACGGCTTTTTCCGTTGACGGGTGACGATCACGGCCTACCTCCTTACCCCCGCGCGCGCGTAGCGCCGGGCATTTCCATCATCGAGTTCGTTCTGTTCGATCCGCGCCTCTTCGGCTTGGTGCGCCTCTTTGCGCCGCGTTTTGAGCTTCTCGACGACCTTGCGTTCCTTGCTGGCTGCGAGCAAATCGTTGCGCGCGCGGTCGAGCGCGACCCGGCGCTCGGCGACGACTTGAATCTGCGAGACGATCGTGCGGTCGAGGAACTGCAGATGCGCGTAGTGTAGGCGCAGATCTTCAGCGTCGAGGTCTCCGTGCGAGTTACGCAGCCGGTCCGACGCCTCGCGAAACTCATCGTTGAGACGGCGCAACTCCGCTTCGGCCTCATCGGCGGCGCGCTTGCGCTGCGCCACGATCTGCTGCTTTTCTTCTTCCACCCGCTTGCGCTGCTCGAGTACGGGCTGGAGCGCAAAGACGAACTTCTTCATGCGACGCTCATGAGCTGCGCGAGCGTCTGCTCGTACGAGCTCGTCTCATAGATGCCTTGCTTGAGAAAGTGGCGGACCGCTTCGATCTTCGAAAGCGCGTGATCGACGCGCGGATTGCTACCCGGAACGTACGCGCCGATATTGATGAGATCTTCGGCCTCGCGATACGTCGCGAGCACGTCGCGAATCGCCGACGCCGCCGAGTAGTGATTCGAGTCGGTGACGTCGGGCATCACGCGGCTGACGCTCTGGAGCACGTCGATTGCCGGATAGTGGTTTGCCGATGCAAGCTGTCGCGAAAGGACGATGTGACCGTCGAGAATCGAGCGGACCGCATCGGCCACCGGCTCGTTCATATCATCACCGTCGACGAGCACGGAGAACAACCCCGTGATCGTGCCTTTGTCCGACGTACCCGCCCGCTCGAGCAGCTTGGGGAGTAGCGCGAAGACCGACGGCGTATAGCCGCGCGTCGTCGTCGGTTCGCCGATCGCAAGCCCGACCTCGCGTTGAGCCATTGCAAAACGGGTCACGGAATCCATCATGAACATGACGTCGAGACCCTGGTCGCGGAAAAATTCGGCGATCGTCATCGCGACGAAGGCGGCTTTGATTCGAACGAGCGCCGGCTGATCGCTGGTCGAAACGATCACCACGCTGCGGCGCAGACCTTCCTCACCCAGATCGCGCTCGATGAAGTCACGCACCTCTTTGCCGCGCTCGCCCACGAGCGCGATGACGTTGACGTCGGCGGTCGTATTGCGCGCGATCATGCCGAGAATCGTCGATTTTCCGACCCCCGATCCGGCGAACACGCCGACGCGCTGTCCCTTGCCACACGTCAGCGCCCCGTCAATCGCGCGAATACCGAGCGACAGCGGCTCGGTGACCCGGCGGCGCGAAAGCGGCGGCGGCGGCGCGGCGGTAACGACCGCACGATTATCGGCAAGCACCGTTCCCTTACCGTCGATCGGACGGCCGAGCCCGTTGAGAACGCGGCCCAGCAAGTGATCGGTAACGCCGATCTCCAATGGCGCGCCGTGCGCGACGACGTCACTGCCCGCACCGATGCCTTCGAGCTCGCCAAGCGGCATAATGAGGACCTTGTTGTCGCGAAAGCCCACGACTTCGGCAAGGACCGGCTCGGCGGTGCGCTTATACGAAATCTCGCACGTTTCGCCGACGGCCATGTTCGGCCCGAGGCTTTCGATGACGACGCCGATGACCTGACGGACTTTGCCGTACTGACGCACGAGATCGGCGCCGCGTAATACTTCGAGGTACGGATCGGCGGAGAAGGCGTAGGACGCGTTGTTCGACATGAATTACGACGCGGCGGATTCGGGGAAGGCGTCGAGTTCTTGCGGTGTATCGAGCGCGATTGCTTCGTCGTGCAGAATGGCGCGCTTGGCTTCGCGCAGTTGCGTCGCAATCTTCGCATCGATCGTGCCCGCATCGGTTTCGACGACGACGCCCCCGCGATCGACGCGCTGATCTTCGACGATGCGCAAGTGTTCGACGTCGCTTGCTTCGACGAGCGAATCGCGGTACTGACGGATCGTCTCGTGATCGGCGGGATTGACGCGCAGCGTCACGACTTCGCGGGTTACCAGACGGGTCAACGCCGCGCGCACGTTCTCGACCACGACCTGCCGATTCTTCGCGACCTCGGTGTGAACGACGCGTTCGGCGATCGCCATCGCCAAGCGAACGAGTTCGGGCTCGGCTGCGGCGAGCACGCCTTCGCGCTGTTCGCGGATGCCTTCGATCCAACCACGCAGCGTTTGCACGACCGGCTCGAATTCGGAGACGCCCGCCTCGTGGCCGAGCGCAAACCCCTCGTCGTGGCCCTTCGTGCGCGCCTCTTCTTCGATCTGCGCGGCATGCGCTTGCGCGCGTTCCACCAGTTCGAGCGCGGTCGTCTCCGCCTGTTTGAGCAAACTCTCCGCGTCGGCCGCTGCGCGATCGACGATCGCCTCGGCATCAGCGCGCAAACGTTCCCAGTCGACCTGCGGTGCCACGGGTGCGACGGGGACGGGCTCGTCGTATCCGCTGTAGGCTTCGGCGTCGTGATGGCCGTTGGTCGACGGCGGGGCGAAGCTCGCGGCGAACGCATCGTCGTCGTCATGCGCGACGCCGTTGGAAACGGGCACATCAGTGACGGGAACGCCCACAACATATTTCTGCTCGACGATGCGAGCAGCTCGTAACACCTTGCCCATGGGCCGCCCCTAGACGAGCCGTTCGTCTTTCGCGCCGCGGGCGATCACGATCTGACCGTTCTCTTCCAGCGTGCGAATGACGTCGACGATCTGTTGCTGCGCCTTTCCGACGTCGCGCATGCGCGTCGGTCCAAGCAACTCGATCTCTTCCTTGAGCATGGCGGCAGCGCGCGAGGACATGTTCTTGTACACGCGCGCGAGTAATTCGTCGTTCGCAACCTTGAGCGCAAGCGCGAGGTCTTTGCCATCCACTTCCTTGAGGATGCGCTGAATCGAACGATCGTCCAGGTTGATGATGTCTTCGAAAACGAAGAGCAGGTTTTTAACTTCTTGCGCGAGCTCCGGATCGCGCTTGGCGAGGCCGTCGAGGATGTTCTTCTCCGTCTCGCGATCGACGAAGTTCATGACGTTGGCGAGCGACTGCACGCCGCCGGCCTTTGCAAAGTCCGCACCGCTCACGAGCAGTCGGCGTCCCAACAGTTCGTCGAGCTGTTCGAGAACTTCCGGCGCCGTCTTTTGCAGAATGGCGATGCGCATGGCGACTTCGGCTTGCAGATCGGGCGCAAGCGCCGAAAGCACCGCGCCGGCTTGTTCGGCAGCCATGTAGACGAGGATGAGCGCGATCGTCTGCGGATGCTCGTCTTGAATGAACTGGAGCAGTTGCGCCGGTTCGGTCTTCTTGATGAGCTCGAGCGGATTCCCGTGCTTGAGCGCCGCGAATAGCCGCGACGTCATGTCGTCGGCTTGTCCCGCTCCGAAGCTACGTTCCAGGATCTCCTTGGCGTACTCGATGCCGCCTTCGTTGATGTACTTGAGCGCGATCGCGCGCTGGTACGCTTCCTGGATGACCGAATCGCGCTTTTCGAGCGGAACGGTCGTGATCTTCGCGATCTCGAGCACGATGCGCTCGACTTCGTCTTGACGCAAGAACTTGAAGATCGTCGCCGAGAGTTCGAGCCCGAGCGTGATCAGCAAGATCGCCGCTTTTTCCGGACCGGAGATCTCGAGTTGCGGCTGTTCCGGGAGCGTGCCGAACGGCGGCTCGGGCATCGTACCGAAGTCCGAGAGATTGACGATCGGCGATTCCATTTCGAAGCTCACTATTCAGCCAGCCACAGTTTGACGAGTTTTGCGATGGAGTCCGGATTTTCTTGAGCGACGGTCGTGACGTATTCGATCATCTGCTCGCGCGTCAGATCGGCTGCGGAACGTATCGGCGCGGCGATGCCCGGCGCCCCCTCGAGAATCGGATGCTCTTCGAAGGGCGGCAGCTCTTCGGCGAGCGACGTATCGAAGGACGGTAGGTCGCTCGTCGGTGCGAAGGCCTTGCGGCGCGAACGCGTGACGAGGAAGCCCGCTGCAGCAAGTGCCGCGATGCCGCCGACCACGATGAGCGCCCAGATCGGAATTCCGAGGACCGTCGTCGTGACCGCCGTCGGCGAGCTGATGCTGGTGACCGACGGATTGAACGGAATCGCTTCGACCGAAACTTGGTCGCCTTGCGCCAGATTGAGATCGGCGGCGGCGACGACGATGTTCTTGATCTGCGCGACGTTCGCCGGCGTCAGTTGATAGGTTTGCGCCTGCGCGCCCGCTGCTGCGGCAACCGGAACGCCGTTCGCGTTGGTCACCGGTTGCGCGGATGAATCGACGAGCACGGCGACGCTCGTCTGCAACACTTTGCCCGGCGCGTTGATGTGCTTGATGTTCTGTTCGGAGATGTCGTAGTTCGTCGTCGACTTCGACTTGTTGTACTTGCCGTTTGCCGTCTGCTGCGTCGGCGCTTGATACGTTCCGATGTTGCTCGTCGTGCCGGGCACGCCGACTGCCGGATTTCGGACCGGCTGCGTGCCGTTGTACGACTCGCGCTCCGTCTGCTGCGACAGCACGGTGCCTTGGGGTGAGTAGACTTTGCTTTCCGACGACTGCGCGTCGAAATCCATCTTCGTCGAGACGCGCGCGACCGCGTGGCGCTTGCCAAGCGTTTCATCGAGCATCGACTGCACGCTCTGTTGCAGAGCCGATTCGTAGCGAACCTTCGCGAGCAACTGCTCTTGCGTCAACTTCAGGGCATCGGCGGTATTAACGCCGTCGCTGCCATTGCCGGTCGGGCCGGCGCCGGGCAGCAAAATCTGTCCGTCTTGATTGACGATGGTCACGTTCTCGGGTTTGAGACCGGAAACGGCGTTGGCAACGAGCAGCGTGATGCCCTTGACCTGCTCGGGCGAGAGCGAGGCACCCGGTTTGGTCTTCACCGCGACCGAAGCCGTGGTCGGCTCCTGCGTCGAAGTGTAGAGCGACTGATCGGGCGTCGCGATGTTGACCTTGGACGACTCGACCGGATCGAGGCCGTTGATCGTGCGCTGCAGCTCCCCCTCGATCGCGCGCGTTTTGGCGATCTTCTCCTGGAAGTCGGTCATGCCGAAGTTGGTCCGGTCGAAGAGTTCGTAGCCGGTCCCGCCTCCCTTGATCATGCCCGACCCGGCAATGGATACCCGCTCGTCGCTGACGTACTGCGCGGGGACCGAGACGGTCTTGCCGTCGGCCGAAAGCGTGTACGGAACCTTGTCGTCCTTGAGCTTCGCCGTGACTGCAGCGGCGTCTTCAGACGACAGATTCGAGAAGAGCGTGTTATAGGTGGGCGGGCGTCCGAATTCAAGCCATCCGAGGCCGATGACGGCAACGAGGAGGATGGCTGCTCCGAGCACCGTCATGATCTGCGTCTGGCGCGTTTGGCCTTGCCACATCTGTTGCAGACGTGCGGTGATGCCGGACAAGATCGGTGTAAAACGATCCAAGGTCTACCTTAATTCTCCGAGCCAGCCATGGCCTGCAGCGCTGGACGTCCGTGTCCAACGAGGGAGAAATCCGTCGGCAACACCGACGAACTACTATCCCGAATATCGGTCACGACACAAAACGCTTTAACGGGGCTCGCTTGCATCCGCAAAAAGTTCACGAATCGTTTCCGTTAACGAGCGAGTTGAGACCGTTCCCGTCCTACCGAAACGAGTTCGACCGGCACGGAGAGTAACTCTTCTATCCGGCCGACATAGCGGCGGGCTGCTTGGGGGAGCTCGGCGACCTTACGGACGCCCGAAATATCTTCGGACCACCCCTCGAGCTCTTCGACGACCAGCTCGAGATCCGGCGCGCCGGCGTCGGAAAAGCCCGCGGGCGCGCCCTTGAGACGGTAGCCCGTCACGAGGCCAATCTTCTCGAACCCGCTGAGCACGTCCAATTTCGTGATCACGACCGACGTCAGACCGTTGAGACGCACGGCGTAACGCCCGGCCACGGCGTCGAACCAGCCGCAGCGCCGCGGGCGCCCCGTCACCGTCCCGAACTCGCCCCCGGCCCGCCGTAAGCGCTCGCCTGTCTCGTCATGCAACTCGGAGGGGAACGGTCCAGAGCCGACCCGGGTGCAGTAGGCTTTGACCACGCCGATGACGCGCCCGATCTCCGTCGGACCGATGCCCAGGCCCGTGCATGCTCCGCCCGCGATCGTATGCGAACTCGTGACGTACGGATAGGTGCCGTAGCCGACGTCGAGCAGCGAGCCTTGCGCGCCTTCGATCAAGACCCGTTTATCGCGCTCGAACTTTTCGTGGATGTAGCCAACACCGTCGACGACGTGCGAATCGAGCCGCGCGGCAGCATCGAGCGTCTGGGCCACGAGTTCCGATTCGTCGGGAACGTGCTCGCCTTCAAGGTTCCCCAGGCGCATAAGGTTGAGGCGAATCTTCTCGGCAAGCAGTTCGGGACGGCGAATGTCGGTAAAGGTGATGCCGCTGCGCGCAACCTTATCGCCGTACGCGGGGCCGATACCGCGCCCCGTCGTGCCGATCGCCGCATTGCCGCGCGCCCGTTCGTTCGCACGATCCTGCGCCGCGTGGTACGGAAAGACGATGTGCGCTCGATCCGACACTTTGACCCGGCTGGTGTCCACGCCGATGGCCGCCAGGCGATCCAGTTCGTCGAGCAGGCCTGTCAGGCTCACGACCGTCCCGCCGCCGATGAACAATTCGACGCCGGGATTTAAGACGCCGGACGGCACGATTCGCAGCGCGATATCCGTATCGCCGACCTTGATCTGATGCCCCGCATTATCTCCACCGCCGAACCGCGCAACGACGTCGTACTCCTGCGCATACAAATCGACAATGCGCCCCTTGCCTTCGTCGCCCCACTGAATGCCGACGATGATATCTGCCTTACTCACGTCGCCTCTGATTCCGCACCATGCCGCGTTGTCATCCCCCCGCGCGGGGTGTCGTGCGGCGGCGTGTAGG